>JBKHXT010000203.1:0-14640 GCA_046565885.1 Acidimicrobiia bacterium
CGTAGCGGGCGGCCACGGGGCCGAGGACGGCCGTGACCAGCACGTAGCCGGCGGCGACCGCCCCCAGCTCGTCGCCGTCGACCAGGCCGGTGCCCAGCGACGCGATGACGATCGAGAACTCGCCCCGAGCGATGAGGGCGGCGCCGGCGCGGATGCGGCCCCGCTCGGCCACGCCGAGGGTGCCGGCCGCCACCCAGCCCGACACCAGCTTCGTCGCCGCCGTGACCACGGCGAGGGCGACGGCGATGCCGAGCGAGCCGAGGAGCGATCCCGGGTCGACCTGGAAGGCGAACGACACGAAGAACGTGGCGGCGAACAGGTCGCGCAGCGGCTCGACGAGGTCGGTGGTGCGCTCCTGGGCGGCGCCCGACAGCGCCAGGCCCACCAGGAACGCGCCGATGGCGCTCGACACCTGCACCTCCTCGGCCAGGCCCCCGACCAGCAGCGTGAGCCCGAACACGGCGAGCAGCAGCGCCTCGTTGCTGGCCGGCGCCAGCATGGCGCTCAGCCGATCGCCGCCCCGCAGCGCGAGCACCAGGATCGCCGCCACGGCCACCAGCGCGACGGCGACCGTCACGGCGGTGTCCTGGGCGCTGCGGCCGGCGACCAGGGCGGCGACGATCGGCAGGTACACCGCCATCGCCAGGTCCTCGGTCACCAGCACGTTGAGGACCGACGGCGTCTCGCGGTTGCCGAGCCGTCCCAGGTCGGTGAGGACCTTGGCGACGATGCCTGACGAGCTGATCCAGGTGACGCCGCCCAGCAGCAGCGCGGCGGTGACGGTCCAGCCGAGCAGGAGGCCGGCACCGAACCCGGGCAGGAAGTTCGCCACGGCGTCCACCACGCCGGCCGAGCGGCCGGTGCGCAGGCCCTCGCGCAGCTCGTCGGCCGTGTACTCGAGGCCCAGGGTGAACAGGAGCAGCAGCACGCCGATCTGGCCGGCGAGCTCGATGAACTCGACGCTGACGTCGACGGCCGCGAAGCCCCCGTCGCCGATGACGAGCCCGGCGACCAGGTACAGCGGGATGGCCGGCATGCCGAAGCGCCCGGCGAGGCGCGCCAGCACGGCCAGCACGAGCACCACGGCGCCCAGCTCGACGAAGGCGGTGGCGGCCTCGCCCTCGGCGGCGGCCAGCACGAGGCTCACGAGCGGAGCGCCTGCCTCAGCAGCTCGAGGCCCTCGGCCGTGCCGACGGCGACGACCACGTCGCCCTCGCGGAAGACGTGGTCGGGCCCGGGGGCGGGGACGGTCTCCTCGCCGTGGAGCACGGCCACGACGGACGCGCCGGTGCGGGTCCGGAGCTCGCCGTCGCCGATGGTGCGCCCGACCATGGACGCCCGCTCCGGGATCTCGATCCACTCGAGCGTGAGGCCCTCGATGCGCTGCTGCACCGCCTGGACCACCTCGGTGACCTGGGTGGCGCCGAGCAGGTCGCTCATCGTCCGGCTGTCCTCGGGCGTCAGCGTCACCAGGTTGCCGGCGCGGTCGGGGTCGTCGTGGTCGTAGACCACGATCTCGCGCCGCCCGCCGTGGTGGTGGATGACGCCGAGGCGGGTGCCGTCGGCCGTCGTGAACTCGTAGCGGACGCCGACGCCCGGCAGGTGCGTCTCGGTGACCTCGGCCATCAGCGTCCTCCGTGGTCGAGGACCTCGCGGACCCGGCCGGTCTCGACCTCGTACACGAAGCCCCGGATGTGGTCCTTGTGCGGCAGGAACGGCGACATGCGGAGCCGGTGCATGGACTGGCGCACGTCCTCCTCGACGTCGTCGAACCCCTCGAGCGACCACGACGGCGTGATGCCGACCTCGTCGGCCAGCTCGCGGCGGAAGCCCTCCTCGTCGACGCCCTGCAGCCCGCAGCGGGTGTGGTGGACGAGCACGATCTCGCGGGTGCCGAGCGCCCGCTGCGACAGCGTGAGTGAGCGGATGACGTCGTCCGTGACCACCCCGCCGGCGTTGCGGATCACGTGGGCGTCGCCGTTGCGCAGGCCGAGCACCCGGCTGACGTCGAGGCGGGCGTCCATGCAGGCGACGACGGCGAGGTTGCGGCCGGGGGCGGCCGGCAGGTCCTGGTCCGAGAACTGCTCGGCGTAGTCGGCGTTGTCGGAGACGAGCTGGTCGGCGTTGGGCGTGAAGGTGTCGGCCATGGCAGCGAATCTAGGGATGTCCGCGACCGCGGGCCGGAGCGGCAGACTCGGTGGCGATGGTCGAGCCCCACGTCATCGCCGACGCGCTGCGGGCCGAGCTCCCCGGCGACGCCGTCGTCGTCGACCCCGACGTCGTCGACGCCTACCGCCACGACCGGGCGATGACCGTGCAGCCGGGCGTGCCGGCCGCGCTCGTGCGGGCGTCGTCGACCGGGGAGGTGGCGACCACGCTGCGGGTGGCCACCCGGCTCGGCGTGGGGGTCGTCACCCGAGGGGCCGGGACGGGGCTGTCCGGCGGGTCCGCCGCGCTCGACGGGTGCATCACCCTGTCGACCGAGCGGATGCGCCGCATCGACGTCGACCCCGCCGCCATGCTCGCCGTCGTCCAGCCCGGGGCGCTGAACGTCGAGGTGAAGGAGGCGGCGCGCGCCGCCGGCCTCTGGTACCCGCCCGACCCGTCGTCGTACGAGATCTGCTCCATCGGCGGGAACCTGGCCACCAACGCCGGCGGCCTGTGCTGCGTGACGTACGGCGTCACCACCGACTACGTCCTCGGGCTCGAGGTCGTGCTCGCCGACGGCTCGGTCGTCCGCCTCGGCGGCCGAACGATCAAGGACGTGGCCGGCCTCGACCTGAAGCGGCTGTTCGTCGGGTCCGAGGGCACGCTCGGCGTCATCACCGAGGCGACGCTGCGCCTGCGGCCCGCGCCCCCGCCCCCGTCCACCGTCGTCGCCACCTTCGCCGACCCCGTGGACGCCGGGCGTGCCGTCACCGCGGTGATGGGCTCGCTGCGGCCCTCGGCCCTCGAGCTGATGGACCGGGCCGCCGTCGCCGCCGTGGAGGCCGCCAAGCCCATGGGCCTCGACCCGACGGTGGGCGCCCTGCTGCTCGGCCAGTCCGACGCCGCCGACGGCACGGCGCACCGGGTCGCCGAGCTGGCCGAGGCCGCCGGCGCCACCTACGTCGCCGTGACCGACGACCCGGACGAGGGCGAGATGCTCATGGCGGCCCGGCGCATGGCGATCCCGTGCGTCGAGCGGCTGGGCAGCGTGCTGATCGAGGACGTCGGCGTGCCCATCCCGCGCATCCCCGACCTGCTCGCCGCCGTGGCCGACGTGGCCGAGCGCCACGACACCGCCATCCCCGTCATCGGCCACGCCGGCGACGGCAACTTCCACCCGCTGGTCACCTTCGATCCCCACGACGCCGAGGCCGCCGCCCGGGCCGACGTCGCCTTCGGCGCCGTGATGGACGCCGCCCTCGCCCTCGGCGGCACCATCACGGGCGAGCACGGCGTCGGCACGCTGAAGGCCCGCCACCTGGCCACCCAGCTCGGCCCCGAGGTGCTCGACCTCAGCCGTCGGGTGAAGGCGGCCCTCGACCCCCAGGGCATCCTCAACCCCGGGAAGTGGCTCTGACCCGACCCGTCAGGCCGCCGCGATGCGGCGCTGGCGGCGGATGCGGCGGCGCTCCCGCTCCGACGTGCCGCCCCAGACGCCGAAGCGCTCGCCGGCGGCGAGCGCGAACTCGAGGCACTCGTCGCGCACGACGCATTCGGCGCACACGGCCTTGGCCGGCTCGAGCGACTCGCCGCGGTCGGGGAAGAACAGGTCGGGGTCGGCGCCCCGGCAGGCGCCGAAGGCCATGAACGCCGCCGAGGCGAACAGGTCGCCGGGCTCGGAGAACGGGCTGGTGCGATGGTCTGGCGTGGGCACGGAGGACTCCTCGATGGTCATCTCCGCCCACGGGATGCCCGGCGGTCAGGCTACGGCGTCGATGTGCGATGTGCCACACCGGCAGGAAGATCGCATCCGGGCGGCGAACGGTGGGAAAAGAGAACGAGCGCTCGGTTTCGACGAGCGCCCCCGCCGGGAGCACCGATGCCCAAGATCAGCGACGAGCAGCGAGCGGCCGCCCGCCAGCGGCTGATCGACGCCACCATCGCCGTCGCCGAGCGCGACGGCGTCGAGGGGCTCACCACCCGGGCGATCGTGGCCGAGGCCGGTGTGTCGGCCGGGATGTTCTACGGCCACTTCGGCTCGAAGGAGGCGCTGCTCGCCGCCGTCGTCGAGCACAAGAGCTCCGAGCTGACCACCATCGTCGACGCCGAGCTGTCCCTCGGCACGCCGCTCGAGGCGGTGGCGCGCGAGCTGGTCCGCCAGCTCGTGCAGGTCCACGACCTCCAGGTGCTCGCCGCCTTCCGCACCGGGTCGGGCACCGAGGAGTCCCTCGCCGCCCAGCGCCGGATCAACCGGCGCATCGTCGACGCCTTCGTCCCCCTCGTCGAGGCCACCGTCGGCGCCGGCGTGGTGCGGGCCGACGTCGACGCCGAAGCCGCCGTCGAGCTCATCGACCTCCTCCTCGACGGCCTCAACCGCCGCCGGCTGCTCGACGGGTTCGTCAGCAGCGACGAGCGGTTGAGCGCCGTGATCATCGCCGTCCTCGAGCACTACCTCCTCGTCCCCCAGGGAGACCGGACATGACCCAGACCCAGACCCAGGCCCAGACCCAGACAGGCCCGCAGACCTCGAACCCGACGCGGGAGGTGCCCACCCGGCGCATCTCCTTCGAGGAGGCCCTGCGCGACCTGCCCAAGCACTTCGCCGAGGACGGCGACATCATCGGCAGCCACCTCATCGCCTCGCTGTCGGCGGTGTTCCCCGACGGCGAGGACTTCTTCGTCCGCTCGGTGCGGCACTACCGCGACCGGATCACCGACCCGGACCTGAAGCGCCAGGTCAGCGGCTTCATCGGCCAGGAGGCGGTGCACGGGCGCGAGCACCGCGACTTCAACACCCGCCTCGCCGAGCTCGGCTACCCGACCAAGCGGATCGAGCGCTTCACGAAGAAGGGCCTCGCCCTGCGCGAGCGCATCGCGCCGCCCACGTCGAACCTGGCTGCCACCGCCGCCCTCGAGCACTTCACCGCCACCCTCGCCGAGAGCATCCTCGGCGACCAGCGCACCCGCGACATGATCGGCGACGAGACGGTCAAGGGCCTGTTCCTCTGGCACGCGCTCGAGGAGTCCGAGCACAAGGCCGTCGCCTTCGACGTCTACAAGGCGGTCGGCGGCACGCACCGCATGCGCGTCTGGACGATGAAGCTCATCCGCTGGACCTTCGTCCTCGGACTGGCCCTCACGGTCGTGGTCTCGGTGGCCATGGACCGCGATGCCCGCCGCCACCCGGTGCGGCTGTGGCGGAGCTGGCGCAAGCTGCGCTCGTCGTCGCTGCTCACCAGGGAGACGTGGCGCACCCTCAAGGACTACGACCGGCCCGACTTCCACCCCGACGATCGGGACACCGACGAGCTCGTCGCCCGCTGGCGGGCCGAGCTGTTCGGCGACGCCGGCACCCTCAACGACAAGCTCGCCACGCGGGCCGCCTGAAGGAGCGACACCGATGCAGGACCTGCGTGGCCGCGTGGCCGCCATCACCGGGGCGGGGTCGGGCATCGGCCGCGCCCTCGCCGTCGAGCTCGCGCGCAAGGGCGCCCACCTGGCGCTGAGCGACGTCGACGAGATCGGCCTCGCCGAGACCCAGGCGAAGGCCGAGGGGTTCGGCGTCAAGGTCACGTCCGCCGTGGTCGACGTCGCCGATCGGGAGGCCGTGCACGCCTGGGCCGACCAGGTCGTGGCCGACCACGGGAAGGTCAACCTGATCTTCAACAACGCCGGCGTCGCCCTGGGCGCCACCGTCGACGGCATGCGCTACGAGGACCTCGAGTGGCTGATGGGCATCAACTTCTGGGGCGTCGTCCACGGCACCAAGGCGTTCCTGCCCCACCTGAAGGCGTCCGGCGAGGGCCACGTCGTCAACATCTCCAGCGTGTTCGGCCTGCTCGGCATCCCGTCGCAGTCGGCCTACAACGCGGCCAAGTTCGCCGTGCGCGGCTTCACCGACGCCCTGCGCATGGAGCTCGAGATCGACCCGTGCGGCGTGAGCGCCACCACGGTCCACCCGGGCGGCATCAAGACCAACATCGCCAAGAACGCCCGCATGGACGAGAGCGTCACCAGCCTCACCGACGATCCTGAGGAGGCCCGGCGCGAGTTCGAGAAGCTGTTCGTCACGACACCGGAGAAGGCGGCGGCGCAGATCATCGCCGCCGTCGAGCAGGACAAGCGCCGGGCCCTCATCGGACCCGACGCCAAGGTCCTCGACCTCGTCTCCCGCCTGCCCGCCGGCCTGGTGCAGCGGGCGATCATCCGCGGCGCCAAGCGCCGCCAGCGCCAGCACGGCTGACCCCCCCTCTCCGGAAAACTGGCAGCGGCTCCGTACCAGACGTCAGCCGGTACGGAGCTGCTGCCAGTTCCGTCTCAGGGGAGCAGGGCGGCGCCGGCGGCCTGCACCGCCTCCCACGGGCCGCCGATGAGGAGCGTGTCGACGATCGACTCCTCCCAGCGCTGGGCCCGGTCCCGAACCCGGTCGGCGGAGCCGGCCAGGCAGATGTCGTCGACCATCTCGGCGGGCACGGCGGCGATCGCCTCCTGCTTGTGCCCGGACAGGTACAGGTCCTGGATGCGCTGGCAGTCGCCCTCGTAGCGGCCGCCGCTCATCCGGGCGAAGACCTCGTAGTGGTAGTTCTCGTCCTTGGCGCCCATGCCGCCGATGTAGAGGGCGAGCTGCGGGCGCAGCAGGTCGATGGCGGTGTCGAGGTCGTCGAGCACGAGGGTGGGCACGATGGCGGCGACGCCGAAGTCGTCGAAGGACTTGCCCGGCACCTTGTCCATGCCGACCTGGATCTGCTTGCGGTACCAGTCGGACTCGTCGGGGCTCATCCACAGCGGCAGCCAGCCGTCGGCCACCTCGCCGGCCAGTGCCAGGTTCTTGGGGCCCTCGGCGGCCAGGTAGAGCGGGATCGGCGTCGGGTGGGGGTGGGTGATCGAGCGCAGCGGCTTGCCCTTGCCCACGGCGCCGGGGGCGTCGGCGGGGTAGGGCAGCGGGTGGTGCGGGCCGTCGCTCGTGACCGGCTCGCCGCGCTCCCACACCTGCTTCATGATCGACACGTACTCGCGCGTGCGGGCCAGCGGCTTGGCGAAGGGCTGGCCGTACCAGCCCTCGACCACCTGCGGGCCGGACACGCCGATGCCGCAGATCACCCGGCCGTCGGACAGGTGCTGCAGCGTCTGCATCGCCATCGCCGTGGCGGCCGGGGTGCGGGCGCTGATCTGGGTGATGCTCTGGCCGAGCTTCATCGTCTTCGTGCGCGAGCCGTACCAGGCCAGCGGCGTGAGCGCGTCGGATCCCCACGCCTCCGCCGTCCACATCGAGTCGAAGCCCATGGCCTCGGCCTGCAGGATCTTGTCGAGGGCGTCGGGGTCGGGGCCGCGACCCCAGTAGCCGAGTGCGAGTCCGAGCTTCATCTGGCCGACCCTATGCCGGAACCTCAGTCGTCGGGGTCGTAGTCGAGGGCGCCGGTCATGGTCAGGGCGGTCACGACGCCGAGGGCGCGCTGGTCGGCGTCGACCACGGCGATGACGGCGCTGTCGACCTCGCCCATCAGCCGGGCGGCCTCCACCGCCGGGGCGTCGACGCGGACGGCCGGCAGGTCGTGCATGGCGTCGCCCACCGTCGCGTCGGGGCCGTGCTCGAACAGCGCCATGGCCAGGTCCCGCAGCAGGAGCAGGCCGCGGTAGCGCTCGTCGGCGACCGGCAGCGCCTGGGCCGGCGGCGTGTCGCCGTAGGTGTCGATCACCTCGGTGACCGGCTGGTCGGGGTGCAGGATCGGCACGTCGATCAGGACGTCGCGCACCGGGCGGCGCATGCGGCGCTCGAGCAGCCCCTCGCGCTCGTGGACCTGGTAGGCGGCGACGCTGCGCTGACCCATCACCGCCTGCGACACCGCGGTGGCGATGAGGGCGGGGATCACGAACTGGGCCTGCCCGGTGGTCTCGGCCACGAACATCACGGCCGCCAGGGGCGTGCGGTAGCCGGCGCCGAGCACGGCGGCCAGGCCGATGACCGGGTACAGGCCGGGCGCGGCGTCGGTGAACAGCGACTCGACGAGCCGCCCGAGGAGCAGGCCCTGCACGACCAGGGGGATGAAGACGCCGCCGACGCCGCCGGCGGTGAGCGCGGCGGACGTGGCCAGCGCCCGCAGGAGGAAGGCGGCGGCGATGACCCACAGGCCGATCTCGGGGTCGACGGCGATCTGGGTGATGCGCTCGATGCCCGGACCGAGGGTGAAGCTCTCGCCGGTGAGGGCCCGGGCGGCGACGAAGGCGAGGCCGCTGACGACGGCCGCCCCGATCAGCCGGGTCGGGGCGGGGAGGCGCTGCAGGTCCTTGGCCTCGCTCCAGACGCGGGCGAGGCCCCGGGCGGCGATGCCGGCGCACAGGCCGAGGAGCACGGCGCCGAACACCTCGTCGCGCAGGCGGACCTCGCCCCGGGGCACGGGCAGGTACGAGTGCACGCCCCAGATCGACACGAAGGTCAGGTAGGAGGCGGCGGCGGCGATGAGGGCGGGGATGAGCGCCCGACGGGCCACGTCGCGCTGGAACGGCGTCTCGAGCGCGAACAGCACGCCGGTGGCGGGCGCCTGGAAGATGGCGGCGACGCCGGCGGCGGCCCCGGCGGCGGTGAGGCTGCGGTGGCCTCGAGGCCCGAGCACGCCCCGCAGCCTCCGGCCCAGGCGCTGGCCGATGCTGGCGCCGGCGTAGACCGACGGGCCCTCGGCGCCCATCGCCGCACCACCGCCGAGCGTCGCCACGGCGCCGATCAGCTTGGGGACCAGCTCGCGGGTCGTCAGGTCGGCGCCGGAGTGGTACGCCCGGACGTAGTCGTCCGACGTGGCCGGGTTCGTGCGGCCCTGGAGCACGAGGTACGTGATGGCCAGCCCGATGCCGGGCGCGATGGCCTGCGCCCACAGCGGCGCGTCGAGCAGGGCGTCGAGGACGACGTCGATGGCCAGCCACTGCAGCGCCGCCACCGTCGCTCCCACCAGGATCCCGACGAGGGCGTAGATCCCGAAGCGCAAGGTGGCCCGGGGCGCCTCGGCGGCGTCCTCCGAGCGGGCGCGCAGCTGGTGCAGCCGCCGGCGCACCACGTCGCTCCGCTCGTCCTTCACCGGTCGGAATCTACGGTGGCGCGATGCAGCCGCTGCAGGAGCTGGGCTTCTACGCCCTCGCCGGCCAACCCGCCTCGTCGCGCGACCTGATCGAGGAGGTGCGCGACGCCGAGGCGATGGGCCTCGGCACGGCCTTCATCTCCGAGCGCTACGACCTGAAGGAGGCGGCCACGTTGTGCGGGGCGGCCGGGGCGGTCACCGAGCGCATCGCCATCCAGACGGCCACCACGAACCACAACACCCGCCACCCGATGGTCACGGCCGGCATCGCCCGCACCATGCAGAGCCTCACCGGCGGCCGCTTCGTGCTCGGCATCGGTCGGGGCATCCCCGCCATGCAGGACGCGTTCGGCATGGGCCGGATCACCACCGCGCAGATGGAGGACTTCGTCGGCATCATGCGCCGGCTGTTCCGGGGCGAGGCGATCGTCGGCCACGACGGTCCCGCCGGCTCGTGGCCGGTGCTGCACCTCAACCGCGCCCTCGACGAGCACCTGCCGATGGGCCTGGTCGCCTTCGGGCCCGAGTCGTTGAAGCTCGGCGGCCGCTGCTTCGACGAGGTCGTGCTGCACACCTACATCACCGACGAGACCACCGAGCGCGCCGTGCGCACGGTCAAGCAGGCCGCCGAGGAGGCCGGGCGCGACCCCGACGACGTCGTCGTGTGGTCGTGCTTCGCCACCATCGGCGACCACCTGGACGAGCCCCTGCGCCTGAAGAAGTCGGTGGGCCGGCTGGCGACGTACCTGCAGGGCTACGGCGATCTCCTCGTCCGCACCAACGGCTGGGACCGCGCCGTGCTCGAGCGGTTCCGGGCCGACCCGGTGGTGCAGGGCATCGGCGGCCCAATCGACGGCGTCGCCACCACCGAGCAGCTCGAGCACATCGCCACCCTCCTGCCCGACGAGTGGCTGGCGCCGAGCGCCACCGGCTCGCCGGACCAGTGCGTCGAGGCCATCCGCGGCCAGCTCGCGCTCGGCTGCGACCGGGTCATCCTCCACGGCGCCACCCCCACCCAGCTCGCCCCGATCGTCACCGCCTACGCAGGCGGTCGAGGCGGGCGGCGATGACGGACGCCTCCACCCGGGCGTCGTCGTAGCCCTCCCACGGGTCGGACGACAGGGCGCCGAGGCGGCGCCACAGCGACGCAAGCGGCGTCGACCGCGGGTGCCACGACGCATCGACCTCGTCCCAGCGCAGCGGCACCGCAACCGGCGCGCCCGGCTTCGGGCGCAGCGTGTACGGCGCCACGGCGTGCTGGGCCGGGGCGTTGCGCAGGACGTCGACGAAGAGGCGGTCGCCGCGGTCCTCCTTGGAGAACTCGACCGTGAGCTCGTCGGGGTGGCGCTCGGCCAGCGTCGACGCCATGGCGTGCGACAGCGCGGCGACGGCGGGGAAGCGGGCGTCGCCCGCCAGGGGCACGTGGACGTGGATGCCGCGCGAGCCGCTGGTCTTCACGAAGCCGGTGACGTCGAGGTCGTCGAGCAGCTGGCGGACCGCCCGGGTGGCCGACACGACCTGCATCGGATCCTCGACGGACGGGTCGAGGTCGATGATGAGCTCGGCCGGCACGTCCGGGGCGGCCACGGTGCCCCCCAGCACGTGCACCGTGATCGTCCCCTGGTTCACGACGTAGCGCAGGGCGTCGGCGGAGTCGATGACGACGTGGCGGACGGTGCCGCCGCGCTTGGGCAGCTCGACGGTGGGGATCCAGTCGGGGAAGTGCTTGGGGACGTGCTTCTGGTACCAGCCCTCGCCCTCGACGCCGTCGGGGAACCGCTGCAGGACGGCGGGCCGGTCGGCGATGAGGGGGATCATCCGGTCGGCGATGCGCCCGGCGTAGTCCCACAGGTCGGCCTTGGTGACGGCGTCGTGCCCGTCGCTCGCCGGGATGAGCACCTTGTCGGGCTTGCTCAGCCGGACCCGTTCGCCGCCGTCGGTCACGGCCCGAGGGTAGGGCCGTCGGGGGTAGGTCGGCGCCGATCGGGGTAACCGCCCGTGCATGGCCAAGAACGTCTTCGTCCTCGGGCTCACCGACCTCCAGCGCAAGGAGCTGGAGACGCTCCAGTACGCCGACTGGTGCGAGTTCCACGATCTCATCGGCTACGACCGCCTCGTCGCCGCCGACGAGCTGCGCTTCGCCGACCTGCTCGAGCAGGGCCGGCGCGAGCTCGACGCCTTCGACGGATCGGTCGACGCGGTGGTCGCCCACTGGGACTTCCCCACGAGCGTGCTGGCCCCGATCCTCGCCGCCGAGCACGGCATCCCGGCGCCGTCGCTGCGCAGCGTCGTCACGTGCGAGCACAAGTACTGGAGCCGGCTCGAGCAGCGAGCGTCGGTGCCCGACCACGTCCCCGACTTCGCCGCCTTCGATCCCTTCGCCGACGACGTGCTCGAGCAGATCGGCCTGCCGTTCCCGTTCTGGGTGAAGCCGATCAAGTCGTTCTCCTCCCAGCTCGGGTTCCGCATCGACGACGAGGACGACCTCGCCCGGGCCGTCGCCGCGCTGCGCGAGGGCGTGCACGAGGTGGGCGACGCGTTCGACGAGGTGCTCGCCATGCTCGACCTGCCGCCGGAGGTGGCCGACGTCGCCGGCACCGACTGCCTCGCCGAGGGCATCATCACCGGCCGCCAGACCGCGCCGGAGGGCAGCGTGGCGAGGGGCCGCTTCTCGGTCCACGGCGTCTTCGACATGCACCTCGACGAGCGGGGCGAGAGCATCGTCGCCCTCGACTACCCGGCCAGCCGGATCCCCGAGCGCGTGCAGGACCAGATGGCCGACGTGTCCGAGCGGTTCCTGCGCCACGTCGGCTTCGACGACGGCTGCTTCAACGTCGAGTTCCTCTGGGACGAGCCCACCGACTCGCTGAAGATCATCGAGGTCAACACCCGCATCTCGCAGTCGCACAGCGACCTGTTCGCCAAGGTCGACCGGGTGTCGAACCACCAGATCGCGGTGGACGTCGCCCTCGGCGCCGAGCCGTCGCTGCCCGACGGCGCCGGCACGTACGCCGTCGCCGCCAAGTGCATCATCCTCGAGCGGGAGGACGGCGTGGTCACCCGCGTTCCCTCCGAGGACGAGCTGGCCGAGCTGCAGCGCCGGTTCCCCGAGACCGTGTTCCAGATCGACGTCGAGCCGGGCGACCGCCTCGCCGACCTGGCCCACCAGGACACCTACAACTACGGGCTCGGCGACGTCTACGTCGGCGCCGACAGCCGGGAGGACCTGGAGCGGCGGCGCCAGGAGATCCTGTCCTCGCTGCGCTTCGAGCTCGACCGCGACGTCGCCTGAGGAGCTGCCGTGCGCACCGTCACCGACCTGCCCCACCAGGTCCGCACCATCGAGAACGTGTTCATCCCGGCCCGGGACGGCGCCCGGCTCGCCGCCCGCATCTGGCTGCCCGTCGACGCCGAGCAGCGCCCGGTGCCCGCCGTGCTCGAGTACCTCCCGTACCGCAAGCGCGACCTCACCCGGGCCCGCGACGAGCGGAACCACCCGTACCTCGCCGGCCACGGGTACGCGTGCGTGCGCGTCGACCTGCGCGGCAGCGGCGACTCCGACGGCGTGCTCGTGGACGAGTACCGGCCGGTCGAGCACAGCGACGCCGTCGACGTCATCGGCTGGCTGGCCGAGCAGCCGTGGTGCGACGGCAACGTCGGGATGATGGGCATCTCGTGGGGCGGGTTCAACGCCCTCCAGGTGGCGGCCCACCGCCCGCCGGCGCTCAAGGCGATCATGAGCGCCTCGGCCACCGAGGACCTGTACCACGACAACATGCACTACATGGGCGGGTGCCTCCTGGCCGACAACCTGTCCGAGGCCACGGTGATGCTCGCCTTCAACAGCCTCCCGCCAGACCCCGAGGTCGTCGGCGACCGCTGGCGTGACCTGTGGTTCGAGCGGCTCGAGGGCAGCGGCGTGTGGATCGACACGTGGCTGCGCCACCAGCGGCGCGACGGCTACTGGAAGCCGGCGTCGGTGAGCGAGGACTACTCGGCCGTCGACTGCCCGGTGCTGGCCGTCGGTGGCTGGGCCGACGGCTACACCAACGCCATCTTCCGCCTGATGGAGCGCCTGGAGGTGCCGCGCAAGGCGCTGATCGGCCCGTGGGGCCACAAGTACCCGCACCTGGGCGTGCCCGGCCCGGCCATCGGCTTCCTGCAGGAGCTGGTGCGCTGGTGGGACCACTGGCTCAAGGGCATCGACACCGGCCTGATGGACGAGCCGATGGTGCGGGCGTGGATGCAGGACAGCACGCCGCCGGATCCGGCCCAGGCCGAGCGGCCGGGCCGGTGGATCGCCGAGCCGAGCTGGCCGTCGCCGGGCATCGAGACCCGTCGCTGGCAGCTGGTCGAGGGCGGGCTCGTCGCCGAGGGGAGCGCCCCCGACGACGGACCGGCCCACCCGGACCGGGCGCTGTCCGTGCGGTCGCCGCTGAGCGTCGGCATGTTCGCCGGCAAGTGGGCGTCCTACGCGGCGACGCCCGACCTGCCGTCGGACCAGCGCGAGGAGGACGGCGGTGCGCTCGTCTTCCAGAGCGAGCCGCTCGAGGACGACCTCGAGATCTTCGGCCTGCCGGCGGTGACGCTCGACGTGGAGAGCGACCGCCCGGTGGCGATGGTGGCGGTGCGGCTCTCCGACGTCGCCCCCGACGGGGAGGCCACCCGGGTCACGTACGGCCTGCTCAACCTCACCCACCGGGACAGCGACGAGCACCCCGAGCCGCTCGAACCCGGTCGCCGCTACGAGGTCCGGGTGCCGCTGAACGGCATCGCCCAGTCGTTCCCCGCCGGCCACCGCCTCCGCATCTCGGTGTCGACGTCGTACTGGCCGCTGGTGTGGCCGGCCCCCGAGCCGGCGACCCTGACGCTGCGCACCGGCGGCTGCCGGCTCGAGCTCCCGGTGCGCGAGCCGCGCCCCGAGGACGCGCGCCTGCGGCCCTTCGGCCCGCCCGAGGCCGCCCCCGAGCTGGCCACGACCCAGCTGCGGGCCGGCGAGCACCACTGGCGCACCACGCGCGACCTGGTCACCGGCACGTCGACGCTCGAGATCGTGGACGACCGGGGCGCCTACCGCATCGACGACGTCGGCACCGTCGTGCGCACGTCCTCCAACGAGTGGTTCTCCGTGCGGGGCAACGACGTCACGTCAGCCCGCGGCGAGACCCGCACCGAGCGCCGGCTCGAGCGGGGGGAGTGGGGCGTCTCCGTGCTGACCCGCACGGTGCTGACCTGCACGGCGACCACGTTCGAGGTCAGCGCCCAGGTCGACGCCTACGAGCTGCACGGACCCCACGGCGAGCCGCGGGTGTTCTCGCTGGACTGGAACCGGTCGATCCCGCGCGACCTGGTGTGAGGGTCAGCGGGCGAGGCGGCGCACGTCGACGGCGCCGAGGGCGGCGGCCACCGCCTCCGGGGTCCGGCC
>JBKHXT010000204.1:0-8727 GCA_046565885.1 Acidimicrobiia bacterium
GCGTGAGTCACGAGCCCTCCGTTTGAGATGTGAGTTGTGGAAGACCCACAGCCTCTCTCGGAGGGCTCAACTCATCGGTGGATCACCCCACCCCATCGCTCCAGGGACAACGTCCCCGGTCGTCACAACTAGCGCTGCGTGCCGACCTTCAGGTCCTTGAAGGGCACGTCCTTGTCGACGCTGAGGTCGCGGGGCAGGCCGAGGACGCGGTCGCCGATGATGTTCTTCTGGATCTCGTTGGTGCCGCCGGCGATGCCGCTGCCCATCACGCGGATCGACTGGGTCGCCCACCTGTGCCCGCTGGGGTCGTCCCAGGCGATGCCCGAGGCGCCGACGACGCGCATCGACAGGTCGCGCACCAGGTAGCTGACGAGGGTGCCCTGGAGCTTGCCGAGCGAGCCGGCCGGGCCGGGGGTCTTGCCCGCCTTGAGCTCGGCCCGGGTGCGCAGGCTGTTCATCGACTTCACCGACTCCTGCACGTAGAGCCGCATCAGGTCGTCGCGCAGCACCTGGTCGTCGAGCAGCCCACGGCGCCGGGCCTCCTCGATCAGGGCATCGGCGTTGGCGTGGGTGACGCCGTCGGTGCCGCCCCCGCCGATGGCCACCCGCTCGTACATGAGCATCGCGGTCGCCAGCTTCCAGCCCTCGTTGAGGCCGCCGATCATGTGGTCGGCGGGGATCCGCACGTCGCTGAAGAAGATCTCGTTGAAGTGCAGGCCCCCGTCGATCTGGTGGATCGGGCGGATCTCGACGCCCGGGTCGCGCATGTCGACGATGAACATCGAGATGCCGGCGTGCTTGGGCTGCTCGGGATCAGTGCGGGCGATGACGATGCCGAAGTCGCAGAGGTGGGCGAGCGTGGTCCACACCTTCTGGCCGTTGAGCACCCACTCGTCCCCGTCGCGCACGGCCCGCGACTGCAGGCTGGCGACGTCGGAGCCGGCGCCGGGCTCGGAGAACATCTGGCACCACACCGTGCGGGCGGCGATGTTGTCGGCGAGGTAGCGCCGCTTCTGCTCCTCGGTGCCGTACTCGGCCAGCATCGGCAGGCACATGCCGTGGCTGATGGTCAGCTCCGACGTCATGAACGGGTACTGGGCGTAGCACTCGCGCCAGATGCGCTCGTGGGCCTTGGTGAGCCCGGCCCCGCCGTACTCGCGCGGGTACGTCAGCCCCGCCAGGCCGGCGTCGGCCAGCGCCTGCTGGAACGCCTGGGCGGCCCGCAGCCGCTTCTCCGCCCGCGGGTCGGGGTCGCCGTGGAGCTGGATGCCGGTGGCGTGCACCTCGAGGAAGTCGATGCAGCGCTGGCGGAAGGCGGCGGCCTCGTCGGCGGTCAGGGTGCCGGTGTCGGCGTCGGTGACGGTCATCGATCCTCTTCGGTGGCGTGGCAACGGGCGTTCCCAGTGGAGCAGACCGACCCGGCACGGAGCCAGGCGGGTCTGGCAGGCTCGCCCCGTGCGCGGCGAGGGGTGGGCCTGGCGGATCGGTGCGGCGGTCGTCGTGGTCGTGCTGGGGACGGCGGTCGTGCCTCCGGCGCCGGCCGGAGCGGCCACCGAGGACGTCGTCGCCTACGTCGACGCCGTGCACCGGCTGCTCGTGGGCCGGCCGGCCAGCGCCGGCGAGGTGGAGCGCTGGGTGCCCGAGGTCGAGCGCGACCGCTGGCCCGCGCTCACCGGGGCGCTCGCCGGGTCGCCGGCGTGGGCGGAGCAGCAGGTGGCGCGGCTCTACCGGACGCACCTGCTCCGGGAGCCGGACGCCCCCGCCCTCGCCCACTGGTCGGCGCTCATCACCCGTGGCGGCGAGCCCCGCGAGGTCGAGGCCCACGTGCTCGCCAGCCCCGAGCACCGGTACCGGCACCGGGCGCTCGACCCCGGCGCCCTCGTCGAACTCCTCTACCGCACGGCGCTCGGCCGCAACGCCGACGCGGGCGGCCGCGCCCACTGGGTGGGCGAGCTCGAGGCCGGCGCCGACCCGGTGGCGGTCGCCGGCGCCCTGCTCTCCTCGCCCGAGGGCCTGCGCCGGCAGGTCGACGGGCGCTACCGCTCGCTGCTGGGCCGTCCGGCGAAGCCGGCGGAGCAGGCGGGCTGGGGCCCGCACCTGGCCCGCGCCGGGCAGGCCGCCCTCGACGCCACGCTCGTCGCGAGCGAGGAGCGCTACGCCCGCAGCACCGGCACCGCGCCGATCGTGGCAGCCACGACGAACCTCGCCGGCTGGCAGCTCCACGCCGGCGACCTCGCGCCGGCGCAGGCGGTCGTCCCGATCGTCGCCGCCGCCTGGCCCCGACCAGCGGCGATCGGCGTCGTGGAGGTGTGCGCGAGCGGCGACCCCGGCGCACCCGGGCAGCTCGAGCTGCTCGCCGCCGAGCTGGCGCCCCTCGGCTACTCGATGGTGTGGGCGCCGTCGATCGAGGCGTTCGGTCGGCCCGGTTGCGCGCAGTACGGCAACGCGCTGGCCGTTCGCGGCACCGTGCGCTCGTCGACGTCGGTCGACTTCGAGGCCCAGCGCCTCGACCCCGCCCGCGACTTCGACGAGGTCCGCAACGCCGTGTGCGCCGAGGCGGTGGTCGGCGGCCGGGCGCTGGTGGCCTGCACCACCCACCTCGTCAACCCGCTGCCGACCGACGTGGACACGACGCGGCGCCAGGCGGCCGAGGCGCTGGCCTTCGTCACGTCGGCGGGCCCCGAAGGGCTGCGGCTCGTCGCCGGCGACCTGAACCTGGTGCCGTCCGACCCCGAGCTCGACGGCTGGTACGCCGCCCTGCGCCCCGCCGACCCCGGCGGCCGCACGGCACCCCAGCCCACCACCGACGGCGGGGCGGCGGTCGACCACGTCTTCGCGTCACCGGCGCCGACCTCGAGCGCGACGTCGCTGCGCACCACCGTGCTGCCCACCTCGGACCACCACTGGGTGGCCGGCACCTTCCGGGTCCGCTGAGGCGCCCGGCGCTCAGGCGGCCGCGTGGACCGGCGCCTCGCCGGCGACCCGGTCGGCGAAGGCGAGCAGGTGCTTGGTGGTGCGCCCCGGCACCTCGACCTGCGGGAGGTGCCCGACGCCGGGCAGGGCGACGAACTCGAGGTCCTCGCAGTCGGCCTCGAACCGCTCGCGGCTGCTGATGAGCGTGAGGCGGTCGCGCGTGCCCCACAGGGCCAGCACGGGCACCCGGATCGCGCACAGGTCGACGGGGTCGACGTGGAGGTACTCGCCGGGGACGCGGGCGGCGAGCTCCTGGAGGGCCCGCCGGCGGTGGGCGTCGGCCCAGTGCCCGGACCACGTCCGGACGAAGCCCCGGGGCACCCGGTGCGGGAGGCCGAACCCCACGGCGCGCATGGCCGGACCGGACAGCGTCCGCCGCAGCACGGCGGCGACCGGGTTGTCGGCCTGGCGGTGGAAGCGGTCGACGTCGAGGATCCGGAACCAGCGGGGGTGGTCGAAGCCGGCCGGGGAGATGGCGGCGACGCCGTGCACCAGCTCGGGGTGGTGCTGGGCGAGCAGCAGCGCGTGGGCGCCGCCGAGGGAGTTGCCCACGACGACCACGGGGCGGCCGTGGTCGGTGGCGCGGGCGGCAGCGGCGGCGAAGGCCAGGAACTGCTCGATGACCGGGAGCTCCGGGTGGAGCGGGTCGGCGGCGCCGTGCGAGGGCTGGTCGACGGCGAGGGAGCCGTGACCGGCCTCGGCGAGGCGGCGCTGCACCCGCTGCCAGCAGTCGGCGCTGTCGGAGAAGCCGTGCAGGAACAGGAACCGCACGGCACCGGGCCGGCCCTCGGCGCGCACGACGCGGGTCGGGACGCCGCCGATGGTCGTGCGGTGCTCGTGGAGGCTGGCTCGCATCGGGCGGCTCTGTGCCCGGATCACCCCTCCAGCAGACCGTCGAGCCGCTCCACCGCCTCGATGAACTCCTCGACCATGTCGAGCACCACGCGGGCGGCGGGCTGCACGGTGGTCATCGACCCGACGATCTGGCCCACGAAGTAGGTGGACAGCCGGCGGGCGCGGTCGTCCTTGGCCGCCACCCGGGCGATGCGCCGCTGGGCCTCGGCCACGAGGAACGACTGCAGCGGCATGCCGAGCGGGCCGGGCGACGCCTCGGACTCCCAGGCATCGGTCCAGTCGGTGCGGATCATGCGCGCCGGCTTGCCGGTGAGCGACCGGGAGCGGACCGTGCCCGACGACGGGGCGGCGAGGAACTTCTCGCGGATCACGTCGGACGTCTCCGCCTCCTGGGTGGTGAGCCACACCGAGCCGCACCACACGCCCTCGGCGCCGAGGGCGAGGGAGGCGGCGACCTGGCGGCCGCGCCCGATGCCGCCGGCGGCGAGCACCGGGGCCTGCACGGCGTCGACGACCTCGGGGACGAGCACCATGGTGGCGACCTCGCCGGTGTGGCCGCCCGCTTCGGTGCCCTGGGCGATGATGAGGTCGGCGCCGGCCTGGTCGTGGCGGATGGCGTGCTCGAGCGAGCCGGCGAGGGCGGCGACGGGCACCTCACCCTCGGCCCTGGCCCGCTCGATCAGCCAGGGCGGGGGCGGCCCGAGCGCCGAGGCCATGAGCGACACGCCCTTGGCGAAGGCGACGTCGACGAGCGGGGCCATCGAGCGGGGGTCGACCCGCATGCCGCCGAACGAGCGGACGGCGTCGCGCTCGTCGTCGGGCAGCGGCGGGATGCCGTTCTGGGCGAGGAGGCCGTCGAGCCACTCGCGGTGCTCGGCCGGGATCAGGTCGCGCAGGCTGCCGGCGTCGAGGCCGCCGTCGTCGGCGCCGACGTACTTCTGCGGAATGAGCAGGTCGACCCCGAAGGGCTTCCCCTTGGTCTCGGCGGCGATCCAGTCGAGGTCGACCTCGAGCTGGGTCGGGCTGTGGGCGACGGCGCCGAGCACCCCCATGCCGCCGGCGTTGGTGACGGCGGCGACCACGTCGCGGCAGTGGCTGAAGGCCAGGATCGGGAACTCGATGCCGAGTCGCTCCGTGACGGCGGTGCGCATCGGTCCACCGTAGGCCGAGCCCGGCGGACGCCGCCTCCGTTAGCGTTCGGGGCGTGCAAGAGGTGATCCCGATCCTCCGCGTGGCCTCGGTCGACCGCTCGGTCGGCTGGTACGCGCAGCTCGGCTTCACCAAGGAGTGGGAGCACCGCTTCGAGCCCGACCTGCCCGCGTTCGCGTCGATCGCCCGGGGCCGGGCCCGGATCTACCTCTCCGAGCACGCCGGCGACGGCGGCCCGGACACGTTGATCTACATCCGCCACAGCGACCTCGACGCCCTGTCGAAGCAGCTGGGCCAGGAGCCCACCGAGGTGCCGTGGGGGCGCGAGCTCAAGGTGTCGGACCCCGATGGCAACCGGGTGCGCATCTCCGACCCGATCGACGACTGACGCCGGCGGCGCCATCGGGCCTCAGCGGGCCCGCCACTCCCCCACGGTGAAGGCGCCGAGGCCAGCGGGGTCGAGCAGCGCCTCGGCCTCCGAGACCCGGCTGCGCATGCGCATGGCCTCGAGGTCGGGAGCGGCGGCGTGCTCGGCCCAGTGCCGCTTGCCCTCCTCGACCAGCTCGTCGATGCCGTGGCGGCGCAGCCAGGTGGCCTGGTCGAGGGTCTCGTCCGGCGGGGGCAGCTGGTCCCACGGGACGACGACGGTGATGTCGCGGGTGCCGGGCTCGGCGAAGGGGTCGTCGACCCGCTCGTGGCCGGCGAAGGCGCGCACCCAGTCGGTCCACGGCCGCTCGGCGAGGGCGGCGGTGGCGTCGGCGTAGTCGAGGCAGACGAGGCGGCCACGCCGGCGGAGGCGCCGGCGGGCGTCCGCCACCCAGGCGGCGGCGCGGTGGGCCACGGGCACGCGGGTGCCGCCGGTGTCCGGGCTCGTGCGCCCGTCGGCGTGGACGACCACGGGCTGCCACCCGTCGGGCGTGCGCTCGAGGAGCCCGAAGGGGAGGTTGTCGAGCAGCTCGTTGGCGATGATCACGTCGGCGGTCGCCGGCAGGGCGTCGGTCGACTCGACGGTCTCGGGGTGCAGCGCCCGCTGGGCGGCCGTCCGCTCGACGCACACCAGGCGCAGCGCCGGGGCGCACGCCGGGGCGGCGGCGAGGACGGCGCGGGCGAGGGTGCCGGGCCCGGCGCCGGCGTCGGCCACGACCCACTCGCCGGGGCGGCCGGCCTCGTCCCACCAGGCGTCGAGCGCCCGGGCGACGACGGCGCCGAACAGCGGGCCCACCTCGGGGCTGGTCACGAACGACGCGCCCCGGCGGCCCGCCCGGCCGCCGGTCTCGTAGAAGCCGCCGGGCCCGTAGAGGGCCCGCTCGACGAAGGTCTCGACCGGCACGCCGGCCACGGGTCAGCCGCCGCCGGCGAGGAGGAGGGTGGCCTGGTCGCCGAGGCGGGTGGCGAGGTTCGACACGCCGAACGCGAACGTCGGGACGATGGTGATGGCCAGGGCGGCGCCGATCGAGAACGGCAGCACCACCGGGGTGCGGTCGCCGTCGGGCACCGGCTTCATCCACATCTCGCGGGCGACGTTGGCGTAGTAGTAGAGCGCGATCACCGAGTTCACGGCGACGATGGCGCCCATCACGTAGGCCGAGGCGGTGCCGGCGTCGGCCAGCGACCGGAAGACCACGAACTTGGCCAGCCAGCCGCCGAGCGGCGGGATGCCGGCGAGGCTGAACAGGAACAGCGACAGCACCACGGTGAGCCCGGGGGCGTACTCGAACAGGCCGCCGAAGCTGGTGATCTCCGCCGAGCGGGTCTTGCGGGCGATGCCGATGACGGCGGCGAAGGCGCCGAGGTTCATCGCCGCGTAGATCAGCAGGTAGGTGATGACCGCCTGCAGCGACAGCTCGGACTCAACCGACAGCGGGGCGAGGATGAAGCCGGCCTGGGCCACGCCGGAGTAGGCGAGGAGGCGCACCACGTTGGTCTGGCGCAGGGCGATGAGGTTGCCCACCGTCATGGTCGCCGCGGCCAGCACCCACATCAGCGGGCGCACGATGTCGCCGCGCTCGGGGAAGGCCACGAAGATCACGATGAGCAGCGCCACGAAGCCGGCGGCCTTCGACGCCACGGCGAGGAACGCGGTGATCGGCGTGGGCGAGCCCTCGTACACGTCGGGCGCCCAGGTGTGGAACGGCACGGCCGACACCTTGAACGCGAAGGCCACGATCACGAACACCACGGCGAGGGTGATGAGCGAGGTCTCGCCGGCGCCGCCTGCGATGGCGTCGCGGATGACGTCGAGGCGGGTGTCGCCGGCGATGCCGAACAGCAGCGACATGCCGTATAGCAGGATCGCGGAGGCGAACGTGCCCATCAGGTAGTACTTCACGCCCGCCTCGTTGCCGATGAGGTCGCGCTTGCGCCAGCCGGCCAGCACGTAGGCGGGGATGGAGAGCAGCTCCAGCGCGATGAAGACGGTGATGAGGTCGCGGGCGCTCGCCATCAGCGTCATGCCGAGCAGCGACGACAGGAGGAGGAAGTAGTACTCCCCCTCGGCGTAGTCGCCCTCGGCGATGTAGTTGGTCGACATCAGCACGACCACGTAGCCCGAGACGAGGAACAGGGCCTTGAGCACCAGCGAGAAGTCGTCGACGACGTAGGCGCCGCCGAACATCGAGCGGTCGGCGCCGTCGGTGGCCAGGGTGATCACCGGAATCAGCGCGCCGAGCACGCCGAGGCCGGCCAGGGCGGGCACCAGCGGGTTGGCGCCGCGGGGCTTGATCAGGTCGGCGATGAGCACGACCACGAGCGCGCCGACGAGGGCGAGCTCGGGGCCGAACGCGTGGTAGTCGATCTCCGGCCGGACGAAGTCGCCGACCTGGGCGAGCACCGAGGCGGTGACGGCGAGCACGGCCTAGTTCCCCGTCGCCGAGGCGATCTGCTGGGCGACGTTGACGACCGTGCCGTCGGACACCCGGAACAGCAGGTTCGGGTAGACGCCGAGCACGAGGATCAGCACGAGCAGCGGCGACCAGGCGATCCACTCCGGCGTCTCGACGTCGTGGATGTGCGGGTCGTCGGCGAACTCCTCGGAGGGCACGCCGAACGCCGTGCGCTGGTACAGCCAGAGCAGGTAGCCGGCGGCGAGGACGGTGCCGATGGCGGCCACCACCATGTAGCCGCGGAACAGCGCCTCGGACAGGCCCTCGGCCGGCTGGTAGGCGGCGAGGATGGCCGGGAACTCGCCCCAGAACCCGGCGAGGCCGGGCAGGCCGAGCGAGGCCATGGTGCAGAAGCCGAGGATCCAGCCCATGCGCGGCGCCGACACCAGCAGGCCGCCGAGCCGCTTGATCTCGAGGGTGTGGTAGCGCTCCTTCACCGAGCCGGCGACGAAGAAGAGCATGCCGGTGATCAGGCCGTGGGCGACCATGCCGAACACGGCGGCGTTGAGGCCGAAGTCGGTGAGCGTGGAGATGCCGAGCATCACGTAGCCCATGTGGGCGACCGACGAGAAGGCGATGAGCCGCTTCATGTCGGTCTGGGCCAGGCAGCCGAGGGCGCCATAGATGATGCCGATCACGGCCAGCAGGCCGATCCAGGGCGCCCACGCCTCGGCGGCCTCGGGCAGGATCGGCAGCGCGACCCGGATGAAGCCGTAGGTGCCGAGCTTGAGCAGCACGGCCGCCAGGATCACCGAGCCCTGCGTCGGCGCCTGGGTGTGGGCGTCGGGCAGCCACGTGTGGAACGGGAACATCGGCACCTTGACGCCGAAGCCGAGGAACATGCCGCCGAACACGAGGATCTGCGTGG
>JBKHXT010000205.1:0-12783 GCA_046565885.1 Acidimicrobiia bacterium
CCCGGGTGCCGGGGGGTGGTGGTGCGCGAGCTGGCCCGGCGCCGGTCGAGCTGGCGGTCGAGCGAGGACCTCGGCACCTTCCTCGAGCGCACGGGCACGGCCGGCATCGCCGGGGTCGACACCCGCCGCCTCACCCGCCACATCCGGGAGGCCGGGGCCATGCCGTGCGCCTTTGGCACCGCCGACCACGAGACGCTGCGGGTGGCCGCGGCGGCCGAGCCGGGGACGGCCGGCATCGACCTGGTGGCCGGCGTCACCACGGCCGAGCCCTACACGGTCGGCGACGGCCCGCTGCGGGTCGTGGCGTACGACTTCGGGATCAAGGCGACGATCCTGCGCCACCTGGCGACCTTCGCCACCGTCGAGGTGGTGCCGGCCTCCACCCCGGCCGCCGACGTGCTCGAGCGCCAGCCGGACGGCATCTTCCTCTCCAACGGCCCGGGCGACCCGGCCGGCCTCGGCTACGCCATCGACGCCGTCGGCGGGGTGCTCGAATCCGGCGTGCCCACCTTCGGGATCTGCCTCGGCCACCAGCTGCTCGGCGCCGCCCTGGGCGGCACCACCTACAAGCTCCCCTTCGGCCACCACGGCGGCAACCACCCGGTGCGCCGCCTCAGCGACGGGACGGTCGAGATCACCAGCCAGAACCACAACTTCGCGGTCGTCGACGTGCCGGGCAGCGAGGTCACCCACGTGAACCTGAACGACGGCGTCGTCGAGGGGATCCGCTGCACCGACCGGCCGGCCTTCGGCGTGCAGCACCACCCCGAGGCGGGGCCCGGCCCGCACGACGCGTCGTACCTGTTCCGCGAGTTCGCCGACCTCATGCTGGGGAGCCAGTAGTGCCCCGGCGCACCGACGTCGACAAGGTCCTCGTGATCGGGTCGGGGCCCATCGTGATCGGCCAGGCGTCGGAGTTCGACTACTCCGGCACCCAGGCCTGCCGGGTGCTGAAGGAGGAGGGCTTCACCGTCGTCCTGGCCAACTCCAACCCGGCGACGATCATGACCGACCCGGAGTTCGCCCACCGCACCTACGTCGAGCCGCTGACCCGCGACGTGCTGGCGGCGATCATCGAGCGAGAGCGGCCCGACGCCGTGCTGCCCACGCTGGGCGGCCAGACGGCGCTGAACCTGGCCATGGAGCTGGTCGAGGACGGCGTGCTGGAACGTTTCGGGGTCGAGCTGATCGGGGCCAAGGCCGAGGCCATCCGCACCGCCGAGGACCGCGAGCTGTTCAAGGCGGCCATGGTCGAGATCGGCCTCGACGTGCCGGCCAGCGGGTTCGCCCACACGGTCGACGAGGCCCTGGCCGTGGCGGCCGAGGTCGGGTACCCGATCATCGTCCGGCCCTCCTTCATCCTCGGCGGCAAGGGCACGGGGATGGCGGGCGACGACGACGACCTGGCCCGGCTGGCCGCCGAGGGCCTGGCCGCCAGCCCGATCTCCGAGATCCTCGTCGAGCGCTCGATCGCCGGGTGGAAGGAGTACGAGCTCGAGGTCATGCGCGACGTGGCCGACAACTGCGTCGTCGTCTGCTCGATCGAGAACGTCGACCCCATGGGGGTCCACACCGGCGACTCGATCACGGTGGCGCCGGCCCAGACGCTCACCGACGTCGAGTACCAGCACATGCGCGACGCGGCCTTCGCCTGCATCCGCCGGGTCGGGGTCGAGTCCGGCGGCTCGAACATCCAGTTCGCGGTGAACCCGGCCGACGGCGACATGCTGGTCATCGAGATGAACCCGCGGGTGAGCCGCTCGAGCGCCCTCTCCAGCAAGGCCACCGGCTTCCCGATCGCCAAGATCGCGGCCAAGCTCGCCGTCGGCTACACCCTCGACGAGATCACCAACGACATCACCGGCGAGACGCCCGCCAGCTTCGAGCCGGTCATCGACTACGTGGTCACCAAGATCCCCCGGTGGGCGTTCGAGAAGCTGCCCGGCACCACCGACGTGCTGGGCACCCGCATGCAGAGCGTCGGCGAGGCCATGGCGATCGGGCGCACCTTCCCCGAGTCGCTCCAGAAGGCGCTGGCCAGCCTCGAGCACGGCCGGCTCGGCCTGGCCTGCGACCCGGCCGAGGAGGCGCTCGAGGCCGTTCCCGACGACGAGCTGCTGCGCCGGGCCGCCATCGCCACCCCCGACCGGCCGTTCCACCTGGAGGCGGCGCTCCGCCGCGGCATCGGCGTCGACCACCTGGCCGAGGTCACCCGCGTCGACCCGTGGTTCCTCGACCAGATCCTCCGCATCGTCGAGGAGCGGGAGGTGCTGGCTGGCTTTGCCGGGCCGGGTGGCGGCGGGCCAAGCGCCTCGGCTTCTCCGACGCCCAGCTGGCGTGGCTGTGGTCGGTGCCCGAGGCCGAGGTGCGGGCGGCCCGGACGGCGGCCGGCGTCCAGGTGACCTTCAAGACCGTCGACACCTGCGCCGCCGAGTTCTCGGCCCGCACGCCGTACCACTACTCCACCTACGAGGACGAGGACGAGGTCCAGGCGTCCGACCGGCGCAAGGTCGTGATCCTGGGCAGCGGCCCCAACCGCATCGGCCAGGGCATCGAGTTCGACTACTGCTGCGTGCACGCCAGCTTCGCCCTGGCCGAGGCCGGGTTCGAGACGGTGATGGTCAACTGCAACCCCGAGACGGTGTCCACCGACTACGACACCTCCGACCGGCTCTACTTCGAGCCGCTGACGGCCGAGGACGCGCTGAACGTCATCGAGCGGGAGCAGGCCTCGGGCGAGCTGCTGGGCGTCATCGTGTCGCTCGGCGGCCAGACGCCGCTGAAGCTGGCCGGCGACCTGCCCGAGGGGCTGGTGCTGGGCACGAGCCCGGCGTCGATCGACCTGGCCGAGGACCGCGACCACTGGAACCGGCTGTGCGCCCGCCTGGAGATCCCCCAGCCCGCCGGCGGCACCGCCGTCGACCTGGCCGGCGCCCAGGCCATCGTCGACCGCATCGGCTACCCGGCGCTGCTGCGCCCGAGCTACGTGCTGGGCGGTCGGGCCATGGAGATCGTCTACGACGGCGACGGCCTCGAGCGGGCCATGCGCGAGCTGGCCGGGTTCGGCTCGCTCGGCCGCGAGGGCGGCCTGTCGGCCGAGCGGCCCGTGCTCATCGACCGCTTCCTCGAGGAGGCCACCGAGGTCGACGTCGACGCCATCCGCGACCGCACCGGCGAGATCCTCATCGGCGGCGTCATGGAGCACGTCGAGGAGGCGGGCGTGCACTCCGGCGACTCCGCCTGCTCGATCCCGCCGCACTCGCTGTCCGACGAGACCGTCGAGGTGATCGAGGACTACACCCGCCGCCTCGCCGAGGCCCTCGAGGTGGTGGGCCTGCTGAACGTCCAGTTCGCCGTGCGCAACGGCCAGGTGTTCGTGATCGAGGCCAACCCCCGCGCCAGCCGCACGGTGCCGTTCGTGGCCAAGGCCACGGGCGTGCCCCTCGTGAAGGTGGCGGCGCGGGTGATGGTCGGCGCCACGCTGGCCGAGCTGCGGGACGAGGGCCTGCTCACCGAGCCGGTCATCCCGAACCGCCGCGGCGGTGGCGGCCACGTCGCCGTGAAGGAGGCCGTGCTGCCGTTCAACCGGTTCCCGGACGCCGACCAGGTGCTCGGCCCGGAGATGCGCTCCACCGGCGAGGTCATGGGCATCGACCGCACCTTCGGCCTGGCCTTCGCCAAGTCGCAGGTCGCGGCCGGCGAGCGGCTGCCCGAGACCGGCACCGTGTTCTTCTCGCTGGCCGACCGCGACAAGCCCCAGGGCGCGGCGGCGGCCCGGGCGTTCGTCGACCTCGGCTTCCAGATCGCCGCCACCGAGGGCACGGCCGACCACTTCGAGTCGGCCGGCATCCCGGTCGCCACCCGGGTGGCGAAGCTGAGCGTCGGCTCCGTCGAGGGCAGCGGCGCCACCGCCGTCGACCTGCTGGAGGCGGGCAAGATCGACCTCGTCGTCAACTGCCCGCGCGGCCGGGGTCCCCGCGCCGACGGCGACTACATCCGCAGCGCCGCCGCCACCAACCGGGTGCCGCTGCTCACCACCGCCTCGGCCGCGGTGGCGGCCGCGGAGGGCATCCGCGACCGCGCCGCCCACGCCGGGCGGGTCATGTCCCTGCAGGACTACCACTCGGCATGAACCCCCGTTCCCGTCACGCGACGCGACCGCCACGCGTGCGCCCGCGTGAAGGGAACGTGGACCTGACGGCTCGGATCGGGTCGGTCAGCCTGCCGAACCCGGTCATGACCGCCTCGGGCACGGCCGGGCACGGCACCGAGCTGGGTGCCTACGTCGACCTGTCGTCGCTCGGCGCCGTGGTGGTCAAGTCGCTTGCCGCCTACCCCTGGGACGGCAACCCGGCGCTGCGCACCCACGGCACCCACGGCGGGATGATCAACAGCGTCGGGCTGCAGGGCCCCGGCGTGTCGGCCTGGCGCCACGAGCAGCTGCCGCGGCTCATCGACGCCGGCGCCCGGGTCGTCGCCTCGATCTGGGGGCGGTCGGTCGACGACTACCGCCGGGCCGCCGAGCAGCTGGCCGGCTGCCCGCCCGAGGTGGTGGCCGTCGAGATCAACCTGTCGTGCCCGAACACCGAGGCCGGCGGCGAGCTGCTCGCCCACGACCCCGACGCCAGCGCCGCCACGGTGGCCGCCGTCGAGGTCGCCGGTCGGCCGCGCTGGGCCAAGCTCAGCCCCAACACCAGCCGGGTGGCCGAGGTGGCCGGCGCGGTCCGCGACGCCGGCGCCGAGGCGGTCACGCTGGTGAACACGGTGCTCGGCATGGCCATCGACCCGCTGAGCGGCGAGTACCTGCTCGGCGCCGGCGAGCGCGGCGGTGGCCTGTCCGGCCCCGCCATCCACCCGGTGGCGGTCCGCATCGTGCACGACGTGCACCGGGCGCACCCCGACCTGCCGATCATCGGGGTCGGCGGCGTGTCGACGGGCGCCGACGCGGTGGAGCTGCTGCGCGCCGGCGCGTGCGCCGTCCAGGTCGGCACGGCGACCTTCGCCGACCCCCGCGCCTGCACCCGGGTCCTCGCCGAGCTCGCCGAGCTGGCGGCGCAGGTCGGGGTCACGGCCACGGCCGAGCTCACCGGCGCCGTGCGGCCGCCGACGCCCCGCTAGCGCGAGGATCGGTTCGGGCCGCTCAGGCGGACGAGCCGAAGCGCAGCTCGTGCGCCTCCTCGATGCGGGCGAGGTCCGCCTCGAGCAGGTCGGCGCGACGGGCGTCGGCCAGGATGAGCGCCGCCTGCTCGGCGAGCGCCGCCCGAGCCTCCTCGCCGTCGACGTCGGCCGCCACGACCCGCTCGTCGAGCAGGTGCAGCACCTGGAGGAGGTAGATCAGCACCTTGGGCATGCCGGCGGCCGCCAGTCGGACCTCCTCGAACGCGAGCTCCACGACCTCCCGGTGGGTCATTCGCTGGGGCCGGACGAGGACCCGGGAGCCGTCCATGGCGGTGGCGAGCGGTGGCGGTTGCCGTGTGAGCAGCTCACCCACCACGGACGCCGAGTGGAACAGCGCATCCTGCGCGGTCGTGGGGTCGTTCACGCCCGGCGACAGGGCCCGCAGCGACACGTCGGCGAGCTGGCGCACGGCGTAGCCGACGTCCTGCTCAGCGGTGCGGCTCGACCCGGTGACCACGGCACCTGTCGCGTCAGCGGTGGCGGCCTCGACGTCGTCGGGCACCGGCCAGACCGTGCACAGCGGCGCACCGACCACGGCGTAGCGGCCGACCTCGGTGTGGAGCACCACCGTCCCGCCCTCGGGTGCGGTGCGGGCCACGCGGTCGACGTCGATGTGCTGGATCCACCCGGACGACCGGTGGCGCACCAGCACGTGGTCGTCCGGCGGGTCGGGGGCCACCGGCTGGGGGAGCCGCGGTCCGGGCTGGGACCACAGGCGCCGGACGTTGTCGATGCCCTCCTCGGTCGCCCCGCTGAGCAGCCGGGACACGTCCATCGAGTGGGCGCTGTGATCGATGAAGGCGATGATCGACAGGATCGACAGCACGCCGAGCACCAGCGCGAGCGCCACCGACAGGTTGGGGATGACCGGCGTCCCGTCCTCCTCCAGCGGCCCCCGGACCGCCCGCAGGACGAACAGGCAGTACGTGAACGTGCCGGCGACGATGCCCATCACCCGCTTGCTGAACGGGTCGCGCAGCAGGCCGTGGACGATGCGCGGCGAGTACTGGCTCGATGCCAGCTGGATGACGAGCAGCGCGATCGAGAACGCGATGCCGGCCACCGTGATGGTGGCCGAGGCGATGGTGCCGAGCACCGCCCGGGCGCTGTCGACGGTCGACGTGAGCACGAAGGGCACCGCCCTCGGCGACTCCACCAGCCACTGGTCGACCTCGACCATGACGAGTCCGAGCGCCACAGCCCCGGCCACGAACGCGAGGGGGACGAAGAACAGGCTGGCCTTGAGCCGCTCGACGGCGGCTTCGAGGTGCACGACCACGCCCCATGGTCGCACGGTCGCCGCGGAGGGTGGGGGAGCGGTGGCAGGCTGTGCGCCGGGACGAGGGAGGGGTCGACGGTGACCGAGCTGGAGATCGAGGCGCCCGAGGAGGTGCGAGCCCGGCTGTGCCTGGCGCTCGACACCGACGACCTGGTCGAGGCCCAGCGCCGGGCCCGCGAGCTCGGCCCGTGGTTCGGGACCCTCAAGATCGGCCTCGAGCTGTTCTGCTCGGCCGGCCCGCAGGCGGTCACCTCGCTGCAGGGCCTCGGCCTCGACGTGTTCGTCGACCTGAAGCTGCACGACATCCCCACCACCGTGCACAAGGCGGCCAAGGTGCTCGGCTCGCTCGGCGTCGCCTACGTCACGTTCCACGCCCACGGCGGGGTCGACATGCTGCGAGCGGGCGTCGAGGGCCTGCACCTCGGCGCCTCTGCGGCCGGCGTGCCCACGCCCCGGGCGCTGGCGGTCACCGTGCTGACGTCCGACGACAGCGCCCCGCCCCACATCCTGCCCAAGCGGGTGGAGCACGCCGTCGACGGCGGCTGCGACGGCCTCGTGTGCGCCGTGGCCGACGTCCCCGAGGCCCGGTCCATCGTCCCCGAGCTGTTCGTGGCCACCACCGGCATCCGCACGTCGGGCGACGAGGCCCACGACCAGCGCCGCACGGCGACCCCGGGCGACGCCTTCGCCGCCGGCGCCGACCTGCTCGTGCTCGGCCGCACGGTCACCCACGCCCCCGACCCCGTGGCCTGCGCCGCTGCCCTCGTCGACTCCGCCCTCGGCTAGGGGAGTCGCGGGGCGGGACGCTCCGGGGGGTACGGTCGCGCGCCATGCCCCAGCCCCCCTCTCTCACGCCGGAGCAGCGCCAGGCGGCGCTCGAGAAGGCCGCCGAGGCCCGCCGCGCGCGTGCCGAGCTGAAGGAGCGCCTGAAGATGGGCTCCCTGAACCTCCGTGAGCTGCTCGAGCAGGCCGACGGTGACGAGACGATCGGGAAGATGAAGGTCCTCGCCGTCCTCGAGTCCCTGCCGGGCGTCGGCAAGGTCAAGGCCCGCCGCACCATGGAGGCCTTCGAGATCTCCGAGACCCGCCGGGTGCGCGGGCTCGGCGAGCAGCAGAAGCGCAAGCTGCTCGAGGAGTTCGGCCGCTGATCCGGCCGGCCCCCACGTCGTCGTGAACATCGTCGTGTCCGGCCCCGGCGGGGTCGGCAAGGGCACCATCGTGCGCGAGCTCCTGGCCCGGCGCCCCGAGATCTGGCTGAGCCGCTCCTGGACCACGCGCGCCCGCCGCCCCGGCGAGCCCGAGGACGCGTACGTGTTCACCAGCCGCGAGGCGTTCGACGCCCACATCGAGGCCGGTGGCTTCCTCGAGTGGGTCGACTTCCTCGACTACCGCCAGGGCACGCCGGTGCCCGACGCCCCGCCCGGCACCGACATGCTCTTCGAGATCGACGTGGCCGGCGCCGCCGCCATCTTCGCCCTCGACCCCGACGCCCTGCTCGTCTTCGTCGACACCCCCGACCGCGAGGAGCAGCGCCGCCGCCTGGTGGGTCGCGGCGACGCCGACGACCGGGTGATGGCCCGCCTGGCCAAGGGCGACGAGGAGCGGGAGGCGGCGGCGAAGCTGCCCATGCACCGCATCGTGAACGACCACCTGCACGACGCGGTGGCCGAGCTCGAGGCCCTGATCGACACGCACCGGGCGTCGCTGCGCCCCCGCTGAGCCGGGCCGGGGTTTCCCGGATCCGCCGGGGCCGCTGCTAGCGTTGCTCGTTCGGCAACCCCTGGAGGAGCCATGTCCGGCCGCCACGACACGATGATGAACCCGCGCATCGAGGACCTCCTCGAGCGCACGGATTCGAAGTTCCGCCTCGTCACGCTCGGCTCCACCCGCGCCCGCCAGATCAACGCCTACTTCAACGCGGTGGGCAGCGGCGGCCTCGGGTCGCAGATCCCGCCGCAGGTGCCGTCGGTGGTCCGCAAGCCGCTGTCGATCGCCTTCGAGGAGATTGCCGCCGACAAGATCGTCCCCGTGTTCGGCGAGGAGCTCGCCGCCCGGCGGGAGGCGGAGGCCGCCGAGGCCGCCGCCCGCATCGCCGCCGCCGAGGACCAGGAGTAGGCCGCACCCCACCGCGGCCCGCCATGCTCGCCGGGAAGCGCATCGTCCTCGGGGTCACCGGCGGGATCGCGGCGTACAAGGCCGTCGAGGTCTGCCGTCGCCTGGTCGACGCCGGGGCCCACGTGGTCCCGGTCATGACCGACGGCGCCCGCCAGTTCGTCGGCGAGACCACGCTGTCGACGCTGGCGTCCGAGCGGGTCCGCACGTCGCTGTGGGAGATCGACCACGGCGCCGACGGCAGCCCGATCACCCACACCCGCCTCGGCCAGACCGCCGACCTGGTGCTGGTCGCCCCCGCGACCGCCCGGGTCATCTCCGACCTGCGCACCGGCCGCTCGGCCGACCTGCTGTCGGCGACGCTGATCGCCACCACGGCCCCGGTGCTGCTCGCCCCGGCCATGCACACGGAGATGTGGGAGCACCCGGCGGTGCGCGAGAACCTCGAGGTCCTCGCCGCCCGCGGCGTGCACGTCGTCCCCCCGGAGGAGGGCCGCCTCGCCGGCGGTGACTCCGGCGCCGGGCGCCTGGCCGACCCGGCCACCATCGTCGAGGCCGCCGAGAAGGTCCTGGCCGGTCGGTACGGAGCCGCTGCCAGTTCGGGAGAGACGGAGCTGGCAGCGGCTCCGTACCAGCACGACCTCGCCGGCCTGCGCGTGCTCGTCACCGCCGGCGGCACCCGCGAGCCCATCGACCCGGTGCGCTTCATCGGCAACCGCTCGTCGGGCAAGCAGGGCCACGCCGTCGCCGAGGAGGCCGCCGCCCGTGGGGCCGCCGTCACCCTCGTCACCACCGTCGACCGCCCGGTGTCCGGCGGCATCGAGGTCGTCCGGGTCGACACCGCCCAGGAGATGCACGACGCCGTCGTGCCTCGGGCCGGCGACGCCGACGTGGTGGTGATGGCCGCCGCCGTCGCCGACTTCCGGCCCGCCACGCGGGCCGACCGCAAGATCAAGAAGGCGGGCGGGGCCCCCGAGGTGGTCCTCGAGCCCACCGTCGACATCCTCGCCGCCCTCGGCGCGTCCAAGCCCGCCGGTCAGACCCTCGTGGGCTTCGCCGCCGAGACCGACGACCTGCGCGCCAACGCCGAGTCCAAGCTGCGGTCGAAGGGGGCCGACCTCGTCGTCGCCAACGACGTGTCCGCCCCCGGCGCCGGCTTCGAGCACGACACCAACGAGGTCGTCCTGCTCACCGCCGACGGCGCCACCGACGTCCCCCAGGCCGACAAGCGGGCCATCGCCCGGGCGGTGCTCGACGCCGTCACCACCCTCAGGAGCACGCCATGAGCGACCGGTTCACCTTCACCTCCGAGTCCGTCTCGGAGGGCCATCCCGACAAGATGGCCGACCAGATCTCCGACTCGATCCTCGACGCCATCCTCGCGGAGGACCCGATGGCCCGGGTCGCCTGCGAGACCATGGTCACCACCGGCATGGCGATCGTGTCCGGCGAGATCACGACCAGCGCCTACGTCGAGATCCCCGACATCGTGCGCAAGACCATCAACTCGATCGGCTACGACCGCGAGTCGATGGGCTTCGACGGCAACACCTGCGGCGTGATGACCACCATCGACCCGCAGAGCCCCGACATCGCCCAGGGCGTCGACAAGGCCTTCGAGACCCGCACCGGCGAGCGCACCGACGAGCTCGACGACCAGGGCGCCGGCGACCAGGGGATGATGTTCGGCTACGCGTGCGACGAGAACGACGCGTTCATGCCGACGCCGATCCACCTGGCCCACCGCCTGGCCGAGCGCCTGGCCGAGGTCCGCAAGGCCGGGATTCTCCCGTACCTGCGCCCCGACTCCAAGACCCAGGTCACCATCGCCTACGAGGGCGGTCGCCCCGTCGAGCTCGAGACCGTGCTGATCTCCACCCAGCACGCGCCCGGCCACGACGCCGAGACCCTCATCAAGCCCGACCTCATCGAGCACGTCATCACCCCGACGCTGCCCGAGGAGCTCGCCGGCGACGACTTCCGGGTGCTGGTCAACCCCACCGGCAAGTTCGAGCTCGGCGGCCCCCACGCCGACTGCGGGCTCACCGGCCGGAAGATCATCGTCGACACCTATGGTGGGGCCGCTCGCCACGGCGGTGGGGCGTTCTCGGGCAAGGACCCATCCAAGGTCGACCGATCGGCGGCCTACGCGGCCCGGTGGGTGGCCAAGCACGTCGTCGACTCGGGCGCGGCCCGGCGATGTGAGATCCAGGTGGCCTACGCCATCGGCGTGGCCCAGCCGGTGTCGATCATGGTCGAGACCTTCGGCACGGAGACCGTTGACCCGAGCCGTATCGAAGCGGCGGTGCGGGAGGTCTTCGACCTGCGCCGGCCCATCGATCGCAAGACGGCGGCCTACGGTCACTTCGGGCGCGGCGAAAAGGACTTCACCTGGGAGCACACCTCGAGGCTCGACGACTTCAAGTCAGCCATCGGGGCCTGATCAGCCGGCACACGTCGGTGCATGTCGTCCGCGTCCTGCCCGACGTCGCCGGCCTCGACAAGGAGTTCGACTACTCGGTGCCTCCCGAGCTGGAGGCCGAGATCGGCATTGGTTCCCGCGTGCGCGTCGACCTGCACGGCCGGCGCGTCGGCGGGTGGGTGGTGGCCGTTGGCGTCGAACCGCACGCGGGGATCACGCTCCGCAGCGTGGCCAAGGTCACGGGCTGGGGGCCATCGGCCGACGTCGTCGACCTCGCGCGGTGGGCAGCATGGCGGTGGGCGGGTCGGCCCTCCGCGCTGCTCAAGGCGGCCTCGCCGGAACGGGCGGTGCGCGCCCTGCCGACGAACGCGCCCGCCGCCGGCCCCGAGCGCGGGCCTGAGTCGCGCCCGCACTCGGGCGCGGCGGAGCAGCCCTACGGGCCGGGTCGGACCCTTGTCAGGGTGGCACCGGCCGCCGACCGGATGCCGGTCATCCGGGCGGTGCTCAGGCAGGGGCCCGCCCTGATCGTGGCCCCCTCCTCAGCTGAGGCGGCCGAGCTCGGCCGGCGCCTGCGTCGCGACGGCGAGCCGGTGGCGGTGCTGCCGGAAGGGTGGGCGGCGGCACGGGCGGGCTCCTGCACGGTGGTCGGCGCCCGAAGCGCGGCGTGGGCGCCCGCGCCCGACGCCGCCGCCATGGTCGTCCTCGATGCCCACGACGAGGTGCACCAGGAGGAGCGGGCTCCCACCTGGCATGTCCGCGATGTGCTCGGCGAGCGCGCGGCGCGTGCCGGTGTGGCGTGCCTCGCGGTGACCCCGTGCCCCGATCTCGCCACGGTGGCCTGGGCCGACCGCTCCGCCGCAGTCGACCGCGCCGTCGAGCGTGAGGGATGGCCAATCGGGGAGGTCATCGATCTCCGGGAGGAGGATCCGGCCAACGGGCTGCTGAGCAGCCGCCTGACCACGCTCGTCCGCGGCGACCAGCGCGTCCTGTGCGTCCTCAACCGCAAAGGCCGGGCCCGGCTCCTTGCCTGCTCGGGTTGTCAGGAGGTGGCGCGCTGCGAGCTGTGCGACGCCGCAGTCACGCAGGTGGCAGCCGGTTGGTGTGCCCCCGGTGCGGCAGCGCCCGACCCGTCATGTGCACGTCCTGCGGCCGCCAGCGCCTGCGCGTGCTTCGCCCCGGTATCAGCCGGCTCCGCGACGAGCTAGAGGCGTTGGTCGGCGAGCCCGTCGGGGAGGTGAGCGCGAGCTCGGAGATCGCCACCGGCGCCCGAGTCGTCATCGGCACCGAAGCGGTGCTGCATCGGGCCGGTCGGGCTGGTGTGGTCGTGTTCGTCGACTTCGATCAGGAGCTGTTGGCGCCAAGGTTCCGAGCAGGGGAGCAGGCCATGGCGCTGCTCGCCCGGGCGGCGCGGATCGTGGGCGGCCGCAGCCGGGGCGGCCGGATCGTCGTGCAGACCCGCGTGCCCGATCACGACGTGAACCGGGCGCTCGTCCACGGTGACCCCATGTCGGTGGTCGAAGCCGAACGGGGCCGCCGGCAGGCGCTCGGCATGCCCCCGTTCCGTGCCATCGCGGCCGTGTCGGGTGCCGCCGCCCCGCTGTTCGTGGCGGCGCTGCAAGGGCCAGAGGGCAGCGCCGGCATCGAGGTGATCGGCCCCGACGATGGCATGTGGCTGGTGCGCGCCCCTGGGCACGCCGAGCTGTGCGACGCCCTCGCGGCCGTCGCCCGGCCACCCGGCCGCCTTCGCATCGAGGTCGACCCCCTGCGCATCTGACCCCCCGGGGTTTTGTCG
>JBKHXT010000206.1:0-14608 GCA_046565885.1 Acidimicrobiia bacterium
AGCGAGCCGCCGGCGCCCGGGTGCCCGAAGCTGCGGTCGCCGAGCAGCGGCGAGAAGCTCGACGGGAGCATGAAGCCGGCCCCGAAGCGGGTGGGGACGACGAGCACGCGGTCGCGGCCGGCGCTGCGCTCGGCCGTGGCGGCCTCGACCGTGCCGGCGTCGAGGAGCCGGGTGCCGTCGACCTCGCCGACGCAGGCGGCGTAGAGCTTGGCCAGGGAGCGGGCCGTGGTGACGCCGTTGGCGGCCGGGATCTCCGACGCCCGGACCTCGGGCAGGTTCCACGCCAGGCGCCCGCCGCCGAGCAGGAAGCGCCCGTCGAGCATGAGGGCCCGGTTGGTGAGGCTGGTCGGGTCGAGGTAGGCGGTGGCGAGGTCCTGCAGCAGCGGGAGGATCTCGGGGTCGAGCGACGCCGGGTCGAAGTCCTCGGCGCTCGGGCGGGCGGCCACGAGGGGCACGACGCGGTCCTGCTGGTCGTCGGGCAGGCCGATCCAGAACTCGATGCCGAGCGGGGCGGCGACCTCCTCGGCGAAGAAGCGGCCGAGCGACCGGCCGTCGACCCGGCGCACCACCTCGCCCACCAGCCACCCGTAGGTGAGGGCGTGGTAGCCGTGGGCGGTGCCGGGCTCCCAGAGCGGCGCCTGGGCGGCCAGCGCCTCGACGACGGGACCGACCTCGAGGACCCGCTCGAGCGACGGCGCGTCGTCGACCACCGGCACGCCGGCCTGGTGGCTGAGCAGCATGCCGATCGTCGTGGCGCCCTTGCCCGCCTGGCCGTACTCGGGCCACACGTCGGTGACGGGCGCGTCGAGGTCGAGCTCGCCCCGCTGGGCGAGCAGGTGGGCGCAGATCGCCGCCGCCCCCTTGGTGGTCGAGAAGACCAGCTGCAGCGCGTCGGGGGCGTACGGGGTGCGGTTCACCTCGTCGGCGACGCCCCCGACCAGGTCGACGACGAGCTCACCGCCGACGTAGACCGCCACGCCGGCGCCCAGCTCGCCGTGGCGGTCGAAGTTGGCCTGGAAGGCGTCGCGCACCGGCTCGAAGCCGTCGGCGACCGTCCCCGTGATCGTCGTCATGGCCGGAAGGTACACAGTGGGACATGGCCGACCCCTCCTCCCCCGCCGACCACGACCAGGTGCCCGGCGTCGACCTCGATGCCCTCCGGGCGTGGATGGACGGTGAGGACCTGGGCGACGGGCCGCTCGAGCACGTCGAGCAGCTGGCCGGCGGCACGCAGAACGTGCTCGTGCGCTTCGAGCGCGCCGGGCGCGCCTACGTCCTGCGCCGGCCACCGCTGCACAAGCGGGCCAACTCCGACGAGACGATGCGCCGGGAGGCCCGCGTGCTGGCCGCGCTCGCCGGGTCCGACGTGCCCCACCCCGGGCTCATCGCGGCCTGCGGCGACGTCGACGTGCTCGGCGCCGCCTTCTACCTGATGGAGCCGATCGACGGCTTCAACCCGGCCAGCGGCCTGCCCGAGCCGCACCGCTCCGACGCGGCGATGCGCCGCGAGCTGGGCTTCGGGATGGTCGACGGCATCGCCGCCCTCGCCCGGGTCGACCACGTGGCGGTCGGCCTCGGCGACTTCGGCAAGCCGGACGGCTGGCTGGAGCGCCAGGTGGGCCGGTGGCGCAGCCAGCTCGACTCCTACGCCGAGCACGAGGGCTACCCCGGCCCGGACATCCCCGGCGTCGACCGGGTGTCGGCCTGGCTCGACGACCACCGGCCCGACGGCTGGCGGCCCGGCATCATCCACGGCGACTTCCACCTCGCCAACGTCCTCGTCCGCCCGGACGCCCCGCAGCTGGCGGCCATCGTCGACTGGGAGCTGTGCACCATCGGCGATCCGCTGCTCGACCTCGGCCACCTGCTCGCCACCTGGCCCGATCCCGACGCACCGGGCGGCGGCGCCGTCGGGGCGGGTATCCCCGACCTGCCGACCGGCGACGAGCTCGTCGACCGCTACGTCGACGCCACCGGCCGCGCCCGCGACGACGTGGCCTGGTTCCACGTGCTCGCCGCCTACCGGCTCGGGATCATCCTCGAGGGCACCCACGCCCGGGCCTTCGCCGGCAAGGCCCCCAAGGAGGTCGGCGACCTGCTGCACGCCACCACCGTCGGGCTGTTCGAGCGGGCGCTGGCCGTCGTCGAGGGCTGAGCGAACACCCAGAACAGGTGTGCTGATGGCCGGAACCGACGGATAGGGACGGCTCGGAGGCGGGCCTGGACCGACTGGGATGGCCAAGGACATGGATCAGACGACGAAGACGGAACGGCCGGTCGACGGCCGGACGGCGCGCCGGGACCGCAACCGCATGGCCGTGCTCGACGCGGTGCTCGAGCTGTTCTCCGAGGGGAACCTGAACCCGGGGGTCCACGAGGTCGCCGACCGCTCGGGCGTCTCGCTGCGCTCGGTGTACCGCTACTTCGAGGATCTCGACGAGCTCGTCACCGCCGCCATCGACCGGCACCTGCAGCGCACCCGCCCGCTCTTCGAGATCGAGGGGCTCGGCGAGGGGTCGCTGTCCGAGCGGGTCAACCGCTTCACCGAGCGCCGGCTGCGCCTGTTCGAGGCCGTGCGGGTCATCTACCGGGCGTCGCGGGTGCGGGCGGCGAGCGATCCCGGGGTGCAGCAGGACCTGCTCGACACCCAGCAGTGGCTCGCCGACCAGACCCAGCAGATGTTCGCCCCCGAGCTGCGGGCGATGGACGGCCCCGAGGCCACCGACACCGAGCGCACGGTCGACCTGCTGACCCAGTTCGACTCGCTCGAGCACCTGCGCCACCGCTGCGGCCTCGACCGCGACGACACGGCCGCCTACCTGCAGCGGACCCTCACCCGGCTGCTCGACGCGGCGTAGCCCCCACTTTTCCGGCGGCTCGGGGCCGACGGTACGGTCTGGCGGCGATGCGCAGCCCCAAGGACTTCTTCGCCCCGCTCGCCATCGGTGCCCCCGAGCCCCTGCGCGAGATCCCGTTCCGCCCGTCGAGGAACATCCACTTCTTCCCGCCGCAGAACGAGAAGCTGCGGGGCAAGCTGCCCGACCTCGCCAAGACCTGCGACGTCCTGCTCGGCAACCTCGAGGACGCCATCCCCGCCTCCGACAAGGAGGCGGCCCGGGCCGGCCTCGTCGAGGTCGGCAAGACGCTCGACTTCGGCACCGCCCAGTTCTGGACGCGGGTGAACAGCCTCGACTCGCCGTGGTTCCTCGACGACATGACGACGCTCGTCCCCCAGATCGGCGACAAGCTCGACGTGATCATGATCCCCAAGGTCGAGGGCGCCGAGGACATCCACTACGTCGACCGGCTCCTCGCCCAGCTCGAGGCCCGCGCCGGGCTCGACCGGCCGATCCTGCTGCACGCCATCCTCGAGACGGCTCGGGGCGTGGTGAACGTCGAGGAGATCTGCGCCGCCTCGCCCCGCATGCAGGGCCTGTCGCTCGGGCCCGCCGACCTGGCCGCCAACCGCCGCATGAAGACCACCCGCGTCGGTGGCGGCCACCCCGGCTACCTCGTGCGCACCGACCCCACGGGCGACGACCTCGAGGCCGGCCGCGAGACCTACCAGCAGGACCTGTGGCACTACACGGTCGCCCGCATGGTCGATGCCTGCGCCGCCAACGGCATCTACGCCTACTACGGCCCCTTCGGCGACATCCGCGACGTCGTCGGCTGCGAGGACCAGTTCCGCAACGCCTACCTGCTCGGCTGCGTCGGCGCCTGGTCGCTGCACCCGGCCCAGATCGAGATCGCCAAGAAGGTGTTCTCGCCCCCGGTCGAGGACGTCCAGCACGCCAAGCGGGTCGTCGAGGCCATGGGCGACGGCACCGGCGCCGTGATGCTCGACGGGAAGATGGAGGACGACGCCTCGGTGAAGCAGTGCCTGGTCGTGCTCGACCTGGCCAAGCAGCTCGCCGAGCGCGACCCCGAGCTGCAGGAGGCCTACGGCCTGTGAGCGCCGACGCCGCCCTCCGCCCCCGCCGCTCGGTCCTCTACATGCCGGGCGCCAACGAGCGGGCCCTCGAGAAGGCCAAGGGCCTCGCCGCCGACGCGCTGATCCTCGACCTCGAGGACGCCGTCGCCCCCGACGCCAAGGCCGAGGCCCGCGAGCGCGTGTGCGCCGCCGCCTCCTCCGGCGAGTACGGCCGGCGCGAGATCGCCATCCGGGCCAACGGCCTCGACACGCAGTGGCACGCCGACGACGTCGCCGCCATCGCCGCGGCCGGGCCCGACGCGATCGTGATCCCGAAGATCAACTCGGTGGACGACGTCCGGGCCATCGAGTCGGCGCTCGAGGCCGGCGGGGCGCCCGACCGCACGAAGATCTGGGCGATGGTCGAGACGCCGATCGCCATGCTCCACGCCGAGGAGATCGCCGGCTGCTCCGAGCGCCTCACCGTCCTCGTCATGGGCACCAACGACCTGGCCAAGGAGCTCCACGCCGAGCACGTCCCCGGCCGCCAGCCGCTGCTGACCGGGCTCGGCCTGTGCCTGCTCGCCGCCCGGGCCACCGGCAAGGTCGTCCTCGACGGCGTCTACAACGACATCACCGACGCCGAGGGGTTCCTGGCCGAGTGCCGCCAGGGCAAGGAGATGGGCTTCGACGGCAAGACCCTCATCCACCCGAGCCAGCTCGAGCCGTGCAACGAGGTGTTCGCCCCGTCGCCCGACGAGGTCGAGTCGGCGCGCGAGGTCATCGAGGCGTTCGAGGCCGCCGAGCGCGAGGGCCGGGGCGTGGTCACGGTGAACGGCCGGATGGTCGAGAACCTGCACGTCGAGCAGGCTCGGCGCACGCTGGCGCAGGCCGAGGCAATCGAGGCCCTGCAGGCCGGCTGAGCCCATCCGGGCCGCTCAGGCGGCCCGCAGCTCCACGTGCACGTGCGGTGCCGGTGCGCCGCGCGCGGCCGTGGTGAAGCGGTCGACCTGGCTCTCGAAGTGGAGCTGGCGCGGCGACGCGGCCACGGTCGTCTCCCCGCCCCGCACCCGGTCACCGGGCTGCACCAGCGGGTCGTTGACGTGGATGATCGAGACGAGCACGTCCGGGTTGCCGTCGGGGCGGATCACGATCTTGTGGTCGGTGCCCTCGTACTGGATCACGTCGACGGACACGACCTCGCCGTCGACCGGCGAGGCCACCGGCGCACCGGCGTCGACGGCCAGGTCGATGGCGGTCATCGGCCCCGACGGGCGGTCGCGGGTCGGCAGCACGATCACCTGACCGTCGGCCTCGCCGGTGGTCGGCACCGCCACCCCGTGGTGGTGGCTCTTGGCGATGGGGGCGGTGGCGGCCAGCGGCAGCGCCTCGGGGTTGTTCGACTCGTGGAACCCGACGAGCTCGGTGGTCGCCCCGTCGGTGAACACGCGCACGCCGTCCCAGCGGGCGACCGGCGCCCGGCCGGGTGCGACCGCGCTCACCAGCGCGCCCGACGGCGCCTGGTGCTCGACGGCGTCGACGCCCGCCGCCTCGGCGACCCAGCGGGCGAGCAGCGGCGCCGGGTCGGCGTCGGCGTCGACGCTCAGCTCGTGGGCCGAGGGATCGCTGCGGGTGTCGGCGAGGGCGGGGGTCGGGCTGGTCACGACCAGGCCGGTGAGGCCGGCGGCGAGCAGCCCCTGGCGGCGCACCAGGCGGTGGCGGAGCAGGGGCGGGCGGGTCGTGGTGGTCGCGGGCGGCTGGGTCCGGGACATGGCACCTCTCGGGTCGGGGTCGTGACCGAGGCCGACCGGGGCGCCGGGCCGGCGTCGCACGCAGCGGCCTCTGAGGGGTCCGTACCACGAGGGGCGTCGAGCGATGCGGGCGGGCGACGGCGCGATCAGTCGGGCACGTGGATGCGCACGGCGGTGCCCTGCTCCGAGGAGTCGACGACCACGCGACCGCCGAGCTCGGCGACCAGCGCCTGGACCAGCGCGAGGCCGAGGCCCAGACCGGCGACGGTGGTGTCGTTGCGCGTCGAGCGCTCGAACGACGAGCCGACGTTGGCGAGGACGTCGTCGGGCAGGCCGGGGCCGTCGTCGCGCACCTCGAGGACGAGACCGTCGACCACCACCTCGGCGGCGCCGGCGTACGTCAGCGCGTTGTCCACCAGCGCCTCCACGACCTGGGTGAGCAGCTCCCGATCGGTGCGCCACACCAGCTCCTCGTCGCAGCGGACCTGCACCCGCTCCGGCGCCGAGCAGGTCTCGACGACGACGTCGACCACGGCCCGCACGGCGACGGGGTCGTGGCGGGCGACGACGGTGCCCGCGGCCAGCTGGCTCATGAGGATCAGCTCCTCGATGAGGCGGCGCAGGCGCTGCATCGCCGCCTCGCTGCGGTCGAGCAGGTCGTCGAGCTCCGGCGGCGGGACGGCGGCCCGGGTGCGGTAGATGCGCAGCATGCCGGCGGCGATGGTGAGCGGCGTGCGGAGCTCGTGGCTCACCAGGTTGATGAACCGGTGCTTGAGGTCGTCGAGGCGCACCATCTCCTCGATGTAGCGGGCGCTCTCGATCGCGCTCGCCGCCTGGGCGGCCAGGCCCTCGAGCAGCATCACGTCGACGTCGTCGAAGGCGTGGCGCTCGGTGCTGTCGACCTGCAGGACGCCGATCGTCCGCCCGAGGCACACCAGCGGCACCGCCAGGTAGCTGACCATGCCGGCGTTCGACCCCAGCCGGCGCACCTCCGGGTCCACCCGCTCGTCACCGTCGAGGTCGCCGCTGGAGATGGTGGTGCCCTCGGCGACGGCCCGGCCCACGAGACCGGACCCGACGGGCAGGCGCAGCTCGGCCACCTCGGCCGACACCGGCGGGTCGGCCGCCGCGATGCGCACCTGGTCGCCGTCGACGAGGCAGATGCTGCCGCCCCGGAACGACACCAGCGCCCGCATCGCCTGGAGCACCGACTTCACCGTGAGGTCGAGGTCGACCGCCGGTCCGAGCTGGCGGCTCGTCTCCGCGAGGAGGCGCTGCGCCGCAGCGATGCGCCGCAGGCGCTGCTCGGACGAGGCCTCGTCGCCTCCCACGCCGGCCACCGTAGCCCTAGCCTCGACCCATGGCCCCGCCCAGCGCGCCCACCGAGGTGGACTTCCACTTCGACGTCATGTGCCCGTTCGCCTACCAGACCTCCAAGTGGATCCGGGCCGTGCGCGAGCAGACCGACCTCACGATCAGCTGGCGGTTCTTCTCGCTCGAGGAGATCAACCGCCAGGAGGGCAAGAAGCACCCGTGGGAGCGCGAGTGGTCCTACGGCTGGTCGATGATGCGCATCGGCGCCGTGCTGCGCCGGCGGTCGATGGACGACCTCGACCGGTGGTACGAGCGGGCGGCCCGGGCGCTGCACGAGGAGGGCCACAAGCCCCACGACCCGGCCGTCGCCCGCCACCTGCTCGACGAGCTCGGCCTCGACTCCGGCATCGTCGACGAGGCCATCGGCGACCCCACCACGCACGACGAGGTGAAGGCCGACCACGACCGGGTCGTCGCCGCCGGCGGCTACGGCGTGCCCACGCTCTTCTTCGGCGACGAGTGCCTGTTCGGCCCGGTCGTGATCGACCCGCCCACCGAGGGCGACGCCGTCCTGCGCCTCTGGCACGCGGTCACCGCCTGGCTCGAGTTCCCGCACCTGTACGAGCTGCAGCGCCCGAAGACCGAGGCCGACGGCCGCTTCATCGCCCAGACCTTCAAGCCCTACCTCGAAGCGCGCGACTGGGTGAGCATCGACCGCGGCAAGGTCGTCGATCTCGACCGCCTCGCCGCCGACTGACCGAGCGCGCCGATCGGCGCGTTCGTGTCCGCCACGACCACCAGCGCGCCGATCCTTCAGCGGCGCCGGCGGGCGTGCTGGCAGCGGGGACACCACCGGGCGCTCCGGCCCCCGACCACGGCGCCGCTCGTGGGCGTGCCGCAGCGGGCGCACGCGTCCCGGGCGTGGACCTGGAGCTCGGCGGCGTAGCGGCCGGGTCGCCCCCGGAGGTCGACCCAGCCCTCGTCGGCGAGGGTGACGCCGCCGGCGGCAGCCGAGTCGGTGGCGATGGCCCGGGCGGCCGCGAGGATCCGCTCCCAGGCCGACCGGGCCAGCTCGCCGGCCGGGACGACGGGCGAGATCCCGGCCCGGTGGAGCGCCTCGTCGGCCAGGTACGAGCCGATCCCGGCCACCGTGCGCTGCTGGTCGAGCAGCACCGCCTTCACCGCCGCCCGGCGCCGGGCGGCGAGCGCATGGAGCCGCTCCCCCGTCACCGCCGGGTCGAACAGGTCGTCGGCTCCCGGCGGTCGCCGGCCGGGCAGCGCCCGCAGCTCCCCGAACGTCCGCGGATCCCGGAACCACACCCGCAGCTGCGGCGCTTCGTCAGCACCCTCCTGACCAACCGCCGCGATTCCCGGGAGGTGGGAGAGGTGGAGCTCGGCGTGGACGTGGCGGTCGGGGTGCGCCGCACCCGGCTGCGCGAGCAGCAGCTGGCCGCTCATGCGCAGGTGGATGCCGAGGGCCACGTCGGTGCCCTCGAGGTCGACCAGGATCCACTTCCCGTGGCTGCGCACGCCCTCGACCCGACGACCGGCGAGCGCCTGGACGGCGGCCGGATCCGTGTGGCGGACCGTGCGGGGGTGCGTCACCGGCACCGCCGCCAGCGTGCGGCCGACGGCCAGCTCGGCCAGCTGCCGGGCGGCGACGGCGACCTCGGCCGCCTCCGGCATCTACGTCTCGTCCAGCAGCTCTTCGGGCTCGATGAGCTCGCCGGCGGCGGCGAGGGCGCTGGCCAGGCCGACGGCCCGCCCGTAGACGGCGGCGAAGTAGGCCTCGGCGGCCTGCTCCTGGCCGGGCAGCGGCGGACGGCCGAGCGAGCGCACCACCGCGGAGGGGTCCTGGGTGATGCGGATGTCGTCGCGGGGCTCGGGCAGGGCGTCGTCGTCGCCCCAGAACTCGGCGAGCGCCCGGGCGTTCGACCGGTTGCGCCGCTTGCGGTTCCGGCGCTTGCGGTTCTCGCCGCCGCCGGATCCGCCGTGGCCGTTGGTGGAGCCGTTGGCGCTCATGCGGCCTCGCTCTCGTCGTCGTCGGTGAGCAGCAGGTCGGGGTCGATGCCGAGGGCGGCTCGCAGCTGGCTGGCGTCGAGGTCACCGATGCTGGAGGACTTGGGCAGGACCATGTCGGCGATGCGGCGCTTGCCGGCCACGACCTCCTCGACCCGCTCGTCGACCGTGCCCGGGCAGACCAGGCGGTGGGCGATGACCGTGCTCTTCTGGCCGATGCGCCACACGCGGTCGCGGGCCTGGTCCTCGACGGCGGGGTTCCACCAGCGGTCGTAGAGCACGACGTGGTTGGCGGCGGTGAGGTTGAGGCCGGTGCCGCCCGCCTTCAGCGACAGCACCATGGCGCCGGGACCGGTCTCGGACTGGAACTTGCGGACCAGCTCGTCGCGGGCGCCGCGGGCCAGGCCGCCGTGGTAGCAGGCGATCGGCAGCTCGTAGCGCTCGGTGAGGTAGGCGGCCAGCTTCTCGCCCCACTTGGCGAAGTGGGTGAAGATGAGCACCCGTTCGCCGGACTCGAACACCGACTCCACGATCTCGTTGAGGCGCGCGAGCTTGCCGGAGCGCCCGTCGAGCGGCTCGCCGCTCTCCCGGTACGCCTCGGGGTGGTTGCAGATCTGCTTCAGCGCCGTGATGGCGGCGAGCACTGCGCCCTTCTTCTGGGTCGAGTCCTCGTCGCTGGTCTCGAGCACGAGCCGGTCGAGCACGGCCTGGTACAGGCCGATCTGCTCCCTGGTCATCGCGCAGTGGTCGAGCTCGTCGATGCGGTCCGGCAGCTCGGCGGCGATGGCCGGCTCGGCCTTGGTGCGACGGAACACGAGGATGCCGTTCAGCGCCTTGAGGGCCGACTCGGCGCCGTCCTTGCCCGTGCCGCTCGGGGACAGCTGGGCGATGAACTGGGCGCGGCTGCCGACGAGGCCGGGGTTGCACCAGTCGATGATCGCCCAGAGGTCGCCGAGGCCGTTCTCGATGGGCGTGCCGGTGAGGGCGAGGCGGCTGCGGGCGTCGAAGCGGCGCAGCTGCTGGGCCGTGTCGGACGTGGGGTTCTTGATGGCCTGTGCCTCGTCGAGCACGACCTTGCCCCAGGTGACCTTCTCGAGGGCGGCCACGTCGCGCACGGCCGTGCCGTAGGTGGTGATGACGACGTCGGCGCCTTCCACCATCTTCGGGATGCCGCGCTCGCTCGTGCGGTTCTGGCCGTGGTGGACCACGACCCGCAGCGAGCCGGTGAAGCGGCGGGCCTCGTGGGCCCAGTTGCCGACGACGGCCGGCGGGGCGACGACGAGGGTGGGCCCGTGACCGGCGGTGGCGGCGATGTGGGCGAGCATGGTGGGCGTCTTGCCGAGGCCCATGTCGAGGGCGAGGCAGCCGCCGAGGCCGGCGTCGTCGAGGAAGCGCAGCCACGCCACCGCCTCGGCCTGGTACGAGCGCAGCTCGCCGTCGAAGCCCTCGGGCGTCGTCGACACGCTGTCGGCGGAGATCTGCGACGCGCTGCGCAGCAGGTCGGCGGCCCAGCCGGCGCCCGAGATCTGGATGCCGCCGGCCAGCGGCGAGCCCTCGAGGCCGAGGGCCTGGCGGAGCATGTCGGCGCCGGTGAGGCGGGTCTTGTCGGCCCGCTCGGCCAGGGCGGCGGCGGCCTCGCGCAGGTCGGCCTTGTCGATCTCGACCCAGTGGTCGCCGGACTTCACCAGCGGGCGGGCCTGGGTGGCGAGGGCCCGGATGTCCTCGGCGCTCAGCTCGACGCCGTCGAAGACCACCGACCAGCGGACGTTGGCCAGCTGCTGGGCCCCGACCACGGACTCCTGGGCCTCGTCGGCGGTGAGGCGCAGCCCGGGCGTGGGCTTGCGGCGCGACAGCACCGGCACCTGCACGTCGAAGCCGGCGGCCCGCAGCACCTCGCCGGTGCGGGACATGAGCTGGAAGGCCTCCTCCTGGGAGAGGATGACCTCGCCACGGCGGCGACCGCCGGGCCGGCTCAGCTCGGGGAACAGCCGCTCGACCCGGGCGAGCTGGGCCTTCATCTCGCGGGACTTGGTGTTCGACGACTGGACCATCGCCACCTCGACCGGCTCGAGCTTGCCGTCGGGGCCGGGGGCCAGCACGGCGCAGTGCCAGGCGCCGCCCTCGTCCGGCGGGTCGAGGCGCACGGTGAGCGCCAGCTTGGCGGTGCCGGTGACCGGCGAGGACCACTGGTCGAGCCGGCGCACCAGCTCGGCGCCGGCGCGGGTGGGGGCGTCGAAGGGCGTGCCGTCGAGGCGGGCGAGCACGGTCTCGGCGACGTCGGTGCGCGAGCGCGGATCGGGCGGCGGCGCCGGCACCTCGAGGCGCTCGGCGGCCATCTGGCAGATCGTGCCGAGCAGGTCGCACAGCACCGACTGGGTGAAGGCCCGCCCGTCCTGGCGGTTGCCGGTGGCGGCGGCGGCCAGCGGCCGGGCGGTGGCCAGCTCGGTGATGCGCTCCGGGTCGATGAGGACGGGCTCCCACTCGACGGCGAAGGTCGACTGGTCCTTGCCGCCGCCGCCGGCGTCGTCGCGGCGGCGGACCTTGCGCAGGCGGGGCACCATGCGGCCCTGGGCGGCGAGGCGCACGGCCATCGCCGCCGTCAGGCCCAGCCACGGGACCGACGCGCCGACCTCGGCCTCGTCGGGCACCCGGCGGACCGACACCAGCCAGCCGAGGGCGGCGCCGAGCGGCGCCCGCACGGCCTCGGCCTTGGTGCCGTCGGGCAGCTTGATCGGGCGGTGCTCCTCCCACGGGACCGAGCTGCCGCCCACGGCCGCCAGCCGGGCACGGACGCCGGCCACGGTGTCGGTGGGCGCGTTGTGGCCGCCGGCCCAGGCGATGATCGAGCCCGGCTCCCAGGTCAGCTGCAGCTGCGTGGTGCCCGGCTCGACGACCGGCTGCTCGACCGGCGGACGGCCCTTCGGGCGACGCCCGCCCTCGGGCTCGAGCTCGTCCTCGCTCGGCGGCCCGAGCAGCTCGGTGAGGACCTCGTCGATGCGGTACGCCTCGCGGTCGAAGTCCTCGATGATCGGGAACCGCTCGGGGCCGCGCACGGTGCGGCGGGTCTCCTCGATGACGCGGTCGGCCCGGTCGAGGAACCGGTAGAGCACCCGCACCCAGTCGTCGCGGAAGCGCTCGAGCACGGCCCGGTCGCGGTCGGTCTCGCGACCGTCGAGGTGGGCCTGCACGATGTCCTCGAAGTGCCGCGGGAGCACGGTGGGCAGTGCCTCCGGCGACAGGGTGGTGCTGGTGATCGTGGTCTCCGTTCGCGTTGCGGGTAGCGACGGACGACGCCCGCCCCGTTTCCCCGCTGGCTGCCAGCGGCCCCCGTGGGGCCCGAGCCGTCGGGCACGAAGGCCGACCGGCTCCGGCCGTGGCGTTCGGCCGGACCGAGCCGTGCACCGAAGCGGTGGACGACCAGCTCGCCCACCAGCATATCCGCCGGATGGCGGATCAGCGGCACCCGGTCAGAGATGCTCGGGCAGCTCCTCGCGGATCTCCTCGGGCGTGGTCATCGGCGGGTAGCGCTTGACCACCGAGCCGTCGCGCGCGACCAGGAACTTCTCGAAGTTCCAGGTGATGTCCGAGGTCTCGCCCTCGCCCGGCGCCTGCTCCCTGAGCCAGCGGTAGAGGTCGCAGGCCGAGTCGCCGTTCACGTCGATCTTGGAGAACATCGGGAAGTTGACGTCGTACTTCGACCGGGCGAACTCGAGGATCTCCTCATCGGTGCCCGGCTCCTGGCCGCCGAACTGGTTGCACGGGAAGGCCAGCACCGTGAAGCCCTGGCCCTCGAGCTCCTCCTGCAGCGCACGCAGACCTGCGTACTGGGGCGTCAGCCCTCACTGCGAGGCGACGTTGACGACGAGGCAGACCTTGTCCTGGTAGGTCGAGAAGTCGATCTGCTCACCGGTGATCGACCGCATCGAGAACTCGTGGAACGACGACATGGCCGGAACCCTAGACGTGCGCGCCGGCGTCAGCGCCGCTTGCCCAGCTCGCGCTCGATCTGGCGGCGCTCCCGCTTCGTCGGCCGTCCCGCGCCCCGCTCGCGCTCGCCGAACAGCGCCTGCAGCGGGCGCTCCGGCGGGGGCGGGCTGTAGTCGACGTAGCACTCGACGGCGACGGGCGCGCCCACCCGCTTCTCGATGATGCGCACCACCTCGACGATGCGCTCCCGGTCGCCCACCCGGGCCCGGACCCGGTCGCCGGGGCGCACCTGCTGGGCCGGCTTCACCGTGCGGCCGTCGAGCTCGACGTGGCCGCCGGTGCACGCCCGGGTGGCGTCGCTGCGCGTCTTGTAGAGGCGCACGGCCCACAGCCAGCGGTCGATGCGGGTGCTCTCCACCGGCCCATGATGCCGGGCGGGCGCGGTCCCGCCGCAGCGGCTCGTCGCTAGCGTCCGCCGGGTGCCCGACACCCCCTCCCGGCTCGACGTGGTCGTCGTCGGGGCCGGGCTCGCCGGCCTCGTGGCCGCCCGCACCGTCGCCGCCGCCGGGCGGTCGGTGCTGGTGGTGGAGGCGTCCGACGGCCCGGGCGGGCGGGTCCGCACCGACGTGGTCGTCGGGCACCGCCTCGATCGCGGCTTCCAGGTCCTGTTGACCGACTACCCCGAGCTGCCCCGCCACCTCGACCTCGGCGCCCTCGACCTGCACCGCTTCGACCCGGGCGCGCTCGTGCGCGTCGACGGATCGTTCCACCCGGTGGTCGACCCCTTCCGCGACCCGGTCCGGGGGCTGCGGACCGCGGTCGAGCCCGTCGGCGGGCTGGCCGACAAGGCCCGCATCGCCTGGCTGCGCCGGCGCCTCCTGCGCACCTCCGCGCGCGCCCTGCTGCAGCGACCGGACGCCACCACCGAGGACCGGCTGCGGGCCGAGGGCTTCTCCGACGAGATCGTCGAGCGCTTCTTCCGGCCGCTGTTCGGGGGCGTGCAGCTCGACCCCTCGCTCGGCACCAGCCGGCGCATGTTCGACCTCGTGTTCCGCTCCTTCGCCCGTGGCGACACCGCCGTGCCGGCGCTCGGCATGGGCGAGATCTCGACCCAGCTGGCGGGCGGGCTGCCCGACGGGGCGCTGCGCCTCGAGGCCCCGGTCGACGAGGTCGTCTCCGGCGCCGTGGTGCTGGCCTCCGGCGAGCGGATCGGCGCCCGGGACGTGGTGGTCGCCACGGACGGCCCCACGGCGAGCCGGCTGCTCGGCCTGGCGCCGGTCGGGTCGAAGGCGGCGTCGTGCGTCTGGTTCTCTGCGCCGGAACCACCGATCGGTTCGCGGCTCATCGTCCTCGACGGCGAGGGCACCGGACCGGCGGGCAACGTGGCGGTCATGACGAACGTGGCGCCTGCCTACGGCGCCGACGGCCGTGCGGTCATCGCCGCCGCCGTGGCCGGGCGGGCCGACGACTCGCTCGAGCCGGCCGTCCGGGCCCAGCTGCGCCGGTGGTGGGGTGCGTCGGTCGACGGCTGGGTGCACCTGCGCACCGACGCCATCGCCCACGGCCAGCCGGCGCAGCCGCCCCCGCTGCGCCCGAAGCAGCCGGTGTCGCTCGGCGACGGCCTGTGGGTGTGCGGCGACCACCGCGACACCGGCTCGATCCAGGGCGCCATGTACTCGGGGCG
>JBKHXT010000207.1:0-9805 GCA_046565885.1 Acidimicrobiia bacterium
CTCGACGGCGTCGGCGGCCTCGGCGATGGCCACGTCGAGCTCCTCGCGCTCGCGCTTGCCGGGCTGGCGCAGCACGTGGTCGGCGCCCTGCTGGCTGCTCGGCGGCTTGCCCACGCCGATGCGCACCCGCAGGAAGGCGTCGGTGCCGAGGTTGGCCTTGATCGACTTGAGACCGTTGTTGCCGGCGAGCCCGCCGCCGGCCTTGACCTTGAGCCGGCCGGGGTCGAGGTCGAGCTCGTCGTGGACCACGACCACCTTCGTCGGGTCGTCGATGCCGTGGCGCAGCACCAGGGCCCGGGCGGCCCGGCCGGCCTCGTTGTAGTACGTGGTCGGGAACGCCACGACGAGGCGCTTCATCGACGGCGCCGGGCGCAGCTCGGCGACCTCGGCGTGCTCCTTGCGCGAGTGCACGAGGCGGTCGCCGTGGCGCTGCGCGAGCAGGCCGACGCAGTCGGCGCCCACGTTGTGCCGGGTCCGTGCGTACTGCAGGCCCGGGTTGCCGAGCCCGATGACGAGCAGATCGGCGGGGGTGCCCCGCCGATCCGCCGCGACCCGGAAGGGTCCGCTCAGGCTTCCTCGCCGCCCTCGGCGGCAGCCTCGGCGTCGCCGCCCTCGGCCTCGGCCTCGGCGGTGTCCTCGCCCTCGGCGGCCTCACCCTCGCCCTCGGCCTCCTCGCCCTCGGCGGGCTCGGGGAGCTCGACCTGGGGCACGGAGGCGGTGACGATGGCCTCCTCGGGGTCGACGTTCAGCTCGACGCCCTCGGGCAGGTCGAGATCGCCCACGCGGATGGGGTCGTCCACCGTCAGCTTCTCGACGCTGACGACCAGCTCGTTGGGGATGGTGCCCGGCTTGGCCGAGATGGGGAGGCTGAACAGCTGCTGGTCGATGACCAGGCCGGCGAGGTGGTCGGCCTCCTCGGTGCCCTCGAGCACGATGGGCACGTCGACGTCGACGGTCTTGTTGACGTCGACGAGGATGAAGTCGACGTGGGTGACCTCGCGGCGCACCGGGTGGCGCTGCATGTCGTAGACCATCGTCAGGTTCTTCTGGCCGTCGACGTCGAGGTCGATGAGGGCGTTCATGCCGGCGTCGGTGGTGAGCGCGGCGCGCAGCTCGCTCCAGGCCACGGCGACGGCCTTGGGCTCGGAGTCGAGGCCGTAGACGACGCCCGGGATCTTGCCCTCCGCCCGCAGGCGGCGGGAGGCGCGGGTGCCGGTGGGGCGCCCGGTCTCGGCGGTGAGGGTGATCTGGTCGGTGGCCATGGAACTACCTGCGGGTCGGGTGACAGACGAACGGGACAGTGTACGTGCGGCCGCCCCCGGACCGAAACTGGCAGCGGCTCCGTACCGGGGCCCCCAGGACCGTGGTACGGAGCCGCTGCCAGTTTCCCCAAGCGTCGGGGCACGGAGGGGCTGGTACGGGCGCCAGCGGGCGTGCGCCGACCCCTAGGTCTGGTTCTTGCCGCCGAACAGCTCGGAGACGCTGGTGTCCTCGAACACGGCGTCGATCGCCTTGGCGAGGATCGGGGCGATGGAGTGGACCTCGAGCTTGTCGAACTGCTTCTCGGCGGGCAGCGGCAGCGTGTTGGTGCAGATGAGCCGGCCGATGCTGGAGTTCTTGATGCGGTCGACGGCGGGGCCGGACAGCACCGGGTGCGTGCAGGCGGCGTGGACCTCGGAGGCGCCGTGGGCGATCAGCTGCTCGGCGGCGGCGACCATCGTGCCGGCGGTGTCGATCATGTCGTCGATCAGCACGCAGCAGCGGCCGTCGACCTCGCCCACCACGTCGCGGGCCTCGACGGCGTTCTTGGCGTCCTTGACCCGGCGCTTGTGCACGATGGCGAGGTCGGCGTGCAGCTCGTTCGCGTACTGCTCGGCCACCTTCACCCGGCCGGCGTCGGGCGACACCACGACCAGGTCCTGGCCGAGGCCGCGCATGGCGTCGATGAGCACGGGGCGGGCCTGGAGGTGGTCGACCGGGCCGTCGAAGAAGCCCTGGATCTGACCGGAGTGCAGGTCGATCGACACGAGGCGGTCGGCGCCGGCCGACTTGAACAGGTCGGCCACGAGCTTGGCGGTGATGGGCTCGCGCCCCTCGGCCTTCCGGTCCTGGCGGGCGTAGCCGTAGAAGGGGCACACCGCGACGATGCGCTTCGCCGAGGCCCGGCGGGCGGCGTCGATCATGATCAGCTGCTCCATGATCGAGTCGTTGATCGACAGGCCCTCGACCGAGCTGTGGCTCTGGATGATGAAGACGTCGGCGCCGCGGACGTTGCGGCCGAGCTTGGAGTGGATCTCGCCGTTGGCGAACTCGGCCAGGTTGGCCTCGCCCAGCTCCTCACCCAGCAGGTCGGCGATCTCCTCCGCCAGCGGGAGGTGCGCCCGCCCCGACAGCAGGTGCAGCTTCTTCTTCGTGACCAGCTCCACGGAGCTTCTCCCTCATCGACGAGCGCCGGGCCCAGCATAGTGAGGGCCCGTGACCTCCCCCGAGGGCACCTCGTCGCCCGGGCCGAGGGCCGCCCACGGCCCGACGACGGCGTCGTCGCCGATGCGGGCCCGGTCGGCCACCGTCTGGGAGATCGTCGCCCGGGCGCCCACGGTGGTGTCGGTGAGGTGGGCGCCGGGGCCGATGTCGCTGCCCTCGCCGACCACGCAGGCGCCCCGCAGCATGGTGCCCGGGTAGACGGTGACGTCGCGGCCGAGCTCGACCGGCGCGTCGATGAAGGTCTGCGCCGGGTCGACGAGGGTGACGCCGGCCCGCATCCAGGCGTGGTTGATGCGCAGGCGCAGCTCGGCCTCGGCGGCGGCCAGCTGGACGCGGTCGTTGATGCCGTGGGTCTCGGCCGGGTCGTCGGCGACCATCGTCGTGACCTGGTGCCCGGCGTCGGCGAGCACGCCGACGACGTCGGTCAGGTACAGCTCGCCCTGGGCGTTGTCGGGGCGGATGCGGCGCAGCGCCGGGGCCAGCAGGCTGCGCCGGAAGCAGAAGATGCCGGTGTTGATCTCGTCGATCGCCCGCTCGTCCTCGGTGGTGTCGACCTCCTCGACGATTCGCTCGACCCGGTCGTCGCGTCCGCGCACGATGCGCCCGTACCCGGTGGGGTCGTCGAGCCGGGCGGTGAGGATGGTGCAGGCCGCCTCGCTGTCGCGGTGGTGCTGGACGAGGGCGGCGATGGTGGTGGCGCGCAGCAGCGGCGTGTCGCCCGTGAGGACGAGCACGTCGTGGGGCTCGTCCCAGTCCTCGCTGAGGCCGGTGAGGCCGACGGTGGTGGCGTCGCCCGTGCCGCGTTGGACCGTCTGCTCGACGAACTCGAGGGGCCGGTCGCCGGCGTCCTCGACGAGGCGCTTGGTGACGGCCTCGCCGCCGTGGCCCACCACGACGGCGACCCGGTCGACGTCGCAGTCGGCGAGGGCGTCGAGCACCCACACGACCATCGGCTTGCCCACCAGCACGTGCAGCGGCTTCGGGCGCTCCGAGCGCATGCGCGTGCCGTGGCCGGCGGCGAGCACGATGGCGGAGAGGGGCCGTTCCGTGGACATGCCGTGGTTCTACTCCGAGACCACCGCCCCTGCGACGACGAAGTCGCCCGGCGACTTCGTCAACCGAGCCGGAGGTCGCTCCGCGACCGAGGCGAGGCGTTCCCGGGGCAGGGCTCGAACCTGCGACATACGGCTCCAAAGGCCGTCGTTCTGCCAGTTGAACTACCCGGGAGAGGCGGCCGAGCGTAGTTGGCTCCCCCACCACCACCTCTCTAGGGTGGAACGCCTTATGGGTTCCCTCGTGAAGAAGCGCCGCAAGCGCATGCGCAAGAAGAAGCACCGCAAGATGCTGAAGCGCACCCGCTTCCAGCGTCGCGCCGCCGGCAAGTAGACGACGAACGTCGCGCACCGCCTCGGGCGGTGCTGCCTCGACCGCCCCGAGCCCTGGCTCCGGGCGGTCGGTTCGCGTCCGGGGTCAGGCCGAGGGCGGCTGGGCGGGCGTGGTGCGGGCGACCAGCCGACCCGGTCCGGGGTGGGCGCCGGGCACGAACCAGGTCGACCCGCTGCCGGCGAGCACCGGCGTCTCGCCCGTCGCGTCGCCGAGGCGGTCGCGGAAGGCAGCCAGCCGCGGCTCGACGACGAGGGCGGCCGGCTCGAGGTCGTTCGGCCCGTCGGCGGTCGGGCCGCCGAGGTCGTCCCAGGCCCGGTAGACGGCGGCGGTGTCGCAGCGCAGGCCGTCCGGGAAGGCCAGCGTGACCGTCCGCTCGACGAACGGCAGCGGCTCGAGCTCGTCGCCGATGCCCCGCACCCGGGCCCGGCCGCCCCGGAGGCAGAACGGGACGTCGGCGCCGATGGTGGCGGCGAGCGAGACGTCGTGGACGCCGGCCCACCGGAAGACGGCGGCGGCGTCGGCCGAACCGCCGCCCAGCCCGCCGCCGTGGGGGATGCGCTTGTCGACGACGACGTCGGCGGTGCGATCGACCGCCCGCAGGGCCCTCGCCACCAGGTCGTCGGCGCCGCCGGTGAGGCCGGCCGCGTGCGGGCCGACGTGGCGCACCTGGACCTCGTCCGCCGGCGAGAACGCCAGCTCGTCGGCGACGTCGAGGGAGACCATCTCGGCGTCGATCAGGTGGTAGCCGTCGTCGCGGACGCCGGTCACCCGCAGCGTCAGGGTGAGCTTGGCGGGGGCGACGACCCGCACCGGGTCGGCCGTCACCGGGCTTCGACGAGCAGCGACTGGGTGGCCCGGCCGAGGGGGCCGTCCTCGTCGAAGAGCAGGCTCTCGGCGAGGCCGACGCCGTCGGGGCCGATGCGGGTGACGGCGTCGATGCACACCCACTCGCCCACCGGGAGGCGGTGGAGGTTGACGGTGAGGTCGGGGTTGAGGAACAGCGCCTCGCCCATGTCGAACCACTTCGACACGCCGTTGCCGAAGTCGGCGGCGCACAGCACCCGCTCGAGCGGGGTGGGGGCGCGCTCGTCGACCATGGGGACGGCGACCCGGATCCAGTCCGTGGCCGGACCGGGGTCCTCGAACCGGCCGGCGACCACCCGGTGCTCCACGCCCTCTCGGGCGAACATGACGTCCTCGATCCCGCCGGTGAGCTTCACGCCCCAGCCCTTCTCCTTCGGGTCCGGTGGGGTCGGGTCGTCCGAGAGGGGGCGGTCGAAGGGCTGGCGGCGGATGGCGGCGAGCGTCGCCGACAGGCAGACCTTGCCGTCCGGGCCGGTGAGGGTGCCCTCGGCGAGGCAGATCCGCTTGCCGGGGCGCCGGATCCGGGTCTCGACCACGAGCTCGTCCAGCGGGACCGGGCGGGGCAGCTCGACCGTGACGCGCGCCGGGAAGAACGCCACCTCACCGCCCAGGTCGTCCCGGGCGAAGTCGGCCAGCGCCGCCTCCAGCGCGCCGCCGAGCAGCGCGGCCGGCGGGCCGCCGTGGCAGGCGCTGGGGTCCCACGGTCCCCGGGAGAGCTCGGTGGCCCGGTAGCGGTCGGGACCGACCTGCTCGAACAGCGACGTCGCCATGGCGGTCATCGTGCCAGGCGGACCCAGTCGTCGAGGGCGAGCTCCTCGGCCCGGCGGGTGGGGTCGACGCCGGCCGCCTCCAGCCGCTCGACGTCGACGAGGCCGGCGAGGCTGCGGCGCAGCATCTTGCGGCGCTGGCCGAACCCGGCGTCGACGAGGGCGAAGGCGCGGCGTCGCAGGTCGTCGTCGCCGGGCGGGTCGTGGCGCTCGAAGGTGACGAACGCGGAGTCGACGCGGGGGCGGGGGTGGAACACCGAGGCCGGCACGCGACCCCCGACCCGGGCGTCGACCCACCACGACGCCTTCACCGACGGGATGCCGTGGGCGTCGTCGCCGGGGCGGGCGGCCAGGCGCTCGGCCACCTCGCGCTGGACGAGCACGACCCCGCCGGTGACGGACGGCGCCTCCTCGAGGATGCGAAGCAGGATCGTGGTGCCGACGTTGTAGGGAAGGTTGGCGGCGAGCCGCCACGCCGGCGCGTCGGCCAGCAGCTCGGCGAGGTCGACGGCGAGGGCGTCGCCCTGGACCACGCGCACCGGCGGCTCGACGTCGGCGACGACCTGCTCGAGCACCGGTGCGAGGTACCGGTCGAGCTCGATGGCGGTGACCGCGGCGCCGACCTCGGCGAGCGCCAGCGTCAGCGAGCCGAGGCCGGGGCCCACCTCGAGCACGTGGTCGCCCGGACCCGCCCCGCTGGCGGCGGCGATGCGCCGGGCGGTGTTCGGGTCGACGAGGAAGTTCTGCCCGAGCGCGCGGCTGGGCGTGATGCCGTGCTCCTCCAGCAGCGCCCGGATGCGGGCCGCCCCCAGCGTCATGCGGTCACGGCGCGGCGGTGGTCGTGGTCGCCGCCGTGATGGGCACGGTGCTCGACGTGGTCGACGAGGTGACCACCGAGATGCCCTTCGGCGGCCCGGTCTCGGGCCGGTCGAGGGGGACGACGACGGTGGCGACCGAGCGCGACGTGGTGGCGGGCGGGTCGTCCTCGTCGTCGTCGCCGGTCAGGTTGTCGAGCAGCAGGAGCGGCACGGCGACCAGCGTCGCGGCCACGGCGATCCACAGGCGCCGCCGGGGCGGCGTCGGCGCGGCGTCATCGTCGACCGCTGCGCTCACGCACCACCACCGGGCTCGTCGGGCAGGCCGTACACGTGGCTGGCGTTGTCCCAGCTGGCACGGGCCACGTCCTCCAGCGCGTGGCCGCCGGCGTCGGCCACGCCGGCGCCCACCAGCGGCACCCACGCCGGCTGGTTCGGCCGACCGCGGTTCGGCACGGGGGCGAGGTAGGGGCTGTCGGTCTCGACCAGCACCCGCTCGAGCGGGCAGACCGCCGCCGCGTCGCGCACGTCCTGCGCCTTCGGGAACGTCACGATCCCCGAGAACGACAGGAACCCACCGCGGTCCAGGCACGCCCGGGCCTCGTCGGCGCCGCCGGTGAAGCAGTGGAAGACGGTGCGGGCGGGCACGCCCTCGGCGTCGAGGACGTCGAAGGTCTCGGCCCACGCCTCGCGCGTGTGGATCACCAGGGCGAGGTCGCGCTCGTTGGCCAGCGCCACCTGGGCGGCGAACACGTCGCGCTGCACGTCGCGTGGCGAGTGGTCGTAGTGGAAGTCGAACCCGCACTCCCCCACCGCCACGCACGCCGGGTCGTCGAGCAGCTCGGCGAGCCCGTCGATGCCGTGGCGGGCCTCGTGGGGGTGGACGCCGGCCGTGGCCCAGACGGCGTCGAGGGCCGCCGCCAGCGCCAGGCCGGCGGCGGACGACGCCACGTCGACGCCGACGTGGACGAAGCGCTCGACGCCCTCGGCGCGGGCGGCGGCCACGACCTCGGCCGCCGTGCCATCGTCGGGCAGGTGGCAGTGGTCGTCGGTCCAGCGCACGGGCATCAGCGCTCGCTCACGACAGGCGGGGGAACAGCGGCGCGCCCTTCTCGACGGGGAGCCCGCCGGGGTACTGGCCCCACGCTGCCGCCTCGGGGAGGCGCTGGTCCTCGGGCGTGCCGTCGAGGCCGATGCGCGACCAGATCTCCCGGCACGCGCGCGGCACGGCGGGCGAGGCGAGGACGGCCACGATGCGCAGGGCCTCGAGGGCGTCGCCCATGATCCGCTCGACGTCCGGACCGGGGTCCATCTTCCACGGCTCGTTGGCCTCGAGGTGGGCGTTCGTCTCGCGGATGAGCCGCCACGTGGCATCGAGCGCGACCGAGGGCTGCACCGCGGCCCAGGCGGCGGCGGTGTCCTCGTAGGCGGACGCGGCCACGGCCGCGAGCGGGCTGTCGGGGTCGGGTGCCGGGCCGACGCCGTCGCACTTCTTGCCCACGACCGTGGCCACCCGCGACAGCAGGTTGCCGAGGTTGTTGGCCAGGTCGCTGTTGTACCGGGCGACCATGCCCTCGTAGCTGAAGTCGCCGTCGGGGCCGAAGGGCTGGTCGTGGAGGAAGTGGTGGCGGAAGCCGTCGACGCCGAAGTCCTCGACCAGCTCGGCGGGCGTGATCTGGTTCAGCTTCGTCTTCGACATCTTCTCGCCGCCGACGAGCAGGAACCCGTGCACGTGCAGCGACGACGGCGGCGGCAGCTCGGCGGCCATCAGCATCGCCGGCCAGTAGACGGCGTGGAAGCGGATGATGTCCTTGCCGAGCAGGTGGTGCACCGTGGGCCACCACGCCTCGAACGACGCCTCGTCGCTGCCGTAGCCGGCGGCGGTGGCGTAGTTGATGAGGGCGTCGTACCAGACGTAGAAGACATGGTCCGGGTCCCACGGCACCGGCACGCCCCAGTCGATGCTGGAGCGGGTGATCGACACGTCGTCGAGCCCCTGGCGCACGATGCCGAGCGCCTCGTTGCGCTTGCCCTCCGGCTTCACCGGAGACGGGTCCTGGGTGAGCCACTCGGCGAGGCGGTCCTCGAACGCCGACAGCTTGAAGAACCAGTTCTCCTCCTCGAACCACTCGACCGGCCGGCCGTGGATGGGGCAGAGGTTGCCCTCGTCGAGGTCGGACTCGGCGTAGTACGCCTCGCAGCCGACGCAGTACCAGCCGGCGTAGGTGTCCTGGTAGATCCAGCCGTTGTCCTTGATGCGGGTCAGCAGCGCCTGGACGGCGGCGTGGTGCCGGGGCTCGGTGGTGCGGATGTAGTCGTCGTTCGAGATGTCGAGGAGTTCCCACGCCTCCTGGAACCGGGCGCTCGTGCGGTCGGCCCACTCGAGGGGCTCGCAGCCGTTCTCCTCGGCGGCCCGGGCCACCTTCAGGCCGTGCTCGTCGGTGCCGGTGAGGAAGAGGGTGTCGTCGCCGAGGAGGCGGTGCCAGCGGGCGACGGCGTCGGCGGTGACGGTCGTGTAGGCGTGGCCGATGTGGGGGGCGTCGTTGACGTAGTAGATCGGCGTCGTGACGTAGAAGCGGCCGGGCATGGAGGCCGATCCTACGGGCGGTCCGCGGGATCGCCCGTACGGGATCACGGCACCACCACGACGGGACGGTCGCTGTGGTGCACGACCTGCGAGCTCACCGAGCCGAGCGCCAGCCGCGCGAGCGTGCTCCGGCCGTGCGAGCCGACGACGACCAGGTCGGCCCCCTCGGCACGCCTCAGGATCGATGCGGCCGCCCCCTCGAACGTGGTGGTGCGACGCACCGGCGGGTGCACCCCGCGCAGGTCCTGGCCCAGGAGGACGCCGTCGAAGACGCGCTCGGCCTCGAGCTCCACCGCCGCGCCGTCGTGGAGGGCGATGGCGTCCGCCCCGATGAGCCCGACCGGCGAGTCGTGCACGAGCTCGACGGTCGCGCCGCGCAGGCGGGCCTCGGCCAGAGCCCAGGTGACCGCGCGACGCGAGCCGTCCGACCCGTCGACCCCCACCACGATCAGACCGTGCCGGGCCCCGTCTCCGGGTGACGACTCCCTGACCACCCCCACCGGGCACGGCGCCTCGTGGACGCATCGTCGGCTCACCGATCCGAGCAGCAGCCCGCGGAAGCCGCCGAGTCCCCGGCTGCCGACGACCAGCAGGTCCCGAGCTGACGCCGCGGCCACCAGGGCCGCCGCCGGCAGATCGCACACGGCGCGCAGCTCGACCGCATCCGCCACGGCCTCGGGCAGCGCCGATCGGACGTACGTCGCCAGCGCCCCGGTGGCCTGCGCGTGCCCGTAGGCAGGGTCGAAGGGAGCCCCCGGCTCGGCCGTGTGCTGGTCGAGGAAGCCCCACGCCATGACCGCCACCAGCGGTTCGTCACGCCACTGCGCCTCGCGAGCTGCCCACCGCAGCGCCTGCGAGCTGGCTCCGGATCCATCAACGCCTGCGATGACGGTCATGACCAC
>JBKHXT010000208.1:0-9547 GCA_046565885.1 Acidimicrobiia bacterium
ACGTGGATGTCCGGCGCCGCCTCCTTCACGGCTCGCGTGACGTCGAGGTAGTAGTCGCCGTCGAAGTCGGGGTGGATGCCGCCCTGGAGGCAGACCTCGGTGGCGCCGAGGTCCCAGGCCTCCTTCACCCGGCCGGCGATCTCGTCGAGCGACAGCAGGTAGGGCGTGCCCCGCAGGTTGAGCGACAGCGGGCCCTTCGAGAACCCGCAGAAGCGGCACTTGAAGGTGCACACGTTCGTGTAGTTGATGTTCCGGTTCTGCACCCAGGTGACGACGTCGCCGACGGCCTCGCGACGCATCTCGTCGGCCACCTCGGCGACCTGGGCGACCTCCGGGCCCCGGGCACCGAACAGGGTGGTGATCTCCTCGACGCCCAGCTCCTGGCCGAGCAGGGCACCGGCGAGCACCTCGCCGACGGCGCCGCCGGCCGAGCCCCGGCCGGGGACCAGCAGCGGCGGCGGGTCCTCGTGGCCGGAGTACCAGTGGTCGTCGCGGCCGAGCCCCTCGGCGTCGGCGCGGTCGAGCACGGGGAAGCGCAGGCCCTCGTCGAGGAACCGCTCGGGGCGCAGGGCGTGCTCCGGGTAGATGGTCAGCCGCGGAGCGAGCGTGAAGCCCCGGTCCTCGGTGACCTCGCGGAGCCGGTCGAGCGCCGGCCAGGGCCGCTCGGGGTTCACGTGGTCGGCGGTGACGGGGGAGACGCCGCCCCAGTCGTCGATGCCGGCGTCGAGCAGGACGCCGAAGTCATCCGACAGGTTCGGCGGCGCCTGGAGGTGGATCTCGGGCGGCAGGACCAGCCGGGCCGCGGCGATGGCCCGCAGGTACTCGTCCGGCGGGCAGGCCGGCGCCTTGTGCATCGCGGTGCCGGGCTTGGGCAGGAAGTTCTGGACGATCACCTCCTGCACGTGGCCGTGCCGGCGGTGGCTCTCGGCGATGGCCTCGAGGGCGGTGATGCGGTCGATGGGGTCCTCGCCGATGCCGACCAGGATCCCCGTGGTGAACGGGATGCCGAGCTCGCCGGCGGCCTCGAGGGTGTCGAGCCGGCGCTGGGGCTCCTTGTCGGGCGAACCCCGGTGGCACTCGAGGTCGTCGCGCAGGGTCTCGAGCATCATCCCCTGCGACGGGGCGACCTCGCGCAGGCGGGCCAGCTCGTCCGGGAACAGGGCGCCGGCGTTGGCGTGGGGGAGCAGACCCGTCTCCTCGAGCACCAGCCGGCACATCGCGGCCAGGTAGTCGACCGTGCTCTCGTAGCCGTTGGCCGCCAGCCACTCGGCCGCCGCCGGGTACCGCAGCTCGGGCCGCTCGCCGAGCGTGAACAGCGCCTCGTGGCAGCCGGCCTGGGCGCCGGCCAGGGCGATGGACAGCACCTGGTCCGGGGTCAGGTACGGCGACTCGAGCCGGGCCGGCGGCTGGGCGAACGTGCAGTAGCCGCACTTGTCGCGGCACAGCATCGTGAGGGGGATGAACACCTTCGGCGAGTAGGTGATGCGGGTGCCCGTGCGGGCATCGCGGATCGCCCGGGCCTGCGCCTGGAGCTCGTCGAGGGGCAGCGCCAGCAGGGGGTGCACGTCCACCATGGGCAGACCCTATCGGTGGCCCTCCTACGCTCGGCAGGTGCCCGACGCCCCCTCGCTCGTGACGGTCGAGCCGGTCGAGTCGCGGTCGCAGCTCCGGCGCTTCGCCGACGTCCCCTTCGTCCTGCTCGGGCACGACGGGCGCTGGGCGCGGGGCGTGCGGGCGTGGGAGCAGTGGCGCCTCGGCGCCCGCCGGCACCCGTACTTCGAGCGGGGCGACGCCGCCTTCCTGCTGGCCCGGCGGGCGGGGCAGCCGGTCGGGCGGATCGCCGCCCACGTCGAGGGCACGGGGGTCGGTGCGGGGTGGTTCGGGCTGTTCGACGCCGCCGACGACGCCGAGGTCGTCGACGCCCTGCTCGCCGCGGCGAGCGCGTGGCTGGCCGAGCAGGAGGCCATGACGATGGTCGGGCCGGTCACCTGGGCGATCGACGAGGAGGCCGGCGTCCTGGTCGACGGGTACGACCACCCGGCGGCCACCGGCCGGCCCTGGCACCCGCCGTGGTACGCCGACCAGCTGCGCCGGGCCGGCGGTGCGCCCGATCAGCGGATCGAGACCTTCCGCCTCGAGGTCCCGCCGGACGTCGGCGAGGCGCCGTCGCCCTCGGGCGACCCGCGACCGCCGGTCGCCGGTGGGTACGCCGACCCCGCCCTCGTGCTGGAGGGCATCGCCGCCGTGCCCGACGTGGCCCCGCTGCTGGCGGGCGCGTCGGTCCGCTCGGCGTGGCGGGTCGCCCGTGCCGCCCGGGAGCGCCCGTCGGACACGGCGGTCGTGGTCCGCTGCGACGGCGACCCGGCCGAGCTCGTGCCCGGCCTGCTCCGGGCCTGCGCCGCCCGCGGCTACCGCTGGCTGCTCAGCCCCTGGGCGCCCGACGACCGCCCGCCCGAGCGCACCCACCAGCTCTTCCGGTTCCCCCTGGAGGAACTGGCAGCGGCTCCGTACCCGTCGACCTGATGAACGGGCCTACTCGGTACGCACCGGCTGCCAGTTCCAGGGTTCGTAGACCTCGGTGGGGGCCTGCTGGCCGCGGATGCCGACGGTGCCCCGGGCCGACCAGTTCGCCGACTCGGGGCCGGCGGCCCGGACGGCGGCGGCCGAGGCGAGCGTGCGGGCCTCGCGCTGCTTGGCGAGGTCGGTGAGACGGGCGGCCTCGTTCACCGCCCGGCCGATCACCGTGTACTCGAAGCGCTCCTCGCTGCCGACGTTGCCGGCGACGACGGTGCCCGTCGACACGCCGATGCCGGCGTCGAGGCCGGGGTGGTCCTCGCCGAGGTTGACCAGGCGCCGGTGCAGTGCCCGCGCCGCCCGCAGCGCCCGGGCGGCGTGGTCCGGCTGGCGGCCGGGGACGCCGAAGACGCACATGGCGCCGTCGCCCTGGAACTTGTTGACCCAGCCGCCCTCGTCGGTGACGACGTCGACCACGGCGTCGAAGTAGGCGTTCAAGGTGGCGACCACCTCGCCGGGCGGCAGGACCTCGGCCATCGCCGTGGAGCCGATGAGGTCGACGAACATCGTCGTCGCCTCCGCCGCCTCGCCGCCGAGGTCGGTGCCGCGCTCGAGCGCCCGGGCGGCCACCTCCTGGCCGACGTGGCGGCCGAACAGGTCCTGCAGCCGCTGGCGCTCACGCAACCCGGCGACCATCTGGTTGAAGCCGGCCTGGACCTGGCCGACCTCGCCGCCGTCGTCGACCTCGAGGTCCTGGGAGATGTCGCCGGCCTCCACCCGGCCGAGGGCGGAGCGGATGGCGTCGAGGCGGAAGGCGATGGAGTCGGCGGCCACCGACACCGCGAGCAGGCCGGCCACCAGGCCGACGATGCCGAGGATGGCCAGGGCGGCGTCGGAGTCGGCGGCGGCGCGGGTGGGGGTGAGGGCGAGGCCGAGGAGCGGGACGCCCGACGACGCCGCCCACGCGAGCAGCAGCTTGGCCCGGACGCCCAGGGTCCGCGGCCGGGTGATCGGCGCGCCGGCGAGCGCGCACGCGAACAGCGGCCGGTACGTGCGTTCGATGACCAGGTAGGAGATGGCGCAGGTGGCGAGGCCGCCCATGACCAGGATCTGGGCGATGTCGACGATCTCGCGCAGGCCCCACACCTCGCGGACGCGGATGGCGCCGCCGATGATGGCGGCGGCGGCGATCCAGAAGATCATCGGCCGCACCGCCATCCGGAACGGCTCGCCGAGGAGGTGCTCGCGCTGCTCGACGGTGGGCGTCCGCCCGGCCAGCGCCCACCCGGAGGTGCGCCGGAACTCCCACGCCACCCACGCCCACGCCAGGGGCGTGAGCGCCGCCTCGGTCACGATGACCAGCGCGAAGTCGTTCAGCCACGGCGTGGCGAACGCCCGCGACGCCGGGTACCGCAGCTGGATGAGCGTGAAGACCACGAAGCCGCCCACGAGGTGCAGCACCGTGGTGCGGGCCAGCAGGCGCAGCCGGACGTCGCGTGCCGTCTGGCGCAGCGCCTCCGAGGGCGAGGCCAGGGCGCCGGTGGTCACGCCCGCCAGGCTACGAGCCGGCGGCGGCCGCGTCGGCGAGCCACACGACGCCGGGGGCGTCGGCCCGTGCGGCGGGCACGTCGTCGCCGCGGCGGACCCGGTCGAGCGCGTCGCGCTTGGCCTCGCCCTCCACCGTCACGACCACGTGGCGGCCCCGGCGGATGCCCTCGAAGGTGAGGGTGAGCCGGGGGTGCGGGTTGTTCCCCAGGGGGTCCTCGTTCGGGACCACGAGGCGCCCGGGCGGCGCGTCGAGGGCCGGGGACGACGGGAACAGGCTGGCCGTGTGGGCGTCGGGACCGAGGCCGAGGTGCACCACGTCGATGGCGCCGAGCCCGCGCACCAGGCGGTCGTAGGCGTCGGGGTCGCCGCAGTCCATGGGGTGCTCGGCGGCGACGGGGCCGACGGCGTCGAGCAGCGCCTCCTGGGCGAGGCGGTGGTTGGAGTCCTCGTGGTCGAGGGGCACGCAGCGGTCGTCGCCCCAGAGCACGACGACCTGCGACCACTCGACCGGGTCGCCGGCCCGCTCGGCGAGGCGCTCGTAGCACCGCCGGGCCGTCTCGCCCCCGGACAGGGCGATGGCGAAGCGATCTGCCGTCCGTGAGCGCCAGGCGGCGGCGACCTCGTCGCAGAAGGCGGCGGCGACGTCGTCGACGACGCGCAGCTCGCCCCTCACGACGTCGACGACGCCTTGGTCTCGAGGGTGGCGAGCAGGTCGTCGAAGGACTTCTCGAAGGCGGCCACGCCCTCGGCCTCGAGCGTGCGGGCGACGTCGTCGAGGTCGACGCCGGCGGCCGACACGGCCTCGAGCCTGGAGCGGGCGCCCTCCGGGTCGGCGTCGACGGTGCGGGCCACGGTGCCGTGGTCGGCGAAGGCGTCGAGCGTCGCCTCCGGCATGGTGTTGACCGTGTCGGGGCCGATGAGGGTGTCGACGTAGAGGGTGTCGGGATACTCGGGGTTCTTGGTCGACGTCGACGCCCACAGCGGCCGCTGCACCCGGGCACCCTTGGCGGCCAGCGCCTCCCAGCGGGGGCCGGAGAACACCTCGGTGAAGCGCTGGTAGGCCACCTGGGCCTGGGCGACGGCCGCCATGCCCCGTAGCGCCAGCGCCTCGTCGGTGCCGATGACGGTGAGCCGGTCGTCGACCGCGGTGTCGACGCGCGAGATGAAGAACGACGCCACGCTCGCCACCCTCGACAGGTCCGAGGCCCCCGACGCGGCGTAGGCCTCGAGCCCGGACAGGTACGCCTCCATGACCTCGGCGTAGCGCTCGATGGAGAAGATGAGGGTGACGTTGATGGAGCGGCCCTCGGCGATCATCGCCCGGATGGCGGGGATGCCCTCGGCGGTCGCCGGGATCTTGACCATCACGTTCGGGGCGTCGATGGTCTCGTGGAGGTGGCGAGCCGAGGCGATGGTCTGCTCGGTGTCGCCGGCGAGGCCGGGGTCGACCTCGACCGACACGTAGCCGTCGATGCCGTCGGAGGCGTCGTACACCGGGCGCAGCACGGCGAGGGCCTCGCCGATGTCGTCGGTCACCATGCGCCAGTACGCCTCCTCGACCGACGTGCCCGACGACACGAGGTCCGCGAGCTGGTCGTCGTAGTCGTCGCTGTCGGCGATGGCCTTCTGGAAGATCGACGGGTTCGACGTGATGCCGCGCACCCCGCGGTCGACGTAGGCCTGCAGCTCACCTGAGCGCAGGTAGCCGCGGCGCAGGTTGTCGAGCCAGGGCGACTGGCCGCCGATCTCGTGCAGGTCGTGGAGGAGGCCCATGGCCCCACCCTACGAAGCGGCGAGCAGCTCCCGGCTCCGGGCGACGACGTTCTCGGGCGTGAACCCGAGCTTCTCGAGCACGAGCTCGCCCGGCGCCGAGTGCCCGAAGGTGTCGATGGAGATGCTGTCGTCGGCGTAGCGGTCCCAGCCGAAGGACACGCCGGCCTCGACGGCGAGGGTGGGGATGTCCGACGGCAGGACCTGGTCCTGGTACGCCTCGTCCTGGGCCTCGAACAGGTTCCACGAGGGCATCGACACCACGCGGGCGTCGATGCCCTCGTCGGCGAGCAGGCGGGCGGCCTCGACGCAGACGTGCACCTCCGAGCCGGTGGCCACGAGGACCAGGTCGGGGTCGTCGCCGGCGTCGACCAGGACGTACGCGCCGCGCAGCACACCCTCGGTGGACGTGCCCTCGAGCGTCGGCAGCGACTGGCGGGACAGGATCAGCGCCGTGGGGCCGTGGGCCTCGAGGGCCGAGCGCCAGGCGGCGACGGTCTCGTTGGCGTCGGCCGGGCGGATGACGCTCAGGCCCGGCATGGCCCGCAGGCTGGCCACGTGCTCGACCGGCTGGTGGGTGGGGCCGTCCTCGCCGACGCCCACGGAGTCGTGGGTGAACGAGTAGATGACCTTGGCGCCGGAGAGGGCCGACAGGCGGACGGCGCCGCGGGCGTAGTCGGAGAACACGAGGAACGTGCCGCCCACGGGGAGCAGGCCCCCGTGCAGCGCCATGCCGTTCATGATCGCCGCCATGCCGTGCTCGCGGACACCGAAGAAGATCTGGCGGCCGCCCGGCTCCTCCGGGCTCATCACGCCCTGGTCGGCGATGGCGGTGCCGGTGTTGCCGGTGAGGTCGGCGCCGCCGCCGACCAGGCCGGGCACGGTGGCGGTCAGGGCCTGGAGCACCTTGCCCGACGCCTGCCGGGTGGCGAGGGAGTCGGCGGTCGTGAACGTGGGCAGCGCCTGCTCCCAGCCGGGCATGCCCTCGGCGTCGAGGCAGCAGTCGAGGGCGGCGCGCTCGCCGTCGAACGCCGCCAGGCGCTTCTCCCAGGCCTCGCGCTCGGCGCGGCCGCGACCGCCCGCCTCCCGGTAGTAGCCGAGCACGTCGTCGGGGACGTGGAACGCCTCGTCGGGGAGGCCCATGGCCTCCTTCGCCTCCCGGATGGTGTCGTCGTCGAAGGCCAGGCCGTGGGCCTTGGGCGAGTCGGTGAGCGACGGCGAGGGGTGGGCGATGTGGCTGCGCAGGACGAGCAGGGTGGGGGAGCCGGTGTGCTCCTTGGCGGCCAGCAGCGCCGACTCGAGCGCGTCGAGGTCCTCGGCGGCCTCGCCCAGCTCGACGACGTTCCAGCCGTAGCCCCGGAAGCGGAGGGCGGCGTCGTCGGACAGCGACAGCTCGGTGGGACCGTCGATGGAGACGTGGTTGTCGTCGTAGACCACGACCAGCTTGTCGAGGCGCTGGTGCCCGGCCAGCGAGGCGGCCTCGTGGCTGACGCCCTCGGCGAGGTCGCCGTCGCCGGCGATGACGAAGGTGTGGTGGTCGAACAGCTCGGCGCCGAAGCGGGCGGCGAGCCACCGCTCGGCCATGGCCATGCCCACGGCGTTGGCGAAGCCCTGCCCGAGCGGCCCGGTGGTGACCTCGATCCCGCGGGTGTGGCCGACCTCCGGGTGACCGGGGGTGCGCGAGCCCCACTGGCGGAACTCCTTCAGGTCGTCCAGCTCGAGGCCGTAGCCGGTGAGGAACAGCATCGAGTACTGCAGGATGCTGGCGTGGCCGGCGGAGAGGACGAAGCGGTCGCGGTCGGGCCAGTCCGGATCGGCCGCGTCGTAGCGCATGACCCGCGTCCACAGCACGTGGGCCAGCGGCGCGAGCGCCATGGCCGTGCCCTGGTGACCGCTGTTGGCCTTGTGCGGCGCGTCCATCGCCAGGCCTCGGATGACGTCGATGGCCCGCTTCTCGAGATCCGCGTCTCGCACTGCTCGCTCCAGGGTTCCAGGGGACGGGCGCGCCGGAGCCGGCCGGCGCTTGAGGTGGGCGGTCGACCCTAGTCCTGGAACACGAGGACCGACGCGGTGAAGCCGTGCAGGAAGCTGCGGCCGCCGATCGGCCCGAGCTCGCCGGCGCAGAACATGCCGGCGACGGCCTGCGTGCCGAGCGCGTCGGCCACGACCTCGGCGTCGTGGTCCTCCACCCCGAACAGCGACTCGCCCCGGCCGTTGCAGGTGAAGAGCAGGGCGCCGGCGCCGTCGACCCCGTCGAGCAGCTCGCGCAGGTCCTCGTCGGCGCTGTCGGCGTCGCGCACGTGGAACTGCACGGTGGTCCCGACGGGGATCGGCGTCCCGACGGCGAGGACGCCCCGCTCCCGGTCGGCGCCGAGCAGCGACCGGACGAGGAAGTCGCCCCGGCCCAGCTCGAGCCGGTGCTCGTCGAGGGCGACGCCGATCTGCACGCCGCGGGCGAGCAGCGCCCGGTCGTCGGCGGGCAGGGCCTCGGCCAGGTCGGTGAGCTGCTGCAGCGCCGGCTTGCCGGCCAGCTCGAGCAGGAAGTGCCCGGTCCGCCCGGGCTCGGCCCGGGTGACGGTCATCGGATCGCCGATGGGGCGGCAGCCCTGGCTGACCACCGCCTGCGTGGGCGGCAGGGCGACGCCGACGGCGCCGTGGCGGTGGACCTCGTCGTCGAGGACCAGGGCGTTGCCCCCCGGCGCGCCGGCGCCCGAGACGAGGCCGCCCACCACGGTGAGGTCGGGTCGCACCTCGGCGAGCTGGGCCAGGAAGCCCTCGGCCGGGAAGCTGGCCGGGTCGGCGAGCAGCAGCAGCGTCGACCCCGGCGCCACGTCGGCGGGGACGCCGCCGATGACCACCGCCGGCCCGTCGCCGTCGTCGTGCACGGGCCCGGCGGCGAGCCGCATCGGCCGGCAGGCCACCCCCCACGCCGCCCACACGGCCAGGGCGGGGCCGTCCTCGGCCTCGTGCGGACCGGCCAGCACGGCGGAGGCCGACGCCCCGAGCAGCGTCTGCGGCCGCAGCACGTTGCGCACCGCGGCCGAGATCTCGCCCAGGAACTCGACGTGGGCGGCGCTCGCGAACACGACCACCAGGTCGGGCTCGACGCCGCGCTGCTCGACGATGGCGCCGATGACCTCGCCGACGGCGTCCGCCGCGACCGGGTGCTCGGACAGCGCCGCGGCGAACGGCACGCCCTACGCCGCCCCGGGCACGAGCGTGTAGGGCACGACGGTGGCCGGGCCGCCGTCGATGCTGCAGTGCGCCTCGACCGTGCCGAAGTCGTCGAAGGGCAGCTCGGCGCGGACCAGGCGGTAGGCGAACTTGCCGGGTTCGACCTGGAGCGGCTGGGCGTTGCGGGCGATCTGCTCGCCGTCGCGCAGGAACCGCACCTCGAGGGCGCCGGTGCCGCGCCCGTCCGGCGGGCAGCGCACCAGCACCACCATGTGGGGCGCCATCGTCACCGGCGGGGCCTGGGGGGCGGCGGCCGAGAAGTGCACGCCGCCCAGGTCGATCTTGGTGGGCCCGCCGGCGAAGTCCTGCTTCGTGTCGAGGTCCTCGAAGAAGAGCGCGGCGACGATGTCCATGGCGCCGACGCTACCGACGGGGCGGCGGGACGCCCGTCAGTCCTCGTGGGCGACGACGCCGGCGACGATGGTCCGGCGGACGGTGAGGTCGTCGCGGCCGAGGACGACGAGGTCGGCGCGGCGACCGG
>JBKHXT010000209.1:0-9409 GCA_046565885.1 Acidimicrobiia bacterium
GGGAGCATCCAGAACGCGAAGGCCCCCGCCGTGACCAGGGCGCCGAAGGAGGCGGCGAGCAGGCTGCGGGCGTTCGTGGCCGACACGGTGACGGGCAGCTCGAGGGCCCGGTCGAGCGCCAGCACGAGGGCGGCCGCGACGACGCCCACGGCGGCGCCGAGGGGGATCTCGAAGCGGCGTCGTCGGCCTGCGAGGTCCATGCACGGCCGGTACCCGCTCGGCGCCGCCGTGACCCCCTGCGGTCTCCGCCGGGCCGCTGGCGGGCACGGACCACCCCAGCCGACCGCTCCTCGGAGGTGCTGGCGCGTTGTCCGATCCCGACCACCCCGTGCTCCGCTCGACGACCCGTCGCCGGGTGCGCGACACCATCCACCCGGTGGTGTTCACCGCCTCGGCGGTGATCGTCGTGCTGTTCGTCGTGCTCACGTCGCTGTTCACCGGCCCGGCCGGGGACGTCTTCGCCGCGCTGCAGGCCCGCATCACCGCCACGTTCGGCTGGTTCTTCATCCTCGCCGTCTCCGGCTTCCTCGTGTTCTGCCTGTGGCTGGCGTTCGGGCGCTTCGCCCACGTGAAGCTGGGCCCCGACGACTCCGAGCCCGACTACTCGAACGTGTCGTGGTTCGCCATGCTCTTCAGCGCCGGCATGGGCATCGGCCTGCTGTTCTGGGGGGTCGCCGAGCCGATCTCCCACTTCCAGCTCGACCCGCCCCGCGCCGGCGCCGGGACGACCGCCGCCGCCCGCGACGCCATGCTCTTCTCGTTCCACCACTGGGGCTTCGGTCCGTGGGCCATCTACGCGCTGACCGGCATGGGCCTGGCCTACTTCGGCTACCGGCACGGCGAGCCGCTGGCCATCCGCTCGCTCTTCCGGCCGCTGCTCGGGCGGCGGGTGGACGGCCGGCTCGGCGACCTCGTCGACGTGGTGGCGGTGGTGAGCACCATGTTCGGCGTCGCCACCTCCCTGGGGCTCGGCGTCATGCAGGTGAACGCCGGCCTCGAGTACGTCTTCGACATCGGCATCAGCCGGGGGACGCAGCTGGTGCTCATCGCCGTCATCACGGCCGTGGCCACCGCCTCCGTCGTCACCGGCCTCGACCGGGGCATCCAGCGGCTGTCGCAGCTGAACGTCGGGCTCGCCGCCCTGGTCCTGGTGTTCGTGCTGGCCGCCGGGCCGACGCTGCTGCTCGTGTCGGCGTTCGTCCAGAACACCGGTGCCTACCTGGGGGAGTCGGTGGACCTGTTCACCCGCCTCGGCGTCTACCAGGGCTCGGAGTGGCTGGACTCGTGGACGATCTTCTACTGGGCCTGGTGGGTGTCGTGGTCGCCGTTCGTCGGCATGTTCATCGCCCGGATCTCGCGGGGGCGGACCATCCGCCAGTTCGTGCTCGGCGTGCTGCTCGTGCCGTCGCTGGTCTCCTTCGTGTGGTTCACCGTGCTCGGCAACACGGCGATCTCGCTCGACGGGGCCGGCGGGGTGATCAGCGGCCTGGTGGGCGACGACCCGTCGCTGGCGCTGTTCGGCCTGCTGGAGCAGCTCCCGCTGGCCCGCCCGATGATGGTCATCGCGACGCTGCTGGTCGTGTCGTTCTTCGTGACCAGCTCGGACTCGGGCTCGTTCGTGATCGACATGCTCACCTCCGGGGGCGACCCCGACCCGCACGTGGCGACGCGGGTGTTCTGGGCGGTGAGCGAGGGGGCGGTGGCCGCCGCCCTGCTCCTCGCCGGTGGCCTGGAGGCCCTCCAGGCGGTGGCCATCTCCGGTGGGCTGCTGTTCACCGTGGTGCTCGTGGCCGGGGCCGTGTCGGTGGCCCGGGGCCTGCGGAGCGAGTTCGGCGCCCCGCCCCGCCGCCACGAGCTGCCACCCGTGCACCTGCGCGACGCCGTGGAGCGCGACCGCCAGCGCGAGCGGCGACGCCTCGAGGCCGAGGCGGCACCGGGAGGGCGCGAGACCGGCTGAGGCGCCGGTCAGCGGACCGGATCGCCCCACCAGAACGGCTCCTCGTGCTCGCCGGCCTCCTCGCCCGCCACCCACGCGCTGCCCGTCTCGCAGCCGGCCAGCGCCGGGCACCACCGGCACGCCGGGTTCGCCCGCGTGGTGGCCGGCCGCTCGGCCGTGCGGACCTCCACCATGGCCTCGACCGAGCGCACGACCCGCTCGGTGGCCGCCTCGAGCACGCCGGCGGTCACCGCCTCGGGGACCGGGGTGCCGCTGTCGAGGTAGACGGTGGCGAGCCGGCGGGGCGGGAGGCCGACCTTGCAGGCGTCGACCAGGGCGTAGAAGCGCAGGTCGTCGACGTGGTGGCGCGACGGCCGGCCGGTCTTCAGGTCGATGATGACCTTCCCGCCGTCGGCGGCCCGCCCGAGGGTGAGGTCGGGCCGGCCGCTGAGCACGATGCGCCCGCCGGCCAGGGCCACCTTCGCCGGACCGTCGACCACGGGGCGCCAGCGCCCCTTGAGCGGCGGGAAGCACTCCTCGAACGCCGTGACGAACCCCACGGCGTCCCGGCGCAGCTCGGCGAGCTCGACCGTGGACAGCGTGCGCAGGAAGGCGCCGAGCGACCCGCCGTCGTCGGCGAGGCGGGCGAGGGCCTCGTCGACCAGGCGGCACGGGTCGGCCTCGCCCCGCCAGTTCGCGCCGAGCTCGATGGCCTTGTGGGCGACCGTGCCCCGGGCCGAGGGCACCGCCCACGAGAAGCGGCCGCCGGCCTCGGCCGCCCACCGGCCCTCGCAGGTGTCGATCTGGTGCAGCGCCGACTTGCCCACGAACAGGGTCGCCCCGTCGGGCACCCGCTCGGCCACCGGCGCGAGGCGCTCCTCGAGCTCGGCGCGCAGCGCGGCCACCACGTCGGCGCCCACCGGCTGGTCGTCGGGCCGGCGGCCGAGGAGGTCGATGACGCGCTGCTGGGCGGGGGAGTAGCCGACGTCGGTGGACATGGCCTGACGGTCGCACGAGGGGGGTGACAGGAACGCGCCGACGACGTCCCGGGGGTTCCTGTCACCCCCGCTGCGGATGATGGGTGCGATGTCCTCCACGCTGCGCTTCGCCCACGCCGTCCGCACCCTCAGCGAGGCGGCGCGCCTGCAGGGCCTCGAGGTCCCCATCTTCCGCACGCCGCCGGGCCGCTCCGGTGCCGTGCGCACCATCCGGCGCACCCGCCGGGGCGCCACGGTCGCGGTGCGGGTCGCCGAGCGGCCGTGGGTGGCGGTGCTCGCCGACCTGGTCGACGGCGTCGTGGTCGTGAACGGCCTCGACGGCGGGCGGGCCATCCGCTGCCGCACGGCGCTGTGGGCGGCGCTCGAGCGCGAGGAGGTGCTGGCGGCGTGACCTACCGTCGGGCGTCGTGGAGACGTACCGGATCCTGCTCACCCACGTCGACATCGACGGCGTGCCGGTCGAGTTCGACTACGGCGACGTCTTCGTCGTGGTGCGCGAGGGCGAGGGCGGGCCCGGCCCCACCGACTGGGAGGCCCAGCTCCGCACCGAGCAGTACGAGCGCCTGCGCATGGCCCGCCACGAGCTCGCCCTCACCTCGCCCGACGGCACGAAGCTGCGGGGCGCGGCCATCGTGCGCTTCAGCGACGGCCACCGGCACCTGTTCCGGGGCGACGACGACCTCGACGGCTTCGAGCGGCACGAGACCGCCTGACCGGGCGACGGGGCCCGGGGGTTCTGCGCCGGGGCGGGTGGGGGTACGGGGCGCCGGTCCTGGAAGGAGCCCCCCACATGCCCACCGACGAGCCCGGCTCGACCGAGGGTGGCGCGCCCGACGCGCCCACCGAGGAGATCGACCCCGCCACCGACGAGCAGGTCGACGACGATCCGGTCGCACCGGCGAGCACGCACCCGCTGCGCCGGGCGTGGCCGTGGCTGCGGTGGCCCCTGGCCGCCGCCGGGGCGCTGGTGGTCCTCGTGCTCGGCGTCGGCGCCTGGCTCTGGTTCAGCACCGACCTGCCGCCGACGCCGGAGGTCGACCAGTCGGCCGTCCTCCTCGACGCCAGCGGCCGCGAGCTGGCGGTGCTCGCCCAGGAGGGCCTGCGGCTCGAGGTCGACCTCGACGAGGTCGCCCCCGTGGCGGTCGACGCCCTCCTCGCCGCCGAGGACCGCCGCTTCTACGAGCACACCGGCATCGACCCGGTCGGCATCGGCCGGGCCGTGTGGAACAACGTCACCGCCGACTCTACGCAGGGCGGCTCCACGCTCACCCAGCAGCTGGTCAAGAACACCTACCTCAACGCCGACCGCACGATCGCCCGGAAGGTGCGCGAGGCGGTGCTGGCCGTGAAGCTCGAGCGCACCGAGGACAAGGACGTCATCCTCGAGCGCTACCTCAACACCGTGTACTTCGGTCGCGGCGCCTACGGCGTCGAGGCCGCGGCCCGCACCTTCTTCGACGTCTCGGCCGCCGACCTGACGGCCGAGCAGGCCGCGCTGCTCATGGGCATCCTGCGCGCCCCCGAGCAGCTCGACCCGGACGAGAACCCCGAGCGGGTCCGCGAGCGCCGAGACGCCGTCCTCGCCGCCATGGTGGCGATGGGCTCGCTCACCGAGGACGAGGCCGAGCAGGCGGCCGAGCGCCCGGTCGAGGTCGTCGACTTCGAGCCCACGCCCACGGTGCTGCGCGCCGGCGTGGCCCCCCACTTCGTCGAGCACGTGCGGGCCCAGCTCGTCGAGCGCTTCGGCGAGCAGGCGCTGTACGACCAGGGCCTCGTCGTCGAGACCACGCTCGACATCGTCGACCAGCAGGCGGCCGAGGCGGCCGTGGCCGCCAACCTCGACGACCCCTCCGACCCGCAGGCGGCCGTCATCGGCGTCGACCGCTCGGGCGCCATCCGGGCCTGGGTCGGCGGGCGCGACTTCGACGCCCTCCAGGTCGACCTCGTCACCGGGGGCGGCGGCTCGGGCCGCCAGCCCGGCTCGACGTTCAAGCCCATCGCCCTGGCGGCGCACCTCGACGCGGGCGGGGGCGCCGGCGAGCGCTACCGGGCCCCGTCCGAGATCCGCGTCGACACGGGCGGCGACGAGCCGTGGGAGGTCGGCAACTCCGGCGGCAGCGGCTACGGCTCCCTCACCCTCGCCCAGGCCACCGCCCGGTCGGTGAACACGGTGTACGCCCAGCTGGCCCTCGAGGTCGGCGCCGAGGCCATCGTCGACATGGCCGGCCGCCTGGGCGTCCAGCGCGAGCTGGCGGCCCACCCGTCCATCGCCCTCGGCGCACAGGAGGTCAGCCCGCTCGAGATGGCGGCCGTGTACAGCACCCTGGCCCGCTCCGGCGAGCGGATCCACCCCTACACCATCACCCGCGTGACCGACCGCCACGGCGACGTGGTCTTCCAGCACGCCGCCGAGCCGGAGCAGGTCGTCGAGCCCGCCGTGGCCGACGCGGTGAGCGCCGTGCTCGAGGAGACGCCGCGCAGCGGCACGGCCCGCCGGGCGGCGCTCGACCGCCCGATGGCGGCCAAGACCGGCACCACGCAGGAGAACGCCGACGCGTGGCTGGCGGGGTACACGCCGGAGTACACGGCGATCGTGTGGGTCGGTCGGGCCGAGGGCAACGCACCGATGGAGCCGGTCGACGGGCGGACGGTGCAGGGCGGCACGGTGCCGGCCCAGATCTGGCACGACTTCATGGTCGAGGCCGTGGCCGACGCCCCGCCGACGCCGTTCCCGGAGCCCGACCCCGGCCTGCTGGGCGACCCGGGCCGGCGCCGCACGGCGTCGCAGGCGTCGGTGGACGCCGACGAGGACCGGCGCGACCAGCGTCGGTCGACGACGACCACGACCGGGGCGCCCGAGGCCGAGGAGGCGCCCGAGGCCGAGGAGCAGGAGGAGGAGGGCGAGCCCACCACCACGACGGCGCCGCCGAGCACCACGACGACGGCGCCGCCCTCGACCACCACGACCGAGGCGCCGAGCACCACCGCCGCCCCCACCACCACGGCGCCGGAGGCCACCGACGCCGACGCGCAGGACGCTACCGACGACGGGTAGACGCAGGTTCTGGCACGGCTGTGCCAGGGGTATCGGTGGCCGACCACACAGGAGGTGCCACCGATGGCCCAGACCCCCGCCGAACCCTCCGCCTCCGGCACGCCCACCGACGACCTCGACCCCGAGGCCGCCGACCCCGACACCGACCACGAGACCAGCGACCACGACACCACGGCCACCGACGTCGGCGAGGCGACCCCGCCGTGGTGGCGGTCCCGTCCGTGGGTGCGCTGGGCGCTGCTCGGCGCCGCCGGCGCCTTCCTGCTGCTGGCGCTCGTCGCCGCCTGGATCTGGCAGACCACCGAGCTGCCGCCCGTGCGCGCCCTGGGCGAGTCGGCGGTCCTGCTCGACCGCAACGGGGAGGAGCTGGCCGTGCTCGCCCAGGAGGGCCTGCGCCTCGAGGTGCCGCTCGACCAGGTCGCCCCCGTCGCGGTCGACGCCCTGGTCGCCGCCGAGGACCAGCGCTTCTACGACCACACCGGCATCGACCCGGCCGGCATCGGCCGCGCCCTGTGGAACAACCTCACCGACGACTCCACCCAGGGCGGCTCCACCATCACCCAGCAGCTGGTGAAGAACGCGTACCTCAACGCCGACCGCACGATCGCCCGGAAGGTCCGCGAGGCCGTCCTCGCCGTGAAGCTGGAGCGCACCGAGGACAAGGACGCCATCCTCGAGCGCTACCTGAACACCGTCTACTTCGGTCGGGGCGCCTACGGCGTCGAGGCGGCCGCCCGCACGTTCTTCGACGTCGCCGCCGCCGACCTGACGGCCGAGCAGGCGGCGCTGCTGATGGGCATGCTCCGCTCACCCGAGGCCCTCGACCCCGCCTCCGACCCCGACGCGGCCCAGGCCCGGCGGGACGCCGTCCTCGCCGCCATGGTCGACACCGGCGCCCTCACGGCCGAGCAGGCCGAGGCGGCCACGGCGGTGCCCGTGCAGGTGCAGGCGCGCGAGGTGTCGCCGACGACGCTCGAGGCGGGCGTCGCCCCCCACTTCGTCGAGCACGTGCGCGCCCAGCTCGTCGAGGCGCTCGGGGAGCAGGCCCTGTACGACGAGGGCCTCGTCGTGCACACCACGCTCGACGTGGCCGACCAGCGCGCCGCCGAGGCGGCCGTCGCCACGCACCTCGACGACCCGGCCGACCCGCAGGCGGCGGTCGTGGGCATCGACCGCTCCGGCGCCGTGCGGGCCTGGGTCGGCGGCCGCGACTTCGAGGCGCTGCAGGTCGACCTCGTCACGTCAGCCGGCGGCTCCGGCCGCCAGCCCGGGTCGACGTTCAAGCCCTTCGTCCTCGCCTCGACCTTCGAGCAGGGCAACGGCGCGGGGGTGCGCTTCCCGGCGCCGGCCGAGATCACGGTCACCGTCGACGGCCAGCCGTGGACGGTGGGCAACGCCGGCGGCGCGGCCTACGAGACGCTGACGCTGGGGGAGGCCACGGCGCAGTCGGTCAACACCGTCTACGCGCAGGTCCTCGCCCAGATCGGCCCGGAGGCGGTGGCCGACATGGCCCGCCGGCTCGGCATCCAGCGCGAGCTGGAGCCCGAGCCGTCGATCGCCCTCGGCACCGAGGAGGTGTCGCCCCTCGAGCTGGCGACGGCGTTCTCGACCCTGTCCCGGTCGGGCACCCGCATCGAGCCGTACCTGATCACCAAGATCGAGACGCGCGACGGCGACGTCCGCTTCGAGCTCGACGAGCCCGAGCAGGAGGAGGTCGTCGAGCCCCGGATCGCCGACACGGTGAGCGCCGTGCTGGCCGAGACGCCCCGCAGCGGGACGGCCCGCCGGGCGGCGCTCGATCGGCCGATGGCGGCCAAGACGGGCACGACGCAGGAGAACGCCGATGCGTGGCTGGCCGGGTACACGCCCGAGTACACGGCGATCGTGTGGGTCGGCCGGGCGGAGGGCAACGCGCCCATGGACCCGGTCGACGGCCAGACCGTGCAGGGCGGCACCGTCCCCGCCCAGATCTGGCACGACTTCATGGTCGAGGCGCTGGCGGACGTGCCCCCGACGCCGTTCCCCGAGCCCGATCCCGAGCTGCTGTCCGACACCGCCCCGCCGCTCGAGCTCACCGCCGGCTCGCCGGTCGAGGCCGGAGGCGTCATCGGCGTGCGCGGCAACGGCTTCCAGCTGTGCCGGGGCGGCTGGTGGGCGGTCCTCGAGGGCCCGACCGCCGCCAACCCCGACGACGGCCGACCCCCCGAGCCGGTCTTCGTCGAGAGCGCCCCCCAGGTGGGCTCGGACGAGCCGGAGCGCCAGGCCGAGCTGCGGGTGCCCGTCACCGCCGTCGCCGGCACCTACCAGGTCAGCGCCCGCTGCGACGACGGCACGGGCGCCCGGCCGCTCGGGCCCACGGTCGCCGTCGAGGTGGCCCTCGACCCGGCGAACACCACCACGACGTCGACGACCTCGAGCACCACCTCCACCACCGAGCCGGAGGAGGAGGAGACGACGACCACGACGTCGCCGACCACCACCACGACCACGACGACCGAGCCGTCGAACGGCGGCGGCGGTGACGGGGGTGGAGGCGGCGGCGACGGGTGAGCAGCCCGTACGGTGGCGCCGGGCCCGGGTGGCGGAACTGGCAGACGCAGAGGGCTTAAACCCCTCGGCTCCCCTGGGAGTGTGTGGGTTCGAACCCCACCCCGGGCACGCTCTGACCTGCGAAAACGTGTCGAATGGCGGTGCTGTCGTTCGAGCGTCGGAGGCCAGAATCGTCATTTGCTAACGAGATGCTAACGAGCCTGTTAGCATCGAGCCGGTGCAGGGGCACGTGTACAAGCGGGGGAAGGGCTGGACCTACGTCGCCGACGCGGGTCGAGATCCCGCGACAGGACGCCGCCGTCAGCGGAGCAAGGGTGGCTTCCGCACCCGCAAGGCCGCTGAAGCGGCGATGCGCGAGTACCTCCACGCCCGCGAGTCCGGTCAGCTCACCGAGCACACCTCGGCCACGGTCGGCGAGTACCTCGAGCAGTGGTTGGCCAACCAGGAGCCGACCGCCCGCAAGACGACCTTCCGTGGCTACAAGAGCGACCTCGACCGGGTGATCCGCTGCCTCGGCCACGTCCGGCTCCACGAGCTCACGCCGATGCAGCTCGAGACCGCCTACGCCGAGATGATGAAGTCCGGTTCCGCCCGAGGCGGGAAGCTCTCAGCCAAGACCGTCTACAACGCGCACTCGTCGCTGCGGAAGGCGCTCAACGACGGCGTTCGGCTCGGCGTGCTCATCCGCAACCCTGCCACTGCGGCGCGCCCCCCGAAGCGCACCAAGCCAGAGATGGAAACGTGGACCGCCGCCCAGCTCGGCGAGTTCCTGGCCGGCGTCGAGGACGATCCGCTCCACGCCGCCTACGTCCTCATCGCCACCACCGGCATGCGCCGAGGCGAGGCCATGGGACTCCGCTGGCAGGACGT
>JBKHXT010000210.1:0-11184 GCA_046565885.1 Acidimicrobiia bacterium
GCAACGGCCGGGTCCTCGACCCGGAGCGCCGGTCGATGCTGGGCGAGGCCGAGTGGCGCTGGCTCGACGAGCAGGCCCGCGGCGACCTCGACCACCTCTTCGTCGCCTCGTCCGTGCCGTGGATCCTGCCCCGCGCCATCCACGACCTGGAGGCGTGGAACACGTCGCTCGCCGGCGGGGCCTGGGGCGCCCGGGTCCGCCGGTCGGCCGAGCGGCTCCGCCAGGAGATCGACCTCGAGCATTGGGCGGCGTTCGGCACCTCGTTCCAGAACCTCGCCGACCTCCTCGCCGGGGTGTCGGCGGGGGAGCGGGGGGAACCACCGGCGACGATCACGGCGCTGTCGGGCGACGTCCACTTCGGCTACGTCGCCGAGGTCGACCTGGGCGGTCGCAGCCGCGTGCGCCAGGTGGTGAGCTCGCCGTTCCGGCAGTCGACCGAGGCCTTCGAGCGCCACGCGCAGCGGCTGGCCACGACGTTCCCCCCGGTGTCGCTGGCCTGCCGGGCGCTGGTGGCCACGACGCCGCACGCCCGGCCCGGCTTCGACTGGCGGGTGACCGACGGTCCCTGGTTCGACGACCACCTCGTCGTGCTCACCGTCGACGGGCGCCGGGCCCACATCGCCTACGAGGTGGCCGACCTCGACGACCAGCACCGGCCGGTGCTGCGCCGCATCGCCGAGCGCGAGCTGTAGGTCAGCGGCCGGTGAGCTGGTCGACCGGCGCGTGGTCGTCGGTGAGGACCTCGGCGCCGCCGACGTAGCCGTCGACGAACGACTCGTCGAGGACGACGCCGTCGAGGGGGGCCGGGTCGATCGGGGGGATGGGGCGCTGCGACGCGACGAGGATCTGGTTGCGCTGCCCGGTGGGTGGCTCGGCCGACGGCAGGATCACCTGCACGTGGGCGAACACCTCCCGCAGCGTGGCCAGCTCGGCCCGGGCGAAGGCGCTGTCGCCGCCGTCGATCACGTTCACGGCGTAGATGCCGCCGTCGCGCAGCACCCGGTCGATCTGCTGGGCCACCTCGACCGTGGTGAGGTGCCACGGCACCGACTGCCCGCTGAACGCGTCGCCGATCACGAGGTCGTAGGCGTCGGTGTCGAGCTCGGGCAGCGCGATGCGGGCGTCGCGCTCGTCGACGGTGAGGTCGGTGCCGGTCTGCAGGCCGAGGTGGTCGCGGGCGATGTCGACGACGCCGGGGTCGATCTCGATGACGTGCGAGCGCGTGCCGGGTCGCTCGTCGGCGAGGTGGGCGGGCAGCGTGAACCCGCCGCCACCGAGGTGCAGGACGTCGAGCGGTCCCTCGGGGAGGGCGGCGGCCACGTCGGCCAGCAGCCGGATGTAGCGGATCTCGAGGTTGCCGGGGTCGTCGACGTCGACGCGGGCGTGATGGGTGCTGTCGAGGTACAGGCTGCGCACCGAGGGGTCGTCGTCGTCGACCCGGATCTCGGCGCAGGAGTACTTGGTCTCCACGTCGCACACCGGCGCGAAGCCGTACACCGACAGGCCGCTGGCGAGGAACGCGACCGCGGCGACGGCCGTGGGCGGCCGGCGCCGCAGCAGCCACTCGACGACGATGCCGCCGACCACGAGGAGCAGGCCGACGACGAACATGATCGTGCGCGTCCCGAGGAGCGTGACGAGCACGAAGCCGGTGAGGAACGTGCCGGCGAGTCCGCCGAAGGTGCCGGCCGCCGACAGGCCGCCGAACACCGAGCCGGTCTCGTCGAGGCTGGACAGCCGCAGCTTCGCCACGATCGGCGTCACCGCGCTCAGCGCGGCGGCGGGCAGGAAGAACGCGACCGTGGCGAGGAAGACGATGTCGACGGGTTCGCCCCGCATGCTCGGACCGATGGCCCGCACCACCGGGACGGCGACCCAGACCAGGGCGCCGCCGATGAAGAGGGAGGGGCCGAGCAGCCGGCGGGGGTCGTGGCGGTCGGCGAGCCGCCCACCGACGGCGGCACCGGTGGCGATGCCGGCGAGGATCACGCCGATGACGGCGGTGAAGGTCTCGAGCGACACGCCGACGTACGGGGCCAGCAGCCGGCCGGCCGTGATCTCGACGATGAGGATGGCCGCCGACGTGGCGAAGACGAGGGCGATGGCGGGGCGGCGGCGCACCCCGTCATCTTGGCGTCCGGACCGGCGCCGGCCCGATCGGCCTACGACCGCTCGGTGGCCCGCTCGCCCGCCCGCGCGTAGTACTCGTCGCTGGTCGCCAGGTTGACGGCGAGGCGCAGGTCGTGGCCGTCGGCGAGCACGCCGGCCCAGTGCGCCCGTCCCGCCTTGTCGGGGTCACGGCCGAGCAGCGCCTGGTAGAGCCCGGTGACGCGCGTCAGGCGCGACTCGAGCGACTGGTAGAAGGCCAGGGCGGCGTCGCGGCGGGGCACCCCGGCGGCCAGCTGCCCCACCCAGTACGAGGCGCCGGCGGCGTCGGGCTCCCGGTGCAGCAGCTCCTGGTACAGGTCCTCGATCCACGCCCGGTCCGTGCCGCCGACGCGGCGGTGGTACTCGTCGCTGGCGTAGAAGTCGGCGGCGACGGTGGCCGGCGCGACACCGCTGCGGATCACCTTGATCCAGTGGGCCCGGCCGGCGGGGTCGGCGGGGCGGCCGAGGGTGGACCGGTAGTAGCCGTCGACCAGCGCCTGGATCCACTCGTCCGACCCCGCGAACTCGCGGACGACGTCGGCGCGGGAGCGGCCGCCCGCGAGCGCCGACAGGTGGCGGGCGATCTCGACGTCGCCGGCCGAGCGGCCGAGGAAGTCCTCGTGCAGGGCGCGCACGAACGCCTCCTGCGGGCTCGTCGTGCCGGTGACGACCAGGGGGTTCGAGATGCGGGTGGCGGCCTGCAGGCTCTTGTACGGGTTGATGACCGTCCCGTCCGGCTTGCGGATCTCGAAGTGCAGGTGGGGTGCCGTGCCCTCGGCGTTGCCGGAGTCGCCGACGAAGCCGATGAGCTGGCCGGCCTCGACCTCGGCGCCGACCTCGATGCCGGGCCCGAACATCCAGTCCTTCGGGTTGGCGCCGTCGTCGGTGCCGGGCGAGTCGTTGTTGATGTGGACGTAGAAGTACTCCCAGCCCTCCTCGTCGCGCAGCATCAGGTAGTTGCCCTGGCTGCCGTCGGGCGTGGCGGTGTCCTTCAGCCAGGTCACCTTCGCGTCGCGGGTGGCCACGAGCAGGGTCAGCTTCGACGCCATGATGTCGATGCCCTCGTGGCGGCGGGCGCAGCCGGAGCGGCAGGCGCCGAAGGTGTCGGAGTACGAGCTGCGGCCGGCCACCGGGAACACGATGGGGCGGACGACCTCGTGGGCGTCGGCGGCGACGGTGCCGGCCCCCACCGGCGTGGCGGTGGCGAACGATGCCAGCGGCGCGGCCGCAGCGGTCGTGAGCAGGCCGGCGATGAACAGGCGGCGGTCGGTGTGCATGACCCTCCCAGCGGTTGCACGAACCGGGTCCCATCGGCCGCTCGCGCCGCCGGGTTGAGCGCGTCGGGCCGTTCGTCCTTCCGCCTCGCAGCGGTTCGTCCGCTTCGTGCCCGGGCGCGCCAGGGGCCGGGCCGCCGCAGCGACCCGGCCCCTGGGCCCTGGGAGGTCGCTCAGGCGGTGCCGGTGAGCGCCTGGAACTCGGGGGAGTCGGCGAACAGGGCCACGAGCTGCTCGCGGCCCACCTCGCCGGACTGGATCTTCTGCGCCCAGTAGCTCTGGCCGGCGTCGTCGGCGCTCCGACCGAAGGTGGCCAGGTAGGTGAACTCGACCAGCTCGGCGGCCGAGGCGTCGAGCACGTCACCGAAGCGGGTCTGGAACTCGGCCGACTCGGCGAAGGCGGCGACGACCGGCTGGGCGCCGACGCGGCGGTAGGTGTCGACCCAGTAGGCGAAGCCGGCCTCGTCGGGCGCCCGGTTCAGGAGGGCGGCGTACCAGCGGGTGACCTTGCCCTCGACCCCGGTGGTGCCGGCGTAGGGCGGGGGCAGCAGGATCTCGGCCTGGGTGACCTGGCCGCAGGCGGTGGGCACCGTGACCTCGAAGGGCACGTCGGGGGCGATGGAGCTGCGCTTCTCGCCGTCGTACTCGCCGCTGCCGTTCAGGTCGGCGCCGTGCAGCACGATGGCCTTGTTGGCGAGCCGGGTGGCGACGTCCTGGGGCAGGCGCACGGGGCCGCGCTCGTAGGTGTAGGCGCCGTCCTCGGAGACGGGGAAGCGCTCGACGGCGAGGCCGGAGTCGGTGGAGATGTCGCCCTCGGTCGTGAGCGACACCTGGATGCCCCCGTACCTCGGCGCGCCCTCGGCGACCGACACGAAGCCGTCGCCGTCGGCGTCGTCGGCGGCGACCGTCGGGCACTCGGCGATCAGGTCCTCGGCGCCGTGGACGTGCTGGGCGTGGGGTGCGTCGGGGCTGAGACCGTCGGCCTCGATCGTGATCAGGGCGTTGTTCTGGTCGAACACCTCGATGCGGGCCTGACCGCCACCCGGGGCGTTCAGGGGGTCGAGGTCGGCGGTGTAGACCCGCCGCATCTGGCCCTCGTGGGCGGCGGACGCCGGCGCGGCGAACAGCACGGCGGCCGTGGCCAGGCTGGCCAGGGCGATGAGCAGCTTCTTCAACATGGTGGACCTTCCATCGTGAGCAGGTACACCAAGGGCTCCGGCGCCGACCGGATCGTGGATGAAGATTTCCGGGAAAACCTCAGCCGGCGGTCTCGGGCCGCTGCTGGGCCCGGGCGTGGTACTCGTCGCTCACGGCGAGGGAGACGGCGAGCTGCACGTCGCGGCCGTCGCGCAGGCGCTCGGCCCAGTGGGCGAGCCCGCCCTCGTCCGGCTGGCGGGCCAGGAGCTCGGCGTACAGGCCGGTGACCCGGGTGCGGCGGGACTCGAGCGATCCGTGGAAGGCGCCGGCGATGCGGGGGAGCGGCACGCCGCGCTCGGCCTCGCCGACCCAGTGGTCGAGCCCGGCCTCGTCGGGCGTGCGGCCGAGGATCTCCTCGTACAGGTCGGTGACCCAGGCGTCGTCGGTGCCGCCGGCGTTGGCGTGGTGCTCCGGGCTGCCGTAGAAGTGCGCGGCCACGGCGGCGGGCGTGGTGCCGGCCTGGATGCGCGTCACCCAGTAGTCGAGGCCGTCCTCGTCGGGCGTGCGGCCGAGCGTGGCCTCGTAGTAGCCCGTCACCAGGGCCGACACCCACTCGTCGGAGCCGGCGTACCCGCCGACGACGGTGCTGCGGGACGAGCCGGCGGCGAGGCGGCCGGCGTCGCGGCGGACCTCGTCGTCGGTGGCGGCCCGGTCGAGGAAGTCGAGGGCCAGCGCCCGCACGAAGCGCTCGTCGGCCGGCTTCGTCACGTACTGCGGCGAGCTCGGGCGCTGCGCCTCCTGCAGCGAGCGGAACGGGTTGATGGTGGAGCCGTCGGGGCGGTGGATCTCGAAGTGGAGGTGGGGTGCCGTGCCCTCGGCGTTGCCCGAGTCGCCGGCGTAGGCGACGAGCTGGCCGGCCCGCACGGTGGCGCCGCGCTCGATGCCGGGGCCGAAGACGTGGCCGTCGGGGTTGGCGCCGTCGTCGGTGCCGGGGGAGTCGTTGTTGACGTGGACGTACCAGTACTCCCAGCCCTGGGCGTCGGTGAGGACGAGGTAGTTGCCCTCGCGCCCGTCGGGGGTGGCGGTGCCCTTGATGGCGGTGACGGTGGCGTCGGCGGCGGCGAGGAGCGGCACGTGCTTGTCGGTCATCAGGTCGATGCCGGCGTGGCGGCGGGTGCAGCCGCTGCGGCACTCGCCGTAGGTGTCGGTGTACGTCGTCGGCCCGTCGACCGGGAAGGTGATGGCGCGGACGTCGTCGGCGGCGCCGGCCGGGTCCACGAGGACGGCGGCGGCCAGCAGCATCAGGGCGAGGGCGGCGAGGACGGCGGGGATGCGGCGGAGCACGGCGGGACACTGTGGCACAACGTTGCGAACACGTTGCATTCCTGCGACAGCGAGGTGTCAGCCGTCACCGCCGTCGAGGCCGCTGCGCCCGGCCTGGTCCGGGAAGACGGCCGCCACCTTCTGGCGGAGGTAGTCGCCGTAGGTGCCCTCGAACTCGAACACCGAGCGGCCGTCCCAGCGGGCCGGCGCCGGCGCTCCCGTGTCGCCGAGCCCGGGCACGGGCACGATCTCGGCGTCCCAGGACGGGTCGAGGAAGAACGGCAGCGACAGGCGCTCGACCGGCGGGCGACGCACCCGGTGCGGGGTCGAGCGGTAGGCGCCGCCGGTCACCCGCTCGAGCATGTCGCCGAGGTTGCACACGAAGGAGTCGGGCACCGGCGGCGCCTCGAGCCAGCCGTCGGGCGTGCGCACCTCGAGGCCGCCCACGTCGTCCTGGCGCAGCAGCGTGAGCAGGCCGTAGTCGGTGTGCTCCTGCACGCCCCAGTCGGCCTCCGGCACCTCGTCGGCCGGCGGGTAGCGGAAGATCCGGAACAGGATCGTGGGGTCGGCCGTCAGGTGCCGCCGGAACCACGACGGCTCGAGGCCGAGGCCGAGGGCGACCAGCTCCAGCACCTGCTGGCCGAGCTCGGTCAGGCGGTCGAGCACCTCGAGCACGAGGGGTCCGAGCTCGGCGGGCTCGTCGGGGAACAGGTTCGCCCCGTGCAGCGGGGTGCCGGCCCGGACCCGGGGGTGGTCGGGCGGGTCCTCCCGGCCGAAGTACAGGCCCTCCTTGCCGTCGGGGCGCCCGGCGGTGAGCTCGCCGCCCGGCGGGAACCACCCCCGCCACGCCGCCCCGGCGAGCGGCATGGCGATGCGGGCCTTGTCCGCCTCCGGCCGGGCGAAGAAGGCGCGCGCGGCGGCGTCGAGGCGGTCGAACAGCGCGGCGTCGAGGCCGTGGCCGGTGATGACGAAGAACCCGTGGCGCCGGCAGGCGGCGTCGATGGCGGCGGCCGCGGGGGTCGGGTCGCCGGCGCCCAGCGCGCCGGACAGGTCGATCACCGGGATCCGCTCCACCGCCGCAGTCTCCTCCGTTACCGTCGGTAGGCGTGAGCACCGCCGAGCTGGAGGCGATCGAGGCCGAGGTGGCCCTCCACGGCCACGGCCGGGTGCCGCGCGAGCTGCGCCGGCGCCAGGTGCTGGCCGTCGCCGAGCGGCTGTTCGTCGAGCGCGGGTACGCCGCCACGTCGATGGACGACGTCGCCGCCGGTGCCGGGGTCTCCAAGCCCATCGTCTACGGCCTGGTCGGCTCCAAGGAGCAGGTGTTCGAGGCGTGCATGGCCCGGGCGGCCGAGGAGCTCTCGGCCCGGGTGGCGGCGGCCGTGCTCGCCGCCGGCGACGACCCCGGCGAGCGGCTCCGCGCCGGCGCCCTCGGGTGGTTCGAGTACATCGACGAGCGGCGCCCGCTGTGGGACGCCCTGCTCGCCAGCGACGACGCCCCGGCGTCGGCCGCGATCGACGCGGTGCGGGCCCAGCAGGACGACTTCGTGGCCGGGCTGCTCGCCGCCGGCGCCGAGGCGCTCGGCCAGCCCGCCGACGCCGAGGTGCTGGCCGCGGTGGCCACGGCGATGAACGGCGCGTTCGAGGCGCTGGGCCGCTGGTGGAGCGACCACCCCGAGCGCACCGCCGCCGAGCTGGCCGACCTCTACACGGCGCTGCTCCTGCCCGGGCTGAACGGGCTCCTCGAGGTGTGGGGCGGTGCTAGGAAGAGCCCATGAAGCTCTCCATGACCCTCGGGTACACGGGCGACCCGGTGCAGGCCGCCGCCACCGCCGCCGACTACGAGCGGGCCGGCGTCGACATGATCTGGGTGGCCGAGCTCTACAGCTTCGACGCCGTGAGCATCCTCGGCTACCTCGCCGCCAAGACCGAGCGCATGGAGCTGGCGTCGGGCATCTTCCCGATCTACTCCCGCACCCCGGCGCTGCTCGCCTCCACCGCCGCCGGCCTCGACGCCGTGTCCGGCGGTCGCTTCGTCCTCGGGCTCGGCGCCTCCGGCCCGCAGGTCATCGAGGGCTGGCACGGCGTCACGTACGACAAGCCGCTGACGCGCACGCGCGAGATCATCGACATCTGCCGCATCGTGTGGAAGCGCGAGCGGCTCGAGTACCAGGGCGAGGCGTACCAGCTGCCGCTGCCCGAGGACCAGGGCACGGGCCTCGGCAAGCCGCTGAAGCTCATCAACCGCCCGGTGCGCGAGGACATCCCCGTGTGGGTCGCCAGCCTCGGCCACAAGAACGTGGCCATGACCGCCGAGCTGGCCGACGGCTGGCTGCCGGTGTTCTTCCACCCGGACAAGGCCCGCGACGTCTGGGGCGACGACCTCGACGAGGGCTTCGCCTCCCGACCCGCCGAGCTCGGGCCGCTGCAGATCGCCGCCGGCGGCACCGTCGCCATCACCGACGACGCCGACGCCGCCGCCAAGATCCGCGACTTCGCCCGACCGATGACCGCGCTCTACGTGGGTGGCATGGGCGCCAAGGGCAAGAACTTCTACAACAACATCTTCCGCCGCTACGGCTACGAGTCCGAGGCCGAGCAGATCCAGGACCTGTACCTGTCCGGCAAGAAGGACGAGGCGGCGGCGCTGGTGCCCGACGACTTCCTCCAGGCCACGGCCATGGTCGGCGACGAGGGCTGGGTGAAGGAGCGCATCGAGGCCTACAAGGCCGCCGGCGTCACCCACCTGCAGATCACGCCGGTGGGCGACAAGCCCCTCGAGATCATCGAGAAGGTCAAGGCCTGGGCCGAGTAGCCCGCCGCCGGGCCTCCACGGCCAGGCGATCGATGCTCCACCCCTCGCCCACGGCGGGGCCGCGCACCGAGTTCACGCCCAGCCCGTGGAGCTGGTCGAGCCGCGAGTCGTCCGCCAGCGGCGCGATGCACGACACGTCGAGCGCCCAGGCCGTCTGGGTCGCCAGCCCGATCGCCCGCAGCTCGAGCGCCGACCCGACGAAGTGCGGGCCGAGCTCGATGGCCGAGAGCGGCAGGGCGGCGAGGATCGCCGGCGGCAGGTTGACCTCGCCGTGGCCGGCGAGCACCACGGGCAGCGACTCGGCGACGAAGGTGTCGATGAGCTCGCCGCCGGTCGTCGCCAGCTCCAGCAGGCTGTGGCCGTCGACCTTGAGGTGCAGGTCCACGGTCGGGGCCAGGCGGCGCAGCGACCGCAGCCGCGACCGCAGCTCGGGGTCGCGCAGCTGCGACGTCGACAGCGGGACGTGCAGCGGGAGCGAGAAGCCGGCGTCCTCGGCCACCCGGAGCGCCCGCCGCGTGGCCGTCCACCAGACCAGGTCGGCGTAGCCGGTCAGGACCGCCTCCTCGGCGAAGTCCTGCGGTGCGAGCGTGCCCTGCAGCGGGTGCTCCCAGCGGGCGACGACCTGGGCGGCGCACACCTGCCCGTCGGCGAGGCGCAGGACCGGGTCGAACGCCGCGGTGATGCGGCCCTCGGCGAGCGACCGGGCCAGCTCGTCGCCGACGCGGTCGAGCGGGTCGACCACGCCGGGCTCGTCGCTGCCGGCGATCCGGACGCAGTTCCCGCCGCTGCGCTTGGCCCGGTACATGCCGCGGTCGGCGGCGGCGAGGAGCGACTGCGGCTCGGCGTGGACGCCGGGCTGGGACATGGTGAAGCCGACGCTGGCCGTGATCCGGACGTGGTGCTCGCCGATCACGTAGTCGACGAGGCCGACCTGCTCCCGGATCCGCTCGGCCACGGCCATGGCCGCCGCCGGCTCGTCCGGCGGGTGCAGCACGACCACGAACTCGTCGCCCCCGAGCCGCGCGACGGTGTCGGCGGGGCGCACGGCGGCCTCGATGCGGGCGGTGACCTGCTGCAGCAGCTGGTCGCCCACCGCGTGGCCCAGGCGGTCGTTCACGTCCTTGAACCCGTCGAGGTCGAGGGCGAGCACGACCACCGCCGACCCAGTCCGCTCGGCGACGGACACGGCGATCGACAGCCGGTCAGCGAGCAGCGCCCGGTTCGGCAGCCCGGTGAGGGGGTCGTGCGACGCCTGGTGCGACAGCGCCCGCTCCCGCTCGTCGCGCTCGGTCACGTCCACGGCCAGGCACGCCAGCCAGCGCACCTCGTCGCCCTCGACCCCGGCCACGAGCACGGCGTCGACCACGCCGCCCGTGCCGCCGGCGCGCTTGACCGGCAGCTCCCCGCTCCAGACGCCGTGGCGGACCAGCGCCGGGCGGATCGTTGCGTAGTAGCGGTCGAACACCTCCTCGGTGAACAGGTCGGCGGTGGTGAGCGCCGTGGCGTCGTCGGTGCCGAGGAAGCGGTGACCGGCGGCGTTCAGCCAGACGAGGCGGCCGGCGCCGTCGGCGACGCCGAACAGGTGCGGCGCTCGCCGGGCGAGGGAGACGATGTGGTCGGCGACCAGCGGGGCGAGGTCGGTGTCGGGTGCGGGCATGGTGCGTCCAGAGGCCAGAGGGCTCGTCGATCCGCCGCCGGCTCCCGCGACCGGCACCTCGATCCTTACCCTCCGGTCGGCCGCTGACCACGGGAGGTACGGTCGATTCCGCCCGCACCGGAGGGAGCAGCAGTGGACGAACCGAAGGCGGGTCCCTACGAGCGGTTGGGGGTGCTCGCCCGCCAGCAGATCGAGGTCGCCGACGGCTTCCGCCACGTCGAGCTGTTCACGATGCAGGGGCTGCTCACCGTGCTCTGGCACGGACCGGTCGAGGCCGACCGGGCGGTGATCATGCTCGGCGGGGCGATGGGCGGGCTGCTCGGTCCCGCCCACGGGCTGTACCACGACCTCGGCGTCGCCCTGGCCGAGCAGGGCATCGCCACGTTCCGCGTGTCCTACCGCGCGCCGAACGACTTCGGCCGCTGCGTGCACGACGCCCTCGCCGTCGCCGACGTCGCCGCCCGGCAGGGCGCCCGGCGCTTCGTGACCGTGGGCCACTCCTTCGGCGGCGCCGTGGCGGTGCAGCTCGGGATGGCGCTCGGCGAGCACTGCGGGGGCGTGGCCACCCTCGCCACCCAGTCGGCCGGCTGCGAGGACGCCCACGGCCTGGCGGGCACGCCCATGCTGCTCCTCCACGGCGACCGCGACGAGATCCTGCCCGCCTTCGCCAGCGAGGTCGTGCACGGCCTCGCCGGCGGCCACGGCGAGCTCGTGGTCCTGCCCGGCGCCGGCCACCTCCTCGCCGAGGCCGCCGACGACCTCCGGGCGCGCCTCGGCGACTGGATCCCCGCCCACCTCTGATGGGGAACTGGCAGCGGCTGCGTACCAGGGCC
>JBKHXT010000211.1:0-12256 GCA_046565885.1 Acidimicrobiia bacterium
TTCCCCGGCCATGGACTTCAACCTGGCCGATGTCTTCGAGGCGGTCGCCGCCGCCATCCCCGACCAGGACGCCATCGTCTGGGGGGACCGTCGCTGGAGCTACCGCGAGCTGGACGAGCGCACGAACCGGCTCGCCAACGTGCTGCACGGCGCCGGGCACGGCGCCCGCCGCGACCGTGCGGGCCTCGGCGGCCACGAGAGCCACCAGTCCCACCTGGCGATCTACCTCTACAACGGCAACGAGTACCTCGAGTCCATGCTCGGCGCGTTCAAGGCGCGGGTCGCGCCGTTCAACGTGAACTACCGCTACGTCGAGGAGGAGCTGCTCTACCTGCTCGACAGCTGCGCGGCCGAGGCGATCGTGTTCGACAGCCGCTTCGCCGACACCCTGGCCGCCGTCCTGCCGAAGCTGCCGGACCTGCGCACGCTGATCCAGGTCGGCGACGGCCCGCTGCTCGACGGCGCCATCGCGTACGAGGACGCCCTCGCCACCGCGTCCATCACCCCGCCGGCCGTCGAGCGCTCCCCCGACGACCTGTACATCCTCTGCACCGGCGGCACCACCGGCATGCCCAAGGGCGTGCTGTGGCGCCAGGCCGACATCTTCATGGGCTCCATGGGCGGCCGCGAGATGGGCACCGGCGTCGAGAAGCAGTCGCTCGAGCAGATCGTCGAGGCGGCGAAGGCCAGCGGCGGCGCGAAGGTGCTGCCCGCCCCGCCCCTCATGCACGGCGCTTCGCAGTGGGTCGCGTTCTCCGGCTTCAACGGCGGCTCGACCATCGTCCTGCAGGAGGACGTCGTCCGCCTCGACCCCAAGGACGTGTGGCAGACCGTCGACCGCAACGGCGTGAACATCCTGCTGATCGTCGGCGACGCCTTCGGCCGCCCGCTGGTCGAGGAGCTCGAGCGCGGCGACCACGACGGCTCGTCGCTGCTCGTCGTCGTCTCCGGCGGCGCCCCGCTCAACTCGACCCTGAAGGACCGCCTGCTGGCCGCCCTCCCCTCGGCGATGATCCTCGATGCCGTCGGCGCCTCCGAGACCGGCTCGCAGATGAGCCACGTCTCGGCCGCCGGCGCCTCCGCCAGCACCGGCCGGTTCACGCCCGGCCCGAGCGCCGCCGTGGTGTCCGCCGACCTGTCCGAGGTGCTCGAGCCCGGCCACGAGGGCGACGGCTGGCTGGCCCAGCGGGGCCGCGTGCCGCTCGGGTACCTCGGGGACGCCGAGAAGACGGCCAAGACGTTCCCGGTCATCGAGGGCACCCGCTACGCCGTCCCCGGCGACCGGGCCCGCCTCACCGCCGAGGGCGAGATCGAGCTGTTCGGCCGCGACTCGGTGACCATCAACTCCGGCGGCGAGAAGATCTTCGCCGAGGAGGTCGAGCAGGCCCTCGCCCACCACCCCGACGTGTTCGACGTGGTGGTCGCCGGCCGACCCAGCGAGCAGTGGGGCAACGAGGTCATCGCCATCGTGCAGCTGCGCGAGGGCGCCGCCCCCGACGAGGAGGCGCTGCGGGCGGAGGCCGCCAAGCACGTCGCCCGGTACAAGCTGCCCAAGGCGTTCGTGTTCGTGCCGTCGGTGGTGCGCTCGCCCGCCGGCAAGGCCGACTACCGCTGGGCGAAGGAGCAGGCGCTCACCGCCTGAGGGCGATCGACACCACCGTGCCCGAGGCGTCGGGGCTCGGGCGGAAGTGGACCTCGTCGGCGATCTCACAGATGAGCTGGACGCCGAGCCCGTGCTCGTACCGCAGCCGCCGGGGATCCTCCGGGTCGGGGAGCGGTTCGAGCTCGGTCGGGTCGAAGCCCGGTCCTCGGTCGGCGACGTCGACCCGCACCCGCTCGTCGTCGATCCGGCACGTCACGACGACCGGCTCGGCGAGCGCGTCGGGGCGGTGCACCTTCACGGCGTTGCTGCACGCCTCGGTCACGGCGAGGCGCAGGTCCTCGAGGCGCGACTCCGAGATCGGCGGGTCGAGCGCCTCGGCGGCGGCGAGGACGAGGCCGACGATGCGCCGGTAGTCGTCGCCGGGGGTGAAGGCGGCCTCGGCCTCGACGTGGCGATCGCACCGCCGCAGCGCCTCGATGCGCTCGTCGCACCGACTGAGCTCCTCGGTCATCGCCATCTCCACCTCCTCCTGCGTCCGGTGACCACCGTCACGTACCCCTGCGGCGGCGGCGGTAGCCCGGCACGATCCGACGTCATCCGGGCGAACGGGACGACCCGGAAGCCGGACCGGTCGGTCCCGGCAGAACGGGCATCAGGTCGGGCTCCGTCGTGCCGAAGGAACCGTCGTGCGCACGCAGGACGGCAGCCGGTGGGTCGCGGTCGGGACCTCGGCGTCGTCGGACGCGAGGGAGGCGGGCCTCGAAGCGGCTCGGGCGGCGATCGACGGCCCGGAGCCCGGCGTCCTCATCGCCTTCGCCTCCGACGACCTCGACCTGGACGCCTTCGCCGCTGCGCTCGTCGAGGTCGCCGGTGACGTGCCGGTGGTCGGCTGCTCCACCGCCGGCGAGATCGGCCCGGGCGGCGTCACCGACGGCGCCGCCGTCGTCGTCGGCATCGGCGGGCCGGGCTTCTCCGTCCGCACGGCGCTGGCCCGCGACGCCTCCGCCGACCTGCGTCGCGCCGGCGCCGAGGTGACCGCCGCCGCCCACCCGGACGAGCGCGAGCACCAGGCGGTGGTCCTGCTCAGCGACGGCCTGGCCGGCGACCAGCAGGAGGTCGTGCGGGGCGCCTACTCGGCGGCCGGCGCCCTGATCCCGCTCGTCGGCGGCTGCGCCGGCGACGAGATGCGCATGCAGCGGACGCGCCAGATCTACGGCCGCGAGGTGCTCACCGACGCCGTCATCGCCATCGGCCTGGCCTCCGACGCCCCCATCGGCGTGGCCGCCGAGCACGGCTGGCGCCGGGTGGGCGAGGCGATGCTGGTGACCGCCGCCGAGGCCAACTGCGTGCTCGAGCTCGACGGCCGCCCCGCCCTCGACGTCTACGTCGAGCGCCTCGGGGTCCCGGCCGACCTGGCCGACGACCCCACGGCGTTCGCCTCCTTCGCCCTCACCCACCCCCTCGGGCTGGCCCGGCGCGACGGCGAGGAGGTGCGCTTCATCGCCGGCGGCGACGTCGGCGACCGGTCGCTGCGCTGCATCGCCGAGGTGCCCGTGGGCGGGCTCGTCCACCTGATGGAGGGCGATGCCGTGTCGGTGCTCGGCGCGACCGACGCCGCCTGCGCCGACGCCGTCGCCGCCCTCGACGGCCACGACCCGCTCGGCCTCGTCGTGTTCGACTGCGTCGCCCGCCGGGCGGTGCTGACCGGAGACGGCCTCGAGCGCGAGGTCCGCTCGATCGAGTCCCACGCCAACGGCGCGCCGCTCGCGGGCTTCTACACCTACGGCGAGTTCGGCCGCCGGGTCGGCATCCGCGGCTTCCACAACCAGACGCTCGTCGTTCTGGCGCTGGCATGAGCCGCCTGGCCGACAGCTCCGCCGTCCAGCAGCTGACCGAGCTGCTCGTCCAGCTCGCCCTCGCCTGCGACGACGAGCAGGCCCTCCTGCAGCGGGCGCTCGAGACGATCGTCGAGTCGGTGGAGGCCGAGGTCGCCGCCGTCGTGCGCGGCGGCGAGGTGGACGCCTCCGTGGGGTTCGCCCGGGGCGCCGAGCCGGTGGCCGACCTGCGGGCGCTGGCCGGCGGGCGGCGAGGCGCGCTGGCGCTGGGCACGGCGGCGCTGCACGTGGCCGTGACCCGCCTGGACGAGGGCGACGTGCTCGTCCTCGGCCGCCGGCACGAGGCGTTCACCGCGCCGGAGATGGCCCTCGCGCAGGGCATGACCAGCGCCCTGGCCCTGTGCCTGCGCTCGGCCCACCTGCTCGCCAGCGAGCGCGAGGCTCGCCGGCGCAGCGACCGCCAGGCCCGCGAGGCGCGGCGCGACCCGCTCACCCACCTGCCGAACCGGGCGGTGTTCTTCGAGTGCCTGGCCGAGGCGACCGGCCGGGCCCGCGCCGCCGACGCCGGGCGGCTCGCCGTGCTGTTCATGGACCTCGACGGGTTCAAGCACATCAACGACACCCTGGGGCACCACGTCGGCGACGAGCTGCTCCGGGCCGTCGCCGGGCGGCTGCGCGGGGCGGTGCGCCGGGACGACGTGGTGGCCCGCCTCGGCGGCGACGAGTTCGCCGTGCTGGTCGAGGGCATCGACGGCGCCGGCGCCGCCGAGCGCCTCGCCGCCCACCTGTGCGACGCCCTCGCCGCCCCGTTCTCCATCCGGGGGCGGATGGTCTCCGTGCGCAGCAGCATCGGCATCGCCATGGGGCCCCACCCGAGCGACGACCCCCAGCTGCTCCTGCGCGACGCCGACGTGGCCATGTACCGGGCCAAGGCCGACCGCCCCGGCGGCTTCGTCGTGTTCGACGAGCCCATGCGCGAGGCCGTCACGGACCGGGCGGCGCTGGCCGACGACCTGCGCACGGCGATCCGGTCGCGGTCGCTCGAGCTCGCCTACCAGCCGGTGGTCGAGCTGGGGTCGCTGCGCACGATGGGGATCGAGGCGCTGCTGCGCTGGCACCACGCCGAGCGGGGGGACATCTCACCGGCGACGTTCGTGCCCCTGGCCGAGGAGCTGGGGCTGGTGTTCGAGCTCGGCGACTGGGTGCTCGACGAGGCGTGCGGTGCCATGGCGGCGCTGCACGGCCGAGGGGTGCGGGACGTGAACATCGCCGTGAACGTCTCCAGCCACCAGCTGCACGACGCCGGCTTCGCCGAGCGGGTGCGGTCGGCGCTCGCCACCCACCGGGTGGCGCCGTCCGACCTGGTGCTCGAGATCACCGAGACGGCGGCGCTGAGCGAGGACGCCGTCGTCTTCGAGCAGCTCGCCGCCATCGACCAGCTCGGCATCCCGATCGCGCTCGACGACTTCGGGACCGGCTACTCCTCGCTCAGCCACCTCATCCGGCTCCCCATCTCGATCCTGAAGATCGACCGGGTGTTCGTCGGCCAGCTGCAGACCAGCAACCGCCACGCCGCGCTCACCGAGAGCGTCGTCGCCCTGGGTCGCCGACTCGACCTCGACGTCGTCGCCGAGGGCATCGAGCACGCCGACCAGCTGCTGGCGCTCGAGGCGATGGGATGCCCCTTCGGCCAGGGCTACCTGTTCGGTCGCCCCGGCCCGCCGGAGGTGCCGGCGCCGGCTACAGCGGCAGCTTCCCCGTCGCGTTCTTGACGGTGCCGTTGTCCTTCCAGTCGGCGATCGTCCGCTCGGCGATGCGCCACTGGTGGACTTCGTCGGCGCCGTCGGCGAAGCGGGCCCAGCGGGCCTGCTTCAGCATCTCGCCGAGGGGCGTGTCCGAGCTGTAGCCGAGGGCGCCGTGGACCTGGATGGCCCGGTCGATGATGCGCCACAGCGAGTTGGCGACGAAGTGCTTGGCCATCGACACCTCGGCCCGGAAGTCGACCACGGAGGGGTCGTTGCCGCTCTTGTCGATGAGCGACGCCGCGTGCAGCACCATGAGCTTGCACTGGTACAGCTCCATGGTCGAGTCGGCGATCATCCACTGGATGCCCTGCTTCTCGGCGAGCAGCGAGCCGTGGGCGTACCGGTTGAGCGAGCGGTCGACCATCATCTCGAGCGCGGTCTCGGCCTGGCCGATCCAGCGCATGCAGTGGGCGAGGCGGGCCGGCCCCAGGCGGTACTGGCCGAGCAGGTGGCCCTGGCCCTCGCCGCCGAGCATCTGGGACTCGTGCACCCGCAGGTCCTCGATGAGGATCTCGCAGTGGTTGTGCGAGCCCGAGAGGGTCTCCACGTCACGGACGATGTTCCAGCCCTCGGCGGGCAGGTCGACGAGGAAGGCCGAGTTGCCGGCCCGGACGTCGTCGGGGTCGTCGCTGGTCTTGGCGATGAGGATGGCGAAGGTGGCGCCCCGGGCCCCGGAGATGAACCACTTGTGGCCGTTGATGACCCACTCCTCGCCGTCCTTGTACGCCTTGGTCTGGATCAGCGTGGGGTCGGAGCCGGCGACCTCGGGCTCGGTCATGGCGAAGCACGACCGGATGGCCTGCGGCTTGCCGTCGTCGCCCACCTGGTAGCCGTCGCACAGCGGCTTGAGGTACTTCTGCTTCTGCTCCTCGGTGCCCCAGTGCAGCAGCGTGTGCATGTTGCCCTCGTCGGGCGCCTGGGCGTTCAGGGCCGAGGGGCCGAACCGGGTGCGGGCGGCCTCGGCGGAGACGGCGGCCATGGCCACGTGGCCGAGCCCCATGCCGCCCCACTCCTCGGGCATGTGCGGCAGCCAGAGGCCGGCCTCCTTGGCCAGCTCCCGCATCTTGACGTAGTTGCGGACCAGGACCTTCCGGTCGCCGCCGCTGTCCTCGATCTCCTGCTCCAGCGGCTTCACCGTGCCCTGGATGAAGTCGCGGACCTTGAAGCGGATCTCTTCCACCTCGGGCGGGAACGTGAAGTCGATGGCCATGGCCGGCCAGTCAAGCCTCACTTGACCGCGCGGTCAAGCAAGGCGGGCGCGCACCTCGTGCCACCCCGGCAGGCCGCGGACCGGCTCGAGATCCGGCTCGCCGTCGAGCAGTCGGGGGACGTGGAAGCCCTCGTCGACGGCCGTCGCCACCCACGCCAGGGCCCGCTCGTGGTCGCCGGCCCGGCTCCACGCGCAGGCGACGTCGAAGGCGGTCTGGGCCCGACCGGCGCCGCCGGTGGCGTGCACGCGCTCGCCGACCAGCGCCGCCGCCTCGAACCGCTCGGCGTAGTGCAGGTGGGTCTGCAGGCTCGATGCGGCCTCCGCCCCTTCGGCCCCGGCGGCGAGGAGCCGCTCGGCCAGCGCTTCGGCGGCGCCGGCGTCGGCGGCCACGGTGGCGGGCACCAGGTTCGACGGCCCGCCCGGGCGATCGAGGTAGGCCTGGGCCAGGGCGTCGATGCCCTCGCCGGCCGCCAGGGCCACCGCCCCCGACGCGAACGGCGAGACCGGCCCGCGGCTGCGGCGCAGGATCCGTCGGGCGCCGGCCGCGTCGCCCCGACGGAGCAGGTTCCACACCATCGACTCGGCGGCGGACGGATCGATGGAGCCCGGCAGCTCGGGGAGGTCGGCCAGCTCGCCGCGGGGCGCCGGCGCGGCGCTCGGTGGACCGACCGGGCGTCCGCCCCGCCGGGCCGGTGGCGGCGGACCGGCGGGCCGACGGGGGGCGCTCCCGGGCTGGCCGGGCCGGTTGCCCCCGCCGCCGGGGACCGCCGGGCCCTCGACGTCGAACGCCGACGGCGCCCGCACGCCCTGGCGCTCCCGCCGGTACTCGCTGAGGTTGATGAAGGCGAGGAAGCCGGCGAAGAACGCGGCGTAGCGCAGGCCGTCGGCGTGGGTGTACGCCCACACCCCGGCCGCTGCGGCGACGACGACGGACACCAGCCGCGCTCGCTGCAGGCCGACGAGCTCGGTGAGCACGTTGCCGCCATCGAGGGGTCGGATCGGCAACAGGTTGGCGATCGACCACCAGATGTTCACGTACGCGGCGAAGAACACGATCGGCCAGAGCCCGAACACCTCGCCGCTCAGGGCGTAGTCGATGGCCAGCTCGGCGCCCCAGTCGCTCTCCCGGAGCAGCAGCGCCGGGATGCCCAGCAGCGCGAGGGCGGTGAACGGGCCGGCGAGGGTGACGGCGATGCTGCGGGCCCGGTCGAGCTTGCGCTGAGAGAAGGTGAGCCCGCCGAAGCCATGGAGGACGATGCTCGACGACTGGCCGAACGCCTTCAGGGCGATGGCGTGCCCGAGCTCGTGCACGAGCACCGACACCACCACCACGGCGACCCACATGATGATGAGCCGGGCGTCGCCCAGGTTGTAGGCGAGCAGGACGGCGGCGATCCAGAAGAAGGGCTCGATCCGCACCGGGATGCCGAGCACGTGGAAGTGCGCCTTGGCGTGCACCGGGCGATGCTACGCACCGGCCCGGCGGCCGGCGCGTCAGACCCCGCCCGTACGGTGGACGTGGGTCGGAGCGCCGTCCTCGCTCCCGTGGAGGCGGCCGGTGCCGCCCGATCCGAGGAGCACCCCGTGGAGCTCACGCCCGCCGCCGCCGGCGACGACGACTTCCCGAGCGACGCCGTCCTGCGCCGCCCGTTCCCGAAGCCCAGGCTGGTGCGGGCCGACCTCGTCGCCGCCCACGCCGAGGCGACCGACGACCTGGCGCTGCTCGACCGCGAGCTCGAGGCGCTGCTCGAGCGCCGCCAGGCGTGCCTGCGGCGGATCGAGCCGCTGCGCACCCGCCTCAACCGCCGGTGGACGAACCACCACGTGCGCCGCCGGTCCCGGGTCGACGAGCCGCCGGTCCCGCCGGCGCCGCCGGGCGCCGTGGCGCTCGAGGGCATCGACCTGCGCGAGGTGTGCACGACGCTGCTGCGCCGGCACGGTCCGCAGCGGTTGCGAGACCTCCACGGCCTGCTCCACCGCTACGGCTACACGGTGGGCGGGCGTCGGCCGGTCCAGCGGCTGGGTGACGCCATGGCGTACGAGGAGCGCTGCGGCCGGGCCGAGCGCCTCGAGCGAGGCGTGTACGCCGCCACCGGCGAGGGCCCCCGACAGGTCCGTCGCCCCGAGCCGCCCCCGGGCGCCCCGCTCCCGTGGGAGCCGCCGGTGACCGACCCCGGACCGCCGCTCATCGACCCGCCGGTCCTCCACGACCCCCAGCACTGGGGCGCCGACACCTGGCCGGCGCCAGCCGACGAGCCCGTCGGTGACGGTCCGAACGCGTGGAGCGATGCCGCCCCGGGCGCCGACGACCCCGACGCCGCCGCCGACACCGCCGCACCCCCACCCACCTCTACGGCCTTCGGCGACGATTCGTTGACGAATCGTTCCCGAGGGGTCGAGGAGGGAGGGCCGCCGGAGGGGGGTGGGCGAGGGCGAGGGGCCGGGAGGTGGCGGCGTCCACGTGGCGCACCGCCGGGACGGGACGACGGCGTCACCGGCGGGACGACCGCCCGGGCCGGCCGGTTCGATCCGCCTCGTCGATGGCCCCGTGGCGGGCGGTGGTGGCGGCGCCGGCGCTGACCAGCTGGCCCTCGGTCAGCCGTGCGCCGCTCGTGCCCGGGGCACCACGTCGCCGAGCCAGGCGTCGAGCGCCTCGGGCGGCCAGGGCGCCCGCAGCGCCACGTTCAGATCCGTCGCGCCGGCGTCGACGTACTCGGCGATGCGGGCGACGGCGTCGTCCGGCATGCCGGTGAGGCCGCCGGCCATGACCCGAGGCGCCATCGCGCCCCACTGGTCGCGCACCTGCGCCTCGATCGACTCGGCCTGCGAGCGGTCGACGGCCAGCATGAACTGCAGGTTGATCCCGCGGCGGATGGTCGACGGGTCCCGCCCCTCGCGCTCGCACCACTCGTCGAGCACGCCGTTCAGCCGGCGGAACTCCTCGGGCGGCACGTAGGCCGCGTTCCACCCGTCGGCGTGGCGGGCGACGATCCGCAGCGTCCGCTTCTCCCCCACGCCGCCGATCCAGATCGGCAGGCGCGCCTGGACCGGCTGGGGCAGGTTCGAGGCGTCGACCGTGCGGAACCACTCGCCGTCGTGCGTCGTGCGGTCCTCGGTGAGCAGCCGGCGGATCAGCGGCACCGCCTCCTCGAGCATGTCGAGCCGGCGCCCGACCGGCGGGAAGTCGAAGCCGAACGCCTCGGCCTCGGGCTCGTGCCAGCCGGCACCGAGGCCGAGCTCGAAGCGCCCGTGGCTCAGGTGGTCGAGCGTGCTGGCCGCCTTGGCCAGGATTCCGGGGTTCCGGTAGCCGACGTAGAAGACGAGGCACCCGAGCCGGGCCCGGCTCGTCTCGCACGCCAGCGCGGCGAGGGTGGCCACCGGTTCGAAGTGCGGGACCGTCCCGCCCTGGGGCGGCGCCTCGTAGAGGTGGTCCCAGGCGGAGATCCAGTCCATCGACTCGTCGCAGCGACGCCACAGTGCCCGCAGCTCGTCCATCTCCAGGTTCTGCTGGCCGACGTGGACGCCGAGGCGCAACGGTGCCGTCATGGGCGCTGACCGTACCGCCGCCGGCCGGCCCTATCGTTGGCCCGTGCCCACCACGACCAGCTCCGACGCGCTGCCCGAGGGCGAGGAGAAGGTCCGCGCCGTGCGCGAGATGTTCGACACCATCGCGCCCCGCTACGACCTCGTGAACCGCATCATGACGTTCCGGATGGACGTCGGCTGGCGGCGCCGGGCGATCCGCTCCCTCGGCCTCGGCGCTCGGTCGATCGTGGTCGACCTGGCCTGCGGCACCGGCGACATGTGCCTCGACCTGACCGACGCCGGGCACCGGCCGGTGGGCGTCGACCTGTCCTTCGGCATGCTCGCCGCCGCCCGCACCGACACGCCGCTCGTGCAGGGCGACGCCCTGCGGCTCCCCTTCCCCGACGGATCGATCGACGGGATCACGTGCGGCTTCGCGCTCCGCAACTTCGTGTCCCTCCCGCCGATGCTCGCCGAGCTCGCCCGCATCCTCCGCCCCGGCGGCCGCATCGCCCTGCTCGACGTCGCCGAGCCACCGAACCCGATCATGCGGTGGGGGCACTCGATCTACTTCGGCCGGGTGGTGCCGATGATCGGCGGCCTGCTGTCCGACAAGGCCGCGTACCGCTACCTGCCGAAGTCGGTGGCGTACCTGCCCGAGCCGCTCGAGCTCGAGCGCATGATCGCCGACGCCGGCTTCGTCGACGTCGACCGGGCGCTGCTCTCCGGCGGCATCAGCCAGCTGTACACGGCCACCCGCACGACCGATCGCTGATGGTCGCCGCCCGGACGCGCCGCATCGACGCCGACGTCGACCTGCTCGATGTCGCCGGGCCGCGAGGCGTCGTCTTCGAGAAGGGCCCCGACGGGCTGGCCGGCCGCGGCGAGGCGTTGCGCATCGAGGTGCCGGACCTGAGCCTCGCGTCGCTCGAGCGGGTGCAGGCGACGCTGGCCGACGTGGTCGTCGCCGACGAGGTGCGCCGTCCGGGCACCGGTCCCGTCGGGTTCGCCGCGCTGCCCTTCGATCCCCGTGCGGCGGCGGCGTTCGTGGTCCCGGAGGTCGTCGTCGGGCGCAGCGCCGACGGCACCCGGTGGCTCACCACGACGGGCGACGATCCGGCCGATCCGGTCGGCCACCCCGCCAAGCTGCTCGCCCCGGCGCAGGACGAACCCCGTGCCGGCCGGTTCGAGGTCGAGGGCGTGCAGGACACCGACGACTGGATGGCGACGGTCGTCGACGCCACCAAGCGCATCGCCGCCGGCGACTTCGACAAGGTCGTCCTCGCCCGGGAGGTCCGGGTGCGCGCCGACGCGCCGCTCCCCCGCCTCGCCCTGCTCCACCGCCTCCGCCGAGCGTTCCCCGGCTGCTTCACCTTCGCCGTCGGCCCGATGGTCGGGGCGTCGCCCGAGCTGCTCGTCTCGCGGGCCGGCGACACCGTGCGCGCCCACCCCATGGCCGGCACCGCCCCGAGGGGCGGCGACCCCACCACCGACGCCCGGCTGGCGGCGGCGCTGCTGTCGTCGAGCAAGGACCGGGCCGAGCACCAGATCACCATCGACATGGTGTGGGAGACGCTGCTGCCGTTCTGCTCCTACGTCGACTCCGAGCCGGAGCCGTCGATCGTGGCCGTCGCCAACGTGCAGCACCTGGCGTCGCTGGTGGAGGGCCGGCTGTCGCACCCGCCGGCATCGGTGCTCGAGCTCGTCCACGCCCTGCACCCGACGCCCGCCGTGGCCGGGTGGCCGGTGGCGCCGGCGCTCGAGTTCATCGCCGCCCACGAGGGCATCGACCGCGACCGCTACGCCGGCCCCGTCGGCTGGGTCGACGCCGAGGGCAACGGCACGTGGGCGGTCGGCATCCGCTCGGCGCTGGTCGACGGCGAGGTCGCCCGCCTGTTCGCCGGCGTCGGCGTCGTCTCCGACTCCGACCCCGAGGCCGAGCTGGCCGAGACGGACGCCAAGTTCCAGGCGGTGCTCTCCGCCATCCTGCGCCCGTAGGCGGCGACCTCAGCCGCGCAGCGCCTCGCCGACCGCGGCGTTCAGCCGGCCGTGGACCTCCACGTTGCGATCGCGATCGCCGGGCACGACGAGCACCCGCGTGCCGGGCCGCCAGTCGAGCTGGTCGACCGATGACACCCGTTCGGCGTCGATGCCGTAGGCCCGGGCGAGGGCGACGAGGTCGAGGCCGTGCGGCGTGCCGAACAGCTGCTCGAAGCGCTCACCGCCCAGCTGCGATCGCTGGGGCAGGAACGAGAAGATGCCGCCGCCGTCGTTGTCG
>JBKHXT010000212.1:0-6388 GCA_046565885.1 Acidimicrobiia bacterium
CGGCGCCGCCGCCTGCGCGGCCTGCTAGCGGTCCACGCCGCTCAGGCGGCGCGGCCCTCCCACCGGTCGAGCCCCGCCGCCGCCCGCAACCGCTCGAGCCGCTCGTGCATCCAGCGGTTGGCCACCAGGACCTCGAACGTCGTCACCTCGGCATCGCGCAGCGACGTCCCCGCCAGGAACTGGCGCCAGGTGAGGTCGACGTCGAGGCCGCCGATCCGGTTCCAGTAGTGGCGCACGGCCCGGCCGTCGACGTCGGCCCATCCCCGCACCAGCTCGCCGCCGAGGTGCTCCTGCACCAACACCGACGTCACGGCGCACTGGCCGTGCGCCGGGTCGGCACCGACGTAGGACTCGGGGCAGTAGGTGGTGTCGATCGACCACCCCCGCTCCAGCCGCTCGCGGAGGTCGATCATCGTCTGCGGCCGCGTCGCGGCGGCCGCCCTGCCCGTGCCCGTCACCGCGCCGATGATGCGTCCGCTCGCCCCGCCGGATGCGGATGCCCCGGGCGCTCGGTCAGTGGCGGCGCCGGACGATGCGGCCGCCGCGCTCGGCGGCCACGTTGACCGCCCGCTTCGCCACCCGCGACCCGGCGGCCATGCCGGCCTTGGTCTTCTCGAGCGCGTTGGCCGCCCAGGCGAACTCGGTGCCGAGGATGGCGAAGCCGAGGATCAGCAGCGGCAGCGTGAACGGCCCGGGCAGCACGACGAGGGCGATGCCGAGCGCCACGAACGTGCCGCCGAGCAGCAGGACGATGCCCTGCCGCAGGCGCAGCGGCGCCTTCTGCCAGAGCCGCCCCAGCGCCTCGAGTCGATCTCTCACACCCCACCTCCGCGTCCGTCGGCGGCCATGGTGGCACCGCCTCCGGGCTCTCCGCCACGCGCCCCGGCTAGCGAGGTCGCCGGCCGGGAACAGAGGCGACGCCATGGAGATCCCGTTCACGAGCTGCCCCGAGCCGACCCTCGGCGTCGAGGTCGAGCTGCACCTCGTCGATGCCGACACCGGCGCGCTGGCCAACGTGGCCGGCGACGTCCTCAACGCCCTGACCGGGCAGGAGGGCGCCGAGCACCCGAAGGCCAAGCACGAGCTGTTCCAGTCGACGATCGAGATCATCACCGACGTCTGCACCCACCCGGCCGAGGCGGTCGCCGACCTCCGGGCCACCCTCGACGAGGTGCGCCGGGCGGCCGAGCCCCTCGGCGCCGTGCCGATGGCCGCCGGCACCCACCCGTTCTCGTGCCCCGAGGACCAGCAGGTGAGCCCGAAGGACCGCTACCACGCCCTCATCGAGGAGATGCAGTGGACCGCCCGCCGCCTGCTCATCTGCGGCACCCACTTCCACGTCGGGGTGCCGAGCGGCGAGCACGCGGTCGCCGTGCTGAACGAGCTGCTGCGCACCATGCCGCTGCTGCAGATCCTGTCGGCGTCGAGCCCGTTCTTCGAGGGCCAGGACACCGGCATGGCGTCGGTGCGCCCCAAGATCTTCGAGTCGCTGCCCACCGCGGGACTGCCGCCCGAGGTCGCCGACTGGGCCGACTTCGAGGAGTTCATGGGCACCCTCGTGAACTCCGGCGTGATCCGCTCGGTCAAGGAGGTGTGGTGGGACATCCGCCCGCACCCCGAGTTCGGCACCGTCGAGCTGCGCATGTGCGACGCCTCGCCGACGTTCCGGGAGGTGGCCGCGCTGGCGGCGCTGGCGCAGTGCCTGGTGGCCGACGCCGTGGCCCGCTTCGACGCCGGCGACCTGCCGCCGCCGCCCCGACCGTGGACCACCCGGGAGAACCGGTGGCTGGCGTCGCGCCACGGCGTGAACGCCGACCTCATCGCCACCGCCGACGGCCGACGGCGGCCGGCCGAGCTCCTCCTCGAGGAGCTGGTCGAGCGGCTGCGCCCGACCGCCGAGGGGTTGGGCTGCCGGGCCGAGGTCGACGACGCGCTCGAGATCTGGGCGGCGGGTCCCAGCTACCTGCGCCAGCGCCACATCGTCGAGGCCGGTGGCACGCTGGAGGACGTGGCCACGCACCTGGTGGGCGAGCTCCGCGACGAGGAGGTGCGCGCCGCGGTCCCCGTCGATGCCGGCGGGGACGGGCGCCGCACCGCATGACGGGCGAGCGCGACGCCGCGCTCGACGCCTGGCTCGACGACCACGGCGACGACCTGGTCGCGCTGCGCCGGGACCTGCACCGGCACCCCGAGCTGAGCGGCGAGGAGCACCGCACCACCGACGTCCTGGTCGAGCGGCTGGCCCGAGCCGGGCTGCACCCTCGGCGGTTGCGACGGGGCACCGGGCTGCTGTGCGACGTCGGCGGCGGCGACGGCCCCGTCGTGGCGCTGCGTGCTGACCTCGACGCCCTCGCCATGCAGGACGAGAAGGAGACCGAGCCCCGGAGCCAGCGCGACGGCGTGGCCCACGCCTGCGGCCACGACGTGCACACCGCCGTCGTCCTCGGCGCCGGGCTCCACCTGGCCACGCGGTGGCCGGCGGACGGACCGCGGCTGCGCCTCGTGTTCCAGCCGGCCGAGGAGGCGCTGCCGGGAGGGGCGCTCGACGCCATCGCCGACGGCGCGCTCGACGACGTCGTCGCCGTCTACGGCCTGCACTGCGAGCCCAAGCAGCCCACCGGCACGGTCGGGCTGCGGACCGGCGCCATCACGTCGGCCACCGACTCGCTCACGATCACGCTGCGCGGACCGGGCGGCCACACCGCCCGGCCGGAGCTCACCGTCGACCTGGTGCACCTGGCGGCCCGCGTGGTCACGGAGCTGCCGGCGCGGGTGCGGGCCGCCGTCGGCGAGACGCCGTTCAAGCTCGTCTTCGGCGCCGTCCACGCGGGGGCCGCGCCGAACGTCATCCCCGCCTCGGCCGAGCTGCGGGCCGTGATCCGCACGCCGTCGGCCGACCTCTGGACCGCCCTGCCCGAGGTCGTCGAGGCCGAGCTGGCCGCCCTGGTCACCGACGAGCGGGCCGCGGTCGAGGTCACGCACACGCGCGGCGTGCCCCCGGTCGTCAACGACCCCGGGGCGGTGGAGGCGGCCGAGATCGCCGTCCGGCGCCGGCTCGGCGGCGACGCCGTCGTCGCCGCGCCGCAGAGCTGGGGCGGCGACGACTTCGCCTGGTACACCCAGCAGGTGCCCGGCGCCTACCTGCGCCTCGGCACGCACGACCCCGACGACGACGGGCCGATGCTCGACCTGCACGCCGGCCACTTCGACGTCGACGAGCGGGCGATCGCCATCGGCGTGCGGGTGCTCGTGGCGGTGGTCGAGGAGCAGCGGCGGCGCCTCGGCTGAGCCGCCGGCTCAGGCGTGGGCGGCCGGCCAGCGGTCGGCGTGGCGACGGGCGGAGCCGTCGAGGTCCATCCAGGCCGGGAGCGATGCCGCCTCGCGGTGCCGGCGACGGGGCCGGGCCTCGGTGACGACGAGGGCCAGGGCGGCGAAGCCGACGGCGAGCACGACGGCGAGGACGAGGACGGCGAAGAAGAGCGGGTGCACTGCGTGGACCTCCAGGGTCGACGACCAGCGCCGGGCTCCTACCCCGCCGCCGCCGGCTCCATGCGCGCATGGTGCGGTCGCGCCATCGCGCAGCACCCGCTCGCGTCTGCCGGGCCCGCCCGGCGCACCGTTACCGTCGGCGGGTGCCCCGGGTGCTGCTGGTCGACGACCACGCCGACGTGCGCCTGCTGTGGCGGGTGGTGCTGGAGGCGGCCGGCGGCTACGAGATCGCCGAGGCCGGCGACGGCGCGGCGGCGATCGCCGAGGCCGCCGAGACCCGCCCCGACGTCGTCGTCACCGACCTGGCGATGCCGGTGGCCTCCGGCTTCGAGGTCATCCGGGCGATCCGGGCGGCCTACCCGGGCACGGTCGTCGTGGCGTGCTCGGGCACGGACGGCGAGCGCGAGGCGCTCGACCACGGCGCCTCGGCGTTCCTGGCGAAGGAGCGCTCGGTCACGGACCTGGCGCCGACCGTCGTCGCCTGCCTCGCCCGCTGAGCGCGACGAGCGGCGTCAGCGCCGCTCGACCGGCAGGAAGATCCAGAGCGCGAGGTAGGCGAGCTCGGCAGCGCCGGTGATCGCCAGCACCACGAACACGAGGCGCACGAGCGTGCGGCTGACGCCGAACCGGTCGGCGATCGCGGCGCACACGCCGGCGATCACCCGACCTTCGCCCCGGCGGGGGCGGGCGAGGGATCGGGTGCTGGTACGGGTCATCGCAGGAGATCGGGCCATGTCGGGTCGCTACCCGCCCATGCCGGCGCCGACCCCCTCACCGGGTGGTGAGCGCGCCGGTCGCCGGGTAGCGGGCCGATGTGCCCACCCGCGATCTGCACTTCGAGCCCTTCGTCCACCTGGCCGGTCTCACCCACGACGATGCGCTGTTCTCGTGGGGCGGGTTCTGGTTCGCTCCGCCCGAGGACCCCGGTGGTCGCTGGGCGATCGTGGAGGACCCCGACCTGGGGTCCCGGGGGATCGACCGGCGCGACACCATCGGCGCCCGCTCTCGCCCCTACGGGTCGGCGGTCGTCGAGGTGCGCCGGCAGGACACCGGGGAGGTCGTCGCCGAGGTCGGCACGGAGGATGCCAACCACGCCTGGGTGCGTGGGCTCGAGCCGGAGACCGCGTACCGCTACCGGGTCCTCGTCGACGGACAGGAGTGGGCGGCCGGTCCACGCCGGGAGGTCGAGGTCGTGGATGGTGGCTTCCGGATGGTCGAGCGCGGGCGCAGCTACGACAACCGCTTCCGCACCTTCCCCGCCGCCGACGCCCGCCGGCCGGTGACCATCGCCGTGCTGGGCGACTACGGGGTGGGCATCCTCGCCTCGGGCGGACGGGGCGGCGACCAGCACCGCATCGCGACGGCGATCGAGCGGTCGGTCGAGCACCACGGCGTCGACCTCGTCGTCACGACCGGCGACAACGTGTACCTCGGCGAGGAGGACACCGCCGGCGGCACGGGCCGCCACGACGACGACTGGTTCTTCACCTTCTACGCGCCCTACCGCTACGTGATCAACCGCGTCCCGGTGTACCCGGCGGTCGGCAACCACGACTCCTCCGACACCGAGCACGCCGACGACCGTGAGCAGCTCGCCGACAACTTGTTCACCGACGAGCGCTTCGCCGAAGCGGCCGAGGTCGGCCGAGCGAGCATCGACCCCGGCATGTACTACCGGGTCGACGTGGGCGCCGACGTCGAGCTCATCGCCATCGACACCACCAGCGCATCGGACCACGAGGACCACGACCACTACTTCGAGATCCCGAAGCACCGGCGCTTCCTCGAGGACATCTTCCGCTCCGAGGGACACCGCGAGGGGGAGGCGTTCCCGCGGTGGCGCATCCCCTTCTCCCACCACCCCACCTACTGCGCCGGCCCCCACCACCCGAACACCGGTGCCATGGTCGAGCACCTCGTCCCCCTGTTCGAGCGCTCCGGCGTCCGCCTCGTGCTCGCTGGGCACGAGCACAACTTCCAGGTCAGCGAGCACCACGGCGTCACGTACGTGATCACGGGGGCCGGCGGCAAGGTCCGGGAGGAGCCGCCCGAGGACTTCCGCGCGGCGCACACGGTGGCGTGGGCAGCCGAGGCGCACTTCTCGCTCGTCCACATCGACGGCGACCGCTGCACGCTCACCCCCATCACCGACGTCGACGAGGACGGGACCGTCCACCCCCTCGACCTGCGCCGACCCGACGGGTCCCCGTACCCGACCCCGATCCGCGTGCGCTCGCACCTCGAGCCGCCGGACCACCGCTGAGCGGCTGCTCGCGACGGCGAGCCGGGTAAGGGCCCAGGCATGACCGTCCTCGTCATCCTCGTGATCCTCGCCCTCATCTTCGGCGTCGGCGCGGTGCTCGAAGGCCTCGCCTGGGCCGTGCTGATCAGCCTCGCCCTCCTCACGGCGGCCGCCTGGTACGGCTTCACGAAGCTCCGCGGCGTGCGCACCGGGCGCTGAGGCTCAGGCCCGCTGGATCTCCGGACCGGACCGCAGGCCGGGTGGTGGGCGAGGGGGGACTTGAACGGTGAACCAGAGCGTTTCGATCAGTGCTAGTTGATGTCAGAAAATGCCCGTTGACCTGGGGTTTCGCGGGTTCGGCCTGCTGAACGGTGTTGGTCAGAAACCATCGATTTCGGGCCGTTCGGTAGAGATCCGGTAGAGAAACCGGTAGAGACGCCCACCCCTCTGGCGAGGGTCGTCAGCGCCCTTCGCCGAGCATCACGGCACCTTCCCGAGAGCGGTGCAGTCACCGACAATCACCACGAGATCCCGAGTCCACTCGGAGAGGATCGCCTCCTTGGTGCGCCGCAGTCTTGCGATCTCCTTGGGCGTCCGGCCGATGACCTGTGCCCGGTTCCCGGTCCATCTGCGAATCGCCTCGGCGAGCTCATCGAC
>JBKHXT010000213.1:0-27785 GCA_046565885.1 Acidimicrobiia bacterium
CGCCAGATCCCTGCTCCGGCGCCGGAGGTCACACCGTGGTCAGCGCTTCTCGAGCGGCGACCAGGAGAGCAGCAACCGCTTCTCCCCCACGTCCTCGAACCGGATCGTGGCCTCGGCCTTGTCGCCGGCGCCCTCGATGTCGATGATGACGCCGTCGCCGAAGGTGGCGTGGCTGACGTCGTCGCCGACCTTCAGCCCGAGGGCTTCGGCACCGGTGGAGGGGGCCGGCTGGTCGCGGGCCGCCAGCGCGTTCTCGACGATGCGGTCGCGCCCCTCGTCCATGCGGCTGCGGCGCTCGTCGCGGTCGCCCCGGCCGAACGTGCGGCCCTCGGGCTCGCGCCAGCCGCCGGCCCGGCGCCCGGCCCGCTCGGTGCCGCCGCCGAGGTAGGTGCGCCCGCTGCGGCTGGCCCGCTGGCGGCCGCCGATCTCCTCGACCAGCTCGGTGGGGATCTCGTCGAGGAAGCGGCTGGGCGGGTTGTACTGCGTGCCGCCGAACAGCGTGCGGCTCCAGGCGTGGCTGACGTGCAGGCGGTGCATCGCCCGCGTGATGCCGACGTACGCGAGGCGCCGCTCCTCCTCGAGCTGGTCGGGCTCGGTGAGGGTGCGCAGGTGCGGGAAGATGCCGTCCTCCATCCCGACCAGGAACACGATGGGGTACTCGAGCCCCTTGGCCGAGTGCAGCGTCATGAGCGTGACCTCGGACTGGTCGGGGTCGAGCTCGTCGGTGTCGGCGACCAGGCTCACCGCCTCGAGGAACTCGGCGACGTCGTCGGCCTCCGACGCCGTGCCGAGCAGCTCGGCCAGGTTCTCGAGGCGGCCCTCGGCCTCGATGGTGCGCTCCTCGCGCAGCTCGTCGAGGTAGCCGCTGGACTCGAGCAGCTGCTCGAGGAGCGGGCCCGGGCCGTCCTCGACCTTCTCGGCCGCCCGGTCGAGCAGCTCGAGGAACGACCGGATGCCGCCGAGCGCCCGACCGCTGACGCCGGCGTCCTCGGCGTGGCGCAGGCCCTCCATGAACGACATCCCCCGCCCCTGGATCCAGGCGTCGATGCGGGCGACGGACGTGTCGCCGACGCCGCGCTTGGGCACGTTGAGCACCCGCTTCACGCTGACCTCGTCGGTGGGGTTGACCACCGCCTTCAGGTAGGCGAGGGCGTCCTTCACCTCCCGCCGGTCGTAGAAGCGGGTGCCGCCGATGACCCGGTACGGGATGCCCCGACGGGCGAGGTACTCCTCGATGACCCGGGACTGCGCGTTGGTTCGGTAGAAGACGGCCACGTCGGCCCAGCGGATGTCGCCGGCGTCGTGGAACGAGGCGATGCGCTGGGTGACCCACTGGGCCTCGTCGTGCTCGTCCTCGGCGTGGTAGCGCAGGATCTTCTCGCCCGGGCCCTGGTCGGTCCACAGGTCCTTGGGCTTGCGGCCCAGGTTGTTGGCGATCACCGCGTTGGCGGCGTCGAGCACCGTCTGGGTCGACCGGTAGTTCTGCACCAGCGGGATGACCGTGGCGTCGGGGAACGCCTCCTCGAACTGGAGGATGTTCGAGATGTCGGCGCCCCGGAAGGCGTAGATGCTGTTGTGCACGAGCACGCCGTCGGCGACGTACGTGTGCGTCGGCGTGACCTCGAGGTCGTGCACCGGTCCGTCGTGGCGGCGGATCACGACCTCGTCGACGACCGCCGGCTCGAACCCGGATCCGGACTCGACGAGGACCTGCTGGCCGCGGCGGGCCCGCCGCACGGGCTGGAGGGCGAAGCAGCCCCACGGCGTCTCGATCAGCCGGCGCAGCGGGAGGCCGGTGGTGGCGGCCCGGTCGCGAGCCGTCCGGAGGGCGTCGACGTAGTCGTCGAACGCGCTGACCTGGACGACGCCGACCGGCGTCACGTGCTGCAGCAGCCCTGCAGCGGACGACGCCGGTGCGCCGACCGACGGGACCGGCGTCACCGGCTGCAGCGGCGCTGCCGCAGGGGCGTCGGGAGCGGGCCACTCGACCAGGTGGCGGCCGCCGGCGGCCGCCATCCGCAGCGTCACGCAGGGCACCTCGACCTCGGCCGCCACCGGACCGAGCGGCACGACGTGGTCCGGCGTGGCGACGACGGACCGACCGCCGGCGCGCACCTGCACGACCTCGCCGTCCCACCGGCCGGGACGCACCTCGGTGACCACGCCGGTCGCCGCCGAGCCGTCGGCGGCCAGGCCGGAGACGACGTCGCCGACGCGGACGTCCTCGATCGGCACCTCGCCGGAGGGGGTGCGGACCATCGTGCCGGGCGGGAAGCACTGGTCCCCGTCACCGACCACGGTGACGTTGCGGTGCTCGCGGCCGAGCTGGAGGACGAGCTCGTTCTGGACGCGGTTGGTGTCCTGGTACTCGTCGACGAGGACGTGCTGGAAGCGCTGCTGGTAGTGGCGCAGCACGTCGGGGTGGCGGCGGAACAGCTCGGCGGTGTTGACGAGGATGTCGTCGAAGTCCATGGCGCCGGCGCGCAGCAGCCGGGCCTGGTACTCGCGGTAGACGTCGGCGAGCTTGCGCTCGGTGAACGACCCGGCCCGGTCGGCGTAGGCGTCGACGAGGACGTAGTCGTTCTTCGCCGCGGAGATCTGCGCGTGCACCGACCGGGGCGGCAGCTTCTTGGTGTCGAGGTTGAGGTCGCGCAGCACGTAGCCGGTGAGGCGCACGGCGTCGGCCTGGTCGTAGATCGTGAACGACGACGGGAAGCCGAGGGCGTCGCCGTCGCGCCGCAGGATGCGGACGCAGGCTGAGTGGAACGTCGAGACCCACATCTTCCGGGCGACGGAGCCCACGAGGGTGCCGACCCGGCCCTTCATCTCGTCGGCCGCCTTGTTGGTGAAGGTGATGGCGAGCACCTCGAAGGGGCTGACGCCCTGCTCCTGGATCAGCCAGGCGATGCGCCGGGTGAGCACCCGGGTCTTGCCCGAGCCGGCGCCGGCGAGCACGAGCAGCGGGCCGCCGAGGTGGGTGACCGCCTCCTCCTGGGCCGGGTTCAGCCCGTCGAGCAGGGGCGCGCCGAAGGGGCCGGAGCCGGGCCCGATGCGGTCGTCGGGCCGGTCCTGGAGGCGGGGGAAGAGCTCGTCGGTGGGCTCGTCCGGCAGTGGTTCCTCGGGCGCTGCCACCGGGGCGACCCTACCGGTCGCCCCCGACACCGCCGGTGCCCTCCGGCCCCTGGCGCGGCGTGTGCCAGGATCGCCGGCGTGCCCATCCAGAAGCTGACGTCGACCGACGCGTTCATCGCCTTCGACCTCGACGGCGCCCCGGCCGTGGGGGTCACCCGGCTCGCCCGGAAGGTGCTCACCGACGGCGCCGAGCTGCTCGCCCGCTCGACCACCTACGCCTTCGCCAGCTTCGGCATCCAGATGGGCGGCGGGTCGGCCGGCATCAACGCCGAGGGCGACGACCGCGACGCCGCCGTGGCCGCCTTCGTCGAGGAGGTCCGCCCCCTCGTGGCCGACGGCCGCTGGGCCACCGACCCGGCGCTCGGGCTCTCCGAGGCCGACCTCGCCCCGCTGCGCATCGCCGACACCCGCCCGCCCGAGCTGTGGGAGGGCGGTCTCGCCGACGCCCTCGCCGGCCAGGGGGCCGTCGCCGCCGCCGCGGCCGCCCGAGACGGCGGGCTCGCCGGCGCCACCGTGGCGCTGGCCGGGAAGGGCCCCGTGGTGGACGCCGCCCGGTCGGCCGCCGAGGCCGCCGGCGCCACCATCGCCGAGGGCGACGGCCTGCACGCCACCGCCGACGTGCTCCTCGTGGCCGGCAAGGCGGGCGTGGTCGACCACGACGCCGTCCCGGGCATCCAGGCCGGTGTCGTCGTGCCGCTCACCCCGGTGCCCGTCACCGCCCGGGCGCACGCCGAGCTCACCCGCGGCGGCATCGTCCACGTCCCCGACTTCCTGTCCACCGCGGCACCGCTGCTGCGCGCCCACGGCGACGTCGACGACCCGGTGGCGGCCGTGGCCGAGAAGGTCTCGTCGCTCGCCCCGAAGGGCACCGGCATGTGGATGGCCGCCGTCGAGGAGGCCGAGGCCTTCCTGCGCACCTGGCGCGACCAGCTGCCGTTCGGGCGTCCGCTCGCATAGCCCTCGCGCCGCCGGGTATCGAACGTCCGTTCGATGCCGACAGCGAGGAGCGAGCCATGACCCGACCCACCGACCGACCGGCGGCGAAGGACCCCGAGGACTGGACCACCGGCGACGAGCCGATGACCGGCCCGCAGGAGTCCTACCTCGCCACGTTGGCCCAGGAGGCCGGCGAGGACGTGCCCGACGACCTGACCAAGGCCGACGCGTCCGAGCGCATCGACGAGCTGCAGGACCGCACCGGCCGGGGCAGCTGACCCCGCCACGCATCGGGGCGACGGCCGCGCGGGCCGTCGCCCCGACGACGCCCCTGCCCGCCCGAGCCGGAGGAACCGGCGAGACCGGCATCGGGAAGCGCGCCGCCGGCGCCTGGCGCGCACGGCGGCCGGAGAAGGTCCGACCATGGTCGCCATCACCGGACCGCAGCTGCGCCGGCACCACGAGGTGCTCGCCCTCGGGGCGACGGCCCTCGCTGCGGTGCTGACGGTGGTCGTGCCCGTGGCCTACGTGCTGGCCCTGCCGGCCGCGTGCGCCGCCCCCGCCGCCGCGGCGCCGGCCGGGCGGCGCCTGGCGGCGTCGCTCACCGTGTGGGTGCCGCTCTCGATCGCGGCCGCCGTGGGGTCGCTGCCGCTCGGCTGACGGTGACGACCTACCAGTCGCCGCCGCCGATGTCGCCGCCGCCCCAGTCGCCGCCGCCGAAGCCGCCGCCGAAGCCACCGCCCCACCCGTCGCCGCCGCCACCGCCGCCGTCGCTCCAGCCGCCGCCGGCACCCCAGCCCCCGCCCCAGCCGAGCGGACCCCAGCCGCCGAGCATCGAGCCCAGCAGCAGCCCGGAGAACAGGCCGCCGCCCCCGCCGAACCAGCCGCCGCCGTAGAAGGGTCCCCCGCCGGCGTACACCGGCTGGCCGTACCGGTCGACGGCGAGGGCCGGCTCCTGGTGGCGTCCCGGGCGCTGCAGCTCCTCCGGCGGCGCCGGCGGCTGCCGGCCGTCGAGGATGGCCCGCGCCCGGCTCATCGCGTACTGCGCCTCGCGCACGACCCGCTCCACCCGCACCAGGTCGACGGCCTCGTCGGCGTAGTCGAGCGCGGCGCTCGCCGCCCGGAAGCGCTGGGTCGCCGCCTCGTAGTCGTCGCGGGCGTCGGGGTTCGTCACCACCTGGGGCTCCAGGCGCATGACGTCGTCGGCCAGCACCGAGAGCTCGGCCCGGATCAGCTGGGCGTCGGCGTCGAACTCGGCCTGCGTCGAGCGGCGGTCGTGCCGCCGCCGGCGCCGGCTCCAGGCGAACAGGGCGACGCCGCCGCCGAGCAGCAGCCACGGGAAGGCGGACGCGCCCCCGTCGCCACCGTCGGACGAGGGGACGGGGCCACCACCGCCCCCGGCGCTGCCGGCACCGCGCGCGGTGGCGGCCACGTCGGCGACGAAGGTCTCGAGCACGGCGAGCGTGCCCCGGTCCCGGTGCTGCTGGAACGCCGAGCTCGCCATCGCGCCGGCGCCCGGCACCTCGGTGCTGTTCGCCCGGAACGACCCGCCGAGCACGACGGCGTAGGTGCCGGCCAGCCCGGTGGCGTCGAGCAGATCGTCGAGCGCGGCCTCGGGCGATGCGGCGGCGTCCTCGGGGAGGACGGCCACGAACACCGGGGTGCCGGCGTCGCGGATGGCCGCGCCGAGCTGGTCGGCCTCGGCCTGGGTGAGCGATCGCTCGGCGGCCGGATCGACGTACACCGGGTCCCGGCGCAGCGCCTCACCGACGCCGGTGAGGGCGACCGCCTGGCCCGGGAGGAGCAGGGCGGCGAGGAGGGAGGCGAGCGCGGCGAGCACCCGCGACCCCTACCCGACGACGCCCCGGCGCAGGCGCGGATCGAACATGAGCGCGAACCCGAGCGGGTAACGGTTCGCCGTGCCCTCGCAACGCTTCGACGGTCCGCTGGCGACCGATCACTACACCGACGGCCACGTGCCGCCGGAGGAGGACCTGCTCGTCACGCTGCAGGAGGTCGTCAGCGTCCTCGAGTCGAACGACATCGACCACGTCCTGATGGGCGGGATCGGGTCGTTCGCCCTCGCCCGCCCCCGGGAGACCCACGACATCGACGTGTTCGTCCGGCCCGGCGACGTCGACCCGACCCTCGACCTGCTCGAGGCGGAGGGCTTCGAGGTCGTCATCCACGACCCGGCCTGGCTGGCCAAGGCGTGGAAGCGGCGGGTCCTCACCGACATCATCTTCCGGTCCTCCGGCGAGATCTACCTGGACGACGAGATGGTGGACCGCGCCGAGCGCCGGGACTACAAGGGCGTCAGCGCCAAGGTCATCTCGGCCGAGGACCTGCTCGTGATCAAGGCCCTGGCCACCGCCGAGCGCACCTCGCACCACTGGTACGACGCGCTGGCGATCATCGGCAAGTGCGACCTCGACTGGGACTACGTCGTCCAGCGCGCCATCCAGGCCGGGCCCCGCCGGGTGCTCAGCCTGCTGCTCTACGCCGAGTCGTGCGACACGGCCGTCCCCGGGACCGCCATCACCGCGATGCACGAGACCCTCCACGGGAGCGTCACCGCGTGAGCGACCAGGTCCCCCAGTACGTGGCCGAGCACGTCCGCCAGGCGCTCACCACCGACCCGCGCACGATGGAGCAGGGCCTCGACGTGCGCGTCGTGGGCGACGACGTCTACGTGTCGGGCACGGTCACCAGCGCCGAGCGCTTCGACGCCGTCGCCACGGTGGCGACCGAGGCCGCCGACGGCCGCCGGGTCCACAACGAGGTCTCGGTCGCCGAGCCCACCGACCGCCACACCACGGAGCGCATCACGTGACGGGACGACCCATCCGCGTCGCCGCCGTCGGCGACATCCACCTCGGCGACGACAACGTCGACGCCTTCGCCGACAGCGTCCGCAGCGCCGAGCACGACGCCGACCTGCTGCTGCTCGCCGGCGACCTCAGCCGCTGCGGCGAGCCGCACGAGGCCGAGCTCGTCTGCCGATCGGTCAGCTCGCTCGACCTGCCCGTCGTCGCCGTCCTCGGCAACCACGACCACCACGCCGGTCGGGCCGACGAGTTCCGCAAGCGCCTCGAGGCCGGCGGCATCCAGGTGCTCGAGGGCGAGGCGACCGTGGTCGACGTCGATGGAACCAGCGTCGGGATCGCCGGCGCCAAGGGGTTCGGCGGCGGGTTCGCCGGCGCGTGCGCCAGCGACTTCGGCGAGGCCGAGATGAAGGCGTTCGTCGCCCACACCAAGGAGGTGTCCGGCCTGCTGCGCGACGCGCTCGACGGCCTCGACACCGACCTGCGCCTGGCGCTGCTCCACTACTCCCCCTGCGAGGACACCCTCCGCGGCGAGCGGCTCGAGATCTTCCCGTTCCTCGGCAGCTACCTGCTGGCCGAGGCCATCGACGAGCCCGGTGCCGACCTCGCCCTGCACGGCCACGCCCACGCCGGCGTCGAGCACGGCGTCACCCCCGGCGGCACGCGGGTCCGCAACGTGGCCATGCCGGTGATCCGCAGCAGCTACCGGGTCTACGAGCTCGAGCCGGCCACCGACTCGGCGAGCCGGTCGACGGAGGGGCGCAGGATCAGCGCGTAGTCGGCGCCGTCGTCGAGCGGCGGCGGCGACGGGCACCAGTCGACCGCCACGTGGGTGAAGCGCCGGCCGTCGCCGACGATGGTGCCCTCCACGTCGAGGAGCAGCGACCCGCGAGCACCGGCCAGGGGCGACGGGACGGCGCCGGTGGTGGCCCGCAGGACGACGACGCCCCCGGCCAGGCCGGCATCGGGCGCCGGGCCCACGGGCACGCAGCCGGCGACGATGGTCTCGGCCATCCCCGCCTCCTTGTGGACGTGCTTGGCCCGGAAGTCGTCGCGGGACTGCATGTCGATGAACGACCGCCTGGTCGGGTACCGGACGATGCCGACGCGGTCCCAGCGGGGCGACTCGCCGAGCAGCTGGTCCTCCACGTCGGCGACGAAGGCCACCTGGGCGCCGATGTCGGCCAGCACCTCCACCGGCGCGTACCGGTCGTCCGCCTCCCGGCCGGAGACGTCGGACTCGGCCCCGTCGTAGACGGCACGCTCCCGGTACGCCATGAGGTTGACCATCCAGATGGGGCCGTCGTCCTCCGGCGGCGTCGTGGCCAGGCGGAGGCCGTAGTCGCGGTCGACCTGGCCGTAGCCGGGGGTGCGGGTGTCGCTCACCGGGGGCTCCTCGGGGTGTCGGGGACGAGGCCGAGCAGGAGGCGGGCGACCATCGGTCCGGCGTTCTGGTTCTGGCCGGTGACGAGGTTCCCGTCGACGACCCAGTGGTTGGCGAAGGGGTCGCGGAAGCGGTGGCGGGCCTCGATGACCGCACCCGCCTCCCGCAGCGCGGACTCGGGGTGGAACGGCGTCGAGGCGATGCCGAGCTCGTGGACCTGCTTGTCCGTGACGCAGCTGATGCGCCGGCCCGCGACCAGCGGCCGGCCGTCCGAGCGCCGGGCGCGCAGCAGGCCCAGGGGCCCGTGGCAGACGCCCCCGATGGGCAGGCCGAGCTCGTCGGCCCGGGACACCAGCTCGGCCAGCGGCTCGGATGTGGCGAAGTCGAACGCGGCGCCCCAGCCCCCGGCCAGGTAGACGAGGTCGTAGCCGGCCACGTCGACGTCCGCGACCGCGAGCGACCGGGTGACCTGCTCGCGCAGCACCGGATCGGCGAGGAACCGGTCGTCGGCGGCGCAGCGCAGCACCGGCTTCAGCGACCTCGGGTCGACGGGCACGGTGCCGCCGGCCGGGCTGGCCACGTCGACGGCCATGCCGGCGTCGCGGAAGGCGTAGTACGGCACGGTCAGCTCGCTGGCGAACACGCCGGTGGGCGTGCCGACGTCGAGCACGCCGTGGTTCGTGGCGATCACGAGCGCCCGGCGGCCGGGGCGCCGCAGGGCGGGGTCGGCGTCCGGATCGTCGGGGTGCATGCCGACGCGCTGCACGAGGCGGCGCAGCGCCAGGGCCGGCCGGGGCGGCACCTTCGCCGGCGGATCCGCCCGGCGCAGCGGCCGGGGCGCGAGCGGGCGGTTGCGCTCGGGCACGCACCGGGCGGCCTCCGCCTTCAGCGCGTCGCGCAGGTGGGCGAGCACCTCGGCGGCATCCGGGTCGTGCCAGCGGTTGACCCGCTCGATCGGGTCGGCGTCGAGGTCGTAGAGCTCCCACTGGTCGGCGAGCGGCTCGGTCCGGTAGGTCGGGCCGGAGGGCCCGTCGGCGGCGAGGTGGCGGACGCCCGGCTCGCTCCAGGTGGCCGGGTCGTCGAACGTGCGCACCAGCTTCCAGCGGTGGTCGGCGCCGCCGGTGGCGGCGGCCTCGGGCACGAGGGCGACGATCCCCTCGATGCTCGTGGCCACGTGCGCCGGCAGCTGGATGCGCAGCGGGCGCGGCGGCCGGGTCGTGCGGCCGAGGCGGCGGGCGAGGGCCGAGGCGCCGGTGTCGCCCTCGAGCACGTGGTCGCGCGTCTGCAGGTACACGACCCGGCCGGCGTCGGCCTCGCCCCCGTCGACGACCGGCAGCAGGTCGCGGCCGGGCAGCGGGTGGACCTCGCTGAAGTCACGAGCCAGCTCCGCCGCCACGGCGCGCTCGTCGATGCCGGCGGCGGAGAGCAGCGTCGGCAGGAGGTCGACGTGCGAGGTGGGCGCGTCGATCGTGCGGGCCGCGGTCGGCCGGTCGCCGACGCGGGCGACGACGAACGGGACGCGGGTGGCCTCGTCGTAGAGCGTCGCCCACTTCTGGTGCAGTCCGCCGTGGGAGCCCAGCAGCTCGCCGTGGTCGCTGGTGCGGACGAGCACGGCGTGCGCCGACCCGCCCTCGGTCACGGCCCGCCGCACACGGTCGAGCGGGCCGTCGACCTCGGCGTGGAGCCGGTGGTACAGGTCGCGGTAGCGCTGGGCGCCCCGGCGGTAGAGCCGGGCCACCGCAGGCGCCGGGCCGTAGCCGGACGGGTACGCCGCCCGGTACGCCACCTGGGCGGCGGGCTTGTCGCGCAGGTCCTCGTCGTCGGTGGGCGAAGGCGGCACGGGCGGCGGATCGAGCGGGGAGGGGTCCAGCGGCCAGCCGCCTCGAGCCCAGGCGGGGAACAGCACGATGTCGTGCGGGTTCACGAAGCTGGCGACCAGCAGGAACGGGCGCAGGGCGTCCGGGTCGCCCGCCCGGCGGCGGGCGTAGCGGTCCTCGAGCCAGGCCACGACCCGGTCGGCGATGAGCGGGTCGCGCACGAGGCCCGAGTCGGCGCGGTCGCCGCCGTGGGGCTCGGGGCCGACCCACCCGGAGAACCCGTACGGGCCGAGCGGGTCGGCGTCGAGGTAGGCCTGCACGGCGGCCGGGTCGACGGTGCCGTCGGCGTCGTTGGTGGTGAGGCGGTGGCCGGTGGCCGGGTCGGTGAGGTCGGCGTGGCTGACGTGCCACTTGCCGTCGTAGTGCGTGTCGTACCCGGCGGCTCGGAACCAGTGGCCGATGGTGGGGACCTCGTCGGGGGCGAGCCAGCGCATGCGGGAGTCGTCGGCGGCCTTGCCCAGCCCGTCGGTCTGGGTGACGCCGTGGAGGTCGGGGTACTGGCCGGTGAGCAGCGTGGGCCGGCTGGGCACGCAGGCGAGGGAACCGGTGTGGTGGCGCTCGAACCGGACGCCGTGGTCGTCGAACCAGCGGGCGCCGGTGAGGACCTCGCGCCGCCACGCCCGGAGGGCGTCGGGCTCGTACGGCGGCGCCGCCCGCTCCTCGTCGGTGAGCAGGACGACGACGTCGGGGCGGGTCTCAAGCAACGGGGGTCCCTCCGGCGGTGAGGTGGCGGGCGAGGCCGTCGAGCATGGAGTCGGACGCCTTCGCCAGCCGGCGGGCGACGAGGCGGGCGACGAGCCGCTGGGGCGGCCGGGGGCCGGCGTCGACGGTGGTGGTGAGCGAGATCGCCGTGCCGACGGCTGCCGGCTCGAGCACCCACTCGTTGCGCACGGAGCGAAGCACGGGCGGCAGCCCCTCGATCCGGTAGCCGAGCCGGCGACCGGGCTCGGCGACGTCGACGACCTCCAGCAGCGTGGTGCGCCCGACCTGCACGCGCCGCACCTGGCCCGGGGCGAGCTCGCCGTCGTGGAGCAGGCACGCGTGGTCGACGTCGGGGGCCCAGCGGGCGAGACCGCCGAAGTCGGCCAGCACCGCCCAGACCGCCTCCGGCGCGACGGCCGCCGTGGCGGTGCGGCGCACGACGGCGGTCATCGGTCGGTGCGCTCCATCCAGGTCGTGTGCAGCGGCCCGTACCGCCAGACCAGCTGCTCGCCCTCCCGCCAGCGGACGACCTCGACGGGGATCCCCTCGGGGCGCAGCACCAACCGCCCGTCCTCGAAGGAGGCGGTCACGTGGATCTCGACCTCGCCGACCGCGCTCACGTCGTGCACGCCGTGCTCGAGCACGCCGTCGGCGCGCATGTCGTGCACCACGCCGCTGCTCGTGACGACGACGCGGTCGCCGCACTGCTCGATCCGCTCGACGTGGTCGAGCTCCGGCGAGCCGGCCGGCAGCGGCTGGCCGTCGCGCTCGACCCGCACGGCCCGCCACGTCCCCCGGAGGTCGGGGGCACCGGGTGCCAGCGGCTCGCTGCACCCGTCGAGGATCGGCGGCGGCATCTCGGTCCAGAGGCCGGGCGGCGTGTGGGCCACCGGGATCTCGTCGGCCCTCACGACGGCACCGAGCGGTCCGGCCGGGGCCGGGCGGCCGGCATCCAGCGGTCGCCGGCGGTCTGGTCGATGCGGCCGATGAGGGTGTCGACGTGGGGCGCCACGAGCTCGACGAGGCGACGGGTGCGCGCCTCGCCGAGGGCCTGCCAGCCCGGCGTGCACAGGTCGTCGAGGCGGTCCTCGAGCGCCTGGCGCCATGCGATGCCCTCCTCGTTCACCCGGCCGCCGGTGAGCAGGCCCCGGGCGTCGAGCGCGGCGCGGGCCCGCTCGAGGAGGGCGTCGTCGGCACCGCGGGAGCGGGGGAGCCAGTCGTCGTCGTGGCCGCGCCAGGCGGCGTCGAGGAGCATGGCCGCCTGGCCGTCGATGCCCTCGGCGACGTGGAGGGCCCAGTGGGTGTCGCCCCGCCACTCGCGGATGCAGTTCAGGGCGAGCCAGGCCGAGAGGAGGGGCTCGTCCTCGCGGCGGTGGCGGAGGTGGGCGGCGAACAGCGCCCGCCCGTCGAGCGGCAGGGTGTCGGCGGCCGCCCACAGCGGCTCGGCCAGCTCGGCCAGCGGCCCGCACACGTCCGGGACCAGCTCGGGCAGGCCGTGCAGCACCGCCTCGTCCCGCACGGCCATCGCCCGCTCGAACGTGGTGTGCTGCCGGCACAGGTCGAGGCTCACCTGGATGAAGAGCGGGTTGATCGAGCCGAACGTGGCCACCACGGCGTCGTCGCCGGCGGCGGCGAGCGGGGCGCCTCGCGTGGCGAAGTACCAGCCGGCCCCGTCGGGCACGCCGAGCTCGGCGTAGCGCCGGGTGCCCCACGGATCCCAGAAGATCCACCCGACGAGGCGGTGGGAGGCGAGGGCGGCGTCGCGGGTCAGCGCCCGCCAGTCGGTCGTGGGGACGGCGGTCACGAGGTCCTCCGGATGTGGTCGAGGATGAGCTGCGCCAGCTCGGGGCCCTTGTCCTCCTGGAGGAAGTGGCCGCCGCCCTCCACGGTCGTGTGCGGCTGGCCCTGGGCGCCGGGGATCCGCTCGCGGAAGGGCTTGTCGCCGCCCTTGGTGACCGGGTCGGAGTCGCTGAAGCACAGCAGGAACGGCTCGTCGAAGCGCTCGAGCACCTCCCACGCCGCCCGGTTGTCGACGGCGCCGGGATCGTCCCAGCTGGTCGGGACGAGCGTGGGCATGATGCGCACGCCGGCGGTGTAGGTGTCGTCGGGGAACGGGGCGTCGTAGGCGGCGATCTCGGCCTCGTCGAGCGCGCGCACGCAGCCGCCGTCGATGATGCGCCCGACCGGGAACTGCTCGGTCTCCTGGGAGAACCGCTGCCACGCGAGGAAGGCCTCGGTGGGCTGGCCGTGGCCGGTGGGCAGGCCGGTGTTGCCGATGACGACCCGGGCGTAGCGATCGGGGTCGGCGGCGACGAGGCGGAGGCCGATCAGGCCGCCCCAGTCCTGGCCGAAGTAGGTGATGTCGCGCAGGTCGAGGCGGTCCAAGAGCGCCTGGCGCATCCACTCGACGTGGCGGGCGTAGGTGTGGTCCGCCTTCTCGGCCGGCTTGTCGCTGCGGCCCATGCCGACCAGGTCGGGGGCGACCACGCGGTGCCCGGCCTCCACCAGCGGCGGGATGACGTGGCGGTACAGGTACGACCAGGTGGGCTCGCCGTGCATGAGCAGGATGGGCGCGGCGTCGGCCGGGCCCTCGTCGACGTGGTGGACGCGCAGCGTGCCGCCCTCGCCGTCGTCGACCTCGACGTAGCGGGGCTCGAAGGGCCAGTCGGGGAGGTCGGCGAAGCGCTCGTCCGGGGTGCGCAGGGTCTGCATCGGGTGCTCCTGTGGGGGTGGCGGGCTACTGGCGCGACATCTGAGCGCGCGCGTCGGCCTCGGCGACGTCGGCGAAGCGCTCCGGGCTGGCCTGCACGACGACGGCGTGCAACGTGCCCGAGTACGGGAAGGGCGCCCGGTACCGCTCGGAGACGGGCGAGCCGTGGTCGGCGCCGATGCTCGGGCCGATGGACGACATCATCCGCATGAGCAGGGGCAGGTCGGCGGCGCCCACGTCGGTGCCGTCGACCGCCAGCGCCGCCGTGCCGGCGAACCCGTCGAGGCGCCGGATGCGCAGCTGCAGGTCGTGGTCGCCGTCCGGCACCTCGGTGCCGGACTCGAGCACGACGTGGTCGCCGAAGGCGTTGTAGTCGAGGACGAGGCGGCCGCCCTGGAGGAAGAGGCTGAGCCCCGCGTTCTCCGTGCCGGTGGCGAACAGCACCCCCTCGTCGCCGGCGGCGTGGGTGACGCTGGCGGTGAGGTCGAAGCTGCGCCCGGCGATGGCGGCCCCGGCCTGCCCGGGCATCGGCGACATCGGCGGGCGGTACACGTAGCGCCGGGTCGCCGGGTGGGGCGAGCGATCGCGGAAGCGGGCGCCGAACAGCTCGATCGTGCGGTCGTCCAGGGGCAGCACGCCGTGGCGCTCGGCCTCCTCCCACCACCGCTCGACGAGAGCCCGGAGCCGCTCGGGCTCGCGCTCGGCCAGGTCCTCGGTCTCGGACCGGTCGGCGTCGAGGTGGTACAGCTCCCAGCGCTCGGTGTCGTAGTCGGCGCCCGGCAGGTGCTTGGTCACGGCCTTCCAGCCGTCGGCGATGATCGCCCGGCTGCCGGCGTTCTCGAAGTACTGGACGAGGTTCGTCGCCGGGGCCTCCGGGTCGGCGAGGACGCCGGCGAAAGAACGTCCGGTGACCGGCAGCTGCTCGAGCCCGTTGCGGACCGCGGGCGCCTCGACCCCGAGCAGCTCGTAGATCGTCGGGACGACGTCGGCGACGAAGGCGAACTGGTCCCGCGTCGTGCCGGCCTGCGCGGCCGGGATGCCCGCCGGCCAGTGGACGACGAGAGGGACGTGGACGCCGCCCTCGTGGGTGTTCTGCTTGTACCAGCGGTAGGGCGCGTTCCCGCACTGGGCCCAGCCCCACGGGTAGTTCGTGTGGCTCCGCGGCCCGCCGATGTCGTCGATCCGGGCGACCGCCTCCTCGGGACGCTCGAGGATCCCGTTGAAGAACTTCATCTCGTGGAGGACGCCGTAGGGCCCGCCCTCCTGCGACGCCCCGTTGTCGGCGAGCACCACGAGGATCGTGTTCTCCAGGCGGCCGAGGCGGCGGAGACCGTCGACGAAGCGGCCCAGCTGCACGTCGGTGTGGTCGAGGAAGGCGGCGAAGGCCTCCTGCAGCCGCGCCGCCAGGCGCCGCTGGTCGTCGGGCAGCTCGTCCCACGGCTCGACGCCCGGGTTCCGGTCGGCCAGGCGGGTGCCGGCGGGGACCACCCCGAGCTCGAGCTGGCGGGCGAACCAGCGCTCGCGCACCACGTCCCAGCCCTCGTCGAACCGGCCCCGGTACTTGGCGAGGAACTCCGGCGGCGCCTGGTGGGGGGCGTGGGTGGCGCCGAAGGCGAGGTAGCAGAAGAACGGTCGGTCCGGTCGCACGCCCACGCTGTCGGAGATCATCCGCAGCGCCTGGTCGACGAGGTCCTCGGAGAGGTGGTAGCCGTCCTCGGGACCGCCCGGCGGCTCGATGGGGTGGTTGTCGGCGACCAGCTCGGGGTGGAACTGGTCGGTCTCGCCCTCGAGGAAGCCGTAGAAGCGGTCGAAGCCGCGGGCGAGGGGCCACTGGTCGAAGGGTCCGGCCGCCGAGCACTGCTCCATGGGCGCCAGGTGCCACTTGCCGACGCAGAACGTGGCGTAGCCGGCGTCGTGGAGCACCTCGGCGACGGTGGCGGCGTGGTTCGAGACGTGCCCGAGCTGGTTGGGGAAGCCGGTGCGGAAGTTCGACACCGCCCGCATGCCCACGGCGTGGGGCGCCCGGCCGGTGAGCAGCGCCGCCCGGGTCGGCGAGCACAGCGGGGTCACGTGGAAGTTCGTGAACCGCAGGCCGCCGGCGGCGAGGCCGTCGATGGTGGGGGTCTCGATGTCGGAGCCGTAGCAGCCGAGCTGGGCGAAGCCGGTGTCGTCGAGCAGCACGACCACCACGTCGGGCGATCCCTCGCCCGGGTGCGGCGGCTCGTCGAACCACGCCTCGGACTCGGAGACGGTGCGACCGATGCGCCCGTGGAACCGCTCGCCTCGCACCGCTCCCCCTCTCGCCGTCCGACGGGGACATCGAAACATCTGCGAGTTCCGCTGTCAACAACTAGTGCGAGTGGAACTCGCACCAACTGGTACCCTCTGTGCCGTGAGCCCCCCGGTCGAGACCTCCGACGGCCGCCGCGCCCGGCGGGAGCGCAACCGCGTCGCCGTGATCGACGCCGTGTTCGAGCTGCTGCGCGAGGGCCACGTGCCGCCCAGCGTCGAGCAGGTGGCCGAGCGGGCCGAGGTGTCGGTGTCGTCGGTGTTCCGCTACTTCGACGACCTCGACGACATGCACCAGCAGACGGTGCGCCGGTACTTCGAGCGCTACGCCCCGCTGTTCGAGGTGCCCGACCGCGCCGACGGCACGCTCGACGACCGGGTGGCGGCGCTGGTCGACGCCCGCCTCGAGCTGTACGAGACCATCGGCCCGATCGCCCGCATGGCGCGGGCGCGGGCATCGGCCCACCCGCCCATGGCCGAGACCCTCCACGCCACCCGCCAGCGCTTCGCCCGCCAGGTCGCCTCGCACCTCGCCGTCGACCTCGAGGGGCGCGACGACGCCACCGACGTGGTCGACCTGGTGGACGCCCTCACCTCCTTCGAGGCGTGGGACCTCCTGCGCAGCACCCACGGCCGCAGCCGCGCCGCCATCCGCCGGGCCTGGCTCGCCGGGGTCACCGCGCTGGTGTCCTGACGCGGCTCGGGCGGCCCCGCAGGGCCGCCCGAGCTGGTGTGGTGGAGGGGTCGCTACCCGAGGCGACGGCGCAGGGCGAGGGCGCCCAGCGCGGCAGCACCCATCACGGCGGCCAGGGTCACCGTGCTGGCGTCATCGGAGCCGGTGCGGGGCAGCTCGGCCGTGGCGGCCGGCGTCGGCGCGGCCGGGGCGGGCGCCGGTGCGCCCGGCAGGGCGGCGTCGGTCTCGTCGTCGTCGGTGGGGTCGTACGAGTCGGCGTTGCTCGGGTCGCCGTCGGTGTGGCAGCCGGGGTCGGCGGCATCGGCGAGCTCGTCCTCGGGGTCGTCGTTGTCGATGCCGTCGGAGCACGCCGCGAAGGTGCACACGTCGCCGCTGACCTGGGCGTGGCCGAGGCGAACCTCGGCGAGCGGGGCGTCGCCGGCGGCGGCGAGCACCGTCACCACGAGCGCGTCCACGGCGATGCCGCCGCCGTCGAGCTCGGTGACGACGTCGCGCTGGACCGAGGCCACCTGGCCCAGCCCGTCCTCGGCGAGGACCTCGTTCAGCCCGTCGATGAGCTGGGTCAGCGGGTCGTTCAGCGGCACGTCCTGGCCGCCGATGTCGAGGTTCACGATCTCCGACGTGGCGCTGTAGGTGGGCACGCCGTCGGTGCAGACGGCGACGGCCTCTGCCCGGATCACGTCGGCGCTGACGAGGGACACGCCCTCGCCGGCGGCGTCGAGGAGGACCTCGGCCCCCTCGATGAGCCCCTCGCTGCGGGCGTGGTAGGGGCCGGGCAGCTCCTGCTCGACCACCTCGAGCGCCGACTCCAGGTCACCGGCCGGGTGGATCGAGGCGAAGGCGTTGAGCGTGCCGGACACGGCGACCGGCTCGGCCGGGATCCCGATGGTGGTGTCCTCGGCATCACCGGGCGCGGTCTGCTGGACGGCCGGCGTGGGGGGATGACCTCCTCGCCGCCCACCGTGATGGTGGCGCCGAAGGCGGAGGCCTCACCGCTCGCGGCGGCGGCCGGGGTCGCGGGTGCGAGGGCGAGGGCGAGGCCAGCGAGCACGGATGCGCCCGCCGCCGCGCGCCTACGTCCGAGCGCGTGCGTCTTCATGATCTGAACTCTCCCAGGGTCGCGACGGTGTCGGTCACCGCCGATGGTCGCGGCCGTTGCCGCTTCTGTCGACTCTGAGAACGGTTCGAACCGGCGAACCTGGCGAAATCCGCGTCAGATCCGCCGCGAGGGCTGTCCGAAACACGCAATCGACCCGGAACGTGCCGGTTCCGGCACGATCCGCGCTACTCCCACTCGATGGTGCCGGGGGGCTTCGAGGTGATGTCGTAGGCCACCCGGTTGATGCCGGGGACCTCGTTGATGATCCGGCTCGACATCTTCTCGAGCAGGTCGTAGGGCAGGCGGGCCCAGTCGGCGGTCATGGCGTCGTCCGACGTCACCGCCCGGATGATGCAGGGGTAGCCGTAGGTGCGCTCGTCGCCCATGACCCCGACCGCCTTGATGTCGGGCAGCACGGCGAAGGCCTGCCAGATCTCCCGGTCCATCCCGGCCTTGTGCAGCTCGGCGCGCACGATGGCGTCGGCCTCCTGCAGCAGCGCCACCTTCTCCGGCGTCACCTCGCCGATGATCCGCACGCCGAGGCCCGGCCCCGGGAACGGCTGGCGCCAGACGATCTCCTCCGGGAGCCCGAGCTCCTCCCCCACCCGGCGGACCTCGTCCTTGAACAGGTCGCGCAGCGGCTCGACCAGCTCGAAGTCCATGTCCTCGGGCAGGCCGCCGACGTTGTGGTGGCTCTTGATGGTGGCGGCCTTGGCCCCGCCGCCGGACTCGATGACGTCGGGGTAGAGCGTGCCCTGGACGAGGAAGTCGGCGTCGGTGATGCCGCCCTTCGCGTCCTCGAACACCCGGATGAACAGCTCGCCGATCGCCTTGCGCTTGTCCTCGGGGTCGGTGAGCCCGGCCAGCTTCTCGAAGAACCGGTCGGCGGCCCGCACGTGGATGAGCTCGATGCCGAAGTTGCGCTTGAAGGTCTCGACCACCTGGTCGCCCTCGTCCTTGCGCATCAGGCCCGTGTCGACGAACACGCACGTCAGCTGGTGGCCGATCGCCTTGTGCACCAGCGCCGCCGCCACCGCCGAGTCGACGCCACCGGACAGGCCGCAGATGGCCCGGCCGTCGCCCACCTGGGCGCGGATGGCCTCGACCTGGGTCTCGATCACCGACGACATCGTCCACGTCGGCCGGCAGCCGGCGGCGTCGTAGAGGAAGTGCTTCAGCAGGTCCTGGCCGAGGACGGTGTGCACGACCTCGGGGTGGAACTGCACCCCGAAGATGCCCCGCTCGGTCGACTCGAAGGCGGCCGCCGGCGTGTCGGGCGTGGAGGCGACGACCCGGAAGCCAGCAGGGGCCTTGGTGATCGTGTCGAAGTGGCTCATCCACACGACCTGGCTGTCGGGGCTCTCCTCGCCGAAGAGCAGCGACCGGTGGTCGACCTCGGCGCGCTCGAGGTCGGCCCGGCCGTACTCGCCGCGTCCGGTCTTGGCGACCTCGCCGCCGAGGTCCCGGGCGATGAGCTGGCCGCCGTAGCAGATGCCGAGGATCGGCACGCCGGTGTCGTAGATCTCCGGGTCGATCGAGGGGGCGCCCTCGGCGTGGACCGACGCCGGACCGCCGGAGAAGATGATCCCCTGGGGGTTCCGCTCGCGCACCTCGGCGGCGGTGATGTCGTGGGGGACGATCTCGGAGTGGACGTGGGCCTCGCGCACCCGCCGGGCGATCAGCTGCGCGTACTGGGCGCCGAAGTCGACGACCAGGACCGTGTCGAACTCGGGGCCGATCGACGGCGTCGTCATGCCTCGGACCTCGGCGACACCATCAGCTCGGCCTTCTGGAACTCCTTCAGCGCCTCGTAGCCCGACAGCGCCATCGCCGAGCGCAGCGCGCCCATGAGGTCGAGGCGGCCGTCGCTCGAGTCGGACGGACCGACCAGCACCTCGCGCTGGGTGCCCCGCTGGGGCACGCGCACGCAGGCGGAGTGGGGGACGTCGGCGCGGGCCGCGACCGGGGCCCAGTGGCGGCCCCGACCGGGGGCGTCGGTGGCGCCGGCCAGGGGCGCGCCCAGCATGACGGCGTCGGCGCCGCAGGCGATGGCGCGGGCGACGTCGCCGCCGGTGTGCATGCCCTCGTCGGCGATGAGGTGGACGTAGACGCCGGTCTCGTCGAGGTGGCGCATGCGGGCCGCCCGGGCATCGGCGATGGCCGTCGCCAGCGGCACGCCGACGCCGAAGGTGTCGGCGGTGGTGGCGTCGACCGAGGTGCCGACGCCCACGAGCACGCCGGCGGCGCCGGTGCGCATCAGGTGCAGGGCCGCCTGGTAGCTGGTGCAGGAGCCGACGAGCACGGGCACGTCGAGGCGGCGGATGAACGTCTTCAGGTTCAGCGGCTCGCTGCCGTCGTCGCCGACCTTGGTGACGTGCTCGGCGGACAGGACGGTGGAGCGGATGACGAGCAGGTCGAGCTCGGCCTCGACCAGGCGGGGCAGCAGGCCCTCGATGCGCTGGGGCGTGACCGACCCGGCGGCGACGGCGCCGGCGGCGCGCATCGAGCGGATGCGCTGCACGACCAGGTCCGGGTCGACGGGCTGCTGGTACAGCTCCCGCAGGCGCGCCGACGCCACCGCGTCGTCGAGCTCGGCGATCTCCGCGAGCACGGGCTCGGGGTCCTCGTAGCGGGTCCACAGGCCCTCGAGGTCGAGCACGGCCAAGCCACCGAGGTCGTCGAAGTCGGCGGCGTTGCCCGGGCTCACGACCGAGTCGCAGGGGGCGGCGAGCACGGGCAGCTCGAAGCGGTAGCCCTGCAGCTCCCAGGACAGGTCGACCAGCTCGGCGTCGCGCGTGCGCCGGCTCGGCACGATGGTCAGCTCGTCGAGGCCGTAGCCACGGCGCCCGTTCTTGCCGAGCCCGATCTCGATCTCACCCACGACGGCTGCGCCCCTGTGTCGGCTCCTGGGAAGTGGGCGAGTGTAGTGAGGGCCCCCGGAACGGCGGTGATCCGGCCGTGCCATCGGCGCATCGGGTCGACGGACCAGCACCCAACCACCCGATCGGGCGATCGGGCGATCGGGCGATCGCCCAGACGGTGACGGCACGTCACGCTTCGTGTGCAAGTCACTGCGTGAGGGAGACGGGGTCCAGGGGCCCGGGGACTGCCAGGGCAGCGGCCGCCTCGACGCCAGCCGCGGCGGCCGCCGGCGACGTGGCCCAGCGCCTCCTCCACGCCCTGGCCGCCCCGGCCACCGGCTGGGGCAGCCGACCCATCTCCGCCTCGGTCGGCGTCGCCTTCACCGACGGCGGCACCGATGCCGACGCTGCTTGGGGACGCCGACGCCGCCATGTACCGGGCCGAGCGGGCCGGCGCCGGCTCGTCGTGCCAGCTCACGCCCGAGCTGCGCACGCAGGTCGTGAACCGGATGCAGCTCGACGCCGACCTGCGCGACGCGCTGCGGCAGCGGGCGCTGGAGGTGCACCAGCAGCCGATCGTGGACCTCGCGACCGGCGACGTGCTCGAGCTCGAGCTCGAGGCGCTCGTCCGTTGGAACCACCCCGAGCGCGGCGCCGTGTCGCCGACGGCGTTCGTCAGTCCGAGCACCTGCGTCGCGGTGAACCTCCCCCGCATGCAGGACGACTTCGGCACCGGCTGGGCCTCGCTGAGCACGCTGCGCGACCTCCCGGCCGACGTCGTGAAGATCGACCGCTCCTTCGCCGACCGCATGACCACGGATCCCCAGGTCTCCGCGCTCGTCCGGGGGATCGTCGACCTCGCCCACGCGCTCGAGCTGGAGGTCGTCGGCGAGGGCGTCGAGACCGGGGAGCAGTCGGCGCTGCTCGCCGTCCCGCCTCCGGTGCCCGCCACGCCCCGCCGGTCGGGTTGGGGCGCCTCGCTCCGCCTCGCCTGACCCGGCTCAGCGCCGCAGCAGGTCGCGGCAGAAGGCCCGGGTCGCCGACACCAGCTGGTGGGGCGCTTCCCACGGCACGAAGTGCCCGCAGTCGCGCAGCAGGAACGGGCCGACGTGGTCGGGGAACGTCACCGCCGCCATCTGGTCGAACGCCGGGTACAGCACGTGGTCGGACGGCCCGAACAGGACCAGCACCTCGACGTCGGGGTTCCGGGCGAGCATCGCCGGCTCGGAGCGGGCGGCCTCGGAGAAGGTGGACTCGTAGCCCCCGAACGACGCCCGCAGCTTGGCGGCGTCGGCGAAGGGCTCGGTGTGGAAGTCGACGGCCGGGCCGCCGGGCAGCACCCCCTCGGTGAACGCGCCGGGGTGGGCCCAGAAGCGCGACGTGTAGAAGGTGGCGATGTACGCCCGGCGCTGCGCCGGGGTGGCGAGCTCGGCGGCGAGGCCGTCCGGGTCGGTGCCCTGGCGCAGGAAGTAGTCGGAGGCGCCGGCCCGGGGCCGGCTGTCCATCCCCGCCATCGCCTCCTTGTCGTAGGGCAGCGGCGAGTTGAACAGCACCATCCGCTCGACCAGGTCCGGGAACCGCAGGGCCAGGTCCTGGACCACCGGCCCGCCGAGGTCGCCGCCGCAGAGGACCACCCGCTCGTGGCCGAGCGAGCGGACGAGCGCCTCCAGGTCGCGGCTGTGGCTGGGGACGTCGTAGAAGCCGTCGGGGGCCACGTCGGAGTCGCCGAAGCCCCGCAGGTCCGGGACGATGACCTCGAACCCGGCCGCGGCCAGCGGCTCGATGACCCGCCACCAGATCCGCTTCGTCTCCGGCCAGCCGTGCACGCACAGCAGGGGGACCCCGCCGGGGTTCTCGCGCACGTAGGCCTGGCGGAACCCCCGGCCGTCGAAGCGGTGCGTCTCGAAGCGGTGCGGGTCGAGGTCGGCGTCCACGCGTCGACGCTAGATCGCCGTCCGCCCGGCCGTATCCTCTGCCGATGCTCCGGGTCGTCCTCGCCGTGTGCGGTGTCGGCGTGGGCATCGGCGCGCTCGGCTGGGGCTACGGCACCTGGCAGCTCCGCCGCCGCCTCCCCGGCCTCAGCGGATCCCTCGCGGCACGCACGCGGGAGCTCCTCGTGCGCGATGGGCTGGTGACCGTCGTCCTCACCTTCCTCGCCGTCGCCACCGTCGCCGAGGCGTTCGACGACAGCATCCCGGGCCTCGACGTCTTCCGGGCCGTCGTCCTCGTCCCCCTCGTGGCGACCCTGCCGTTCCTGCACCGCTACCACGGCCACCGCGAGCTGACCCGGGACGAGGCCCGATCGCGGGAGCGCACCCGGTTGGAGCTGCTCTACGAGGTCGCCGCCGCCGGCGAGGACCTCGACCTGTCGACCGCTGCGCAGCGCCTCGCCGACGCCCTCCAGCCGACCCTCGGCGACTGGGGCCTCGTGCTGCTCCTCGGTCCCTCCGGCGACGTCGACGCACTGCGCGTGTCCCGCTCGGACGACCCCGACGACGACCTGGTCGAGCAGCTCCTGCGGCGCTACCCCGTCCAGCTCGACGTCGACACCGGCCTCGGCCTCGCCGTTCGCAGCGGCGAGCGCATCGTGTACGAGGACATCACCGAGGACCTGCTCGCCGAGAGCGCCCAGGACGACCAGCACCTCGAGATGCTGCGCTCGCTCGGCCTCGGGGCGGCGGCCATCGAGCCCATGACCGTGCGGGGTCGGCGCGTCGGCGCCATCGCCGTCGTGACCCGGCGCGGTCGGGCGCTGACCGACGAGGACGTCGAGCTGCTCGCCGAGCTGGCCCAGCAGGCGGCGCCGGTCATCGACAACTCCCGCCTGCACGCCGAGCTGGTGGAGACGGACCGGGCCCTCCGCTTCAGCGAGGCGGTGCTGCGCGCCCAGGGCGAGTCCGGCGTCGAGGGCCTGCTCGTCGTCTCCCCGGACGGCGACATCCTCTCCTACAACTCGCGCTTCGCCGAGATCTGGGGCTTCGACGAGTCGCTGGTGGAGCGGGCCTCGGACGAGGACGCCCTGGCCGCCGCGATGACCAAGGTCGTTGACCCCGAGGGCTTCATGGCCCGGGTCCGGGAGGCCTACGCGGACCCGGAGACGCCGATCCGCGACGAGATCGAGTTCACCGACGGGCGCGTCCTCGACCGCTACGGCGCCCCGCTGCGGCTCGACGACGGCACGTACCTCGGGTGGGCCTGGTACTTCCGCGACGTCACCGAGGAGCGCCGCACCCAGCAGTCGCTGCTCGAGTCGGGCGAGCGGTTCGCCAACCTCGCCCGCACCCTGCAGGAGTCCCTGCTGCCCCCGGACCTGCCCGAGATCTTCGGCGCCGAGATCGCCGCCCGCTACCACCCCGCCGGCGACGGCGCCGAGATCGGCGGCGACTTCTACGACGTCTTCCAGGTCGGCGAGGCCGAGTGGTGCGCCGTCATGGGCGACGTCTGCGGCAAGGGGGCGCCGGCGGCCCGGCTCACCGCCCTGGCCCGCTACACGCTGCGGGCGGCGGCGATCCGGACCCCGTCGATCACCCAGAACCTCGACGTCTTGAACGTCGCCCTCGTCCGCCAGGCCGAGATCGACCGCCGCCGGGGCGAGAACCGCTTCGCCACCGCGGCCCTCCTCCGGTTCCACTCGGACGACCGTGGCCTCGTGGTCCGCTGCGGCAGCGGCGGACACCCGCCCGGCCTCGTGGTGCGCAGCGACGGCCGGGTCGAGGAGGTGGCCGCACGGGGGCCGCTGCTCGGCGTGTTCGACGACGTCCGGTTCCAGGCCGCCGAGGTGCTCCTCGAGGAGGGCGACGTCCTCGTGCTCTACACCGACGGCGTCACCGAGGCGCGGCGCGAGCGCGAGGAGTTCGGCGACGACCGCCTCGTCGCGCTGCTCGCGCGCTGCGCCGGCATGTCGGCCGCCGAGCTCACCGCCGCCGTCGAGGGCGAGGTGCTGGCCTTCCAGGACGGCGTGGCTCGCGACGACATCGCCCTGCTCGCCGTGCGCGCGGTGACGGCGGCGCCGGACGTGGTGTCGGCCTAGCCGCCGGCCTCCTGCGCCGATCGCTGCACCAGCTCCCACAGCGCGTCGACGTGCGGCTCGCTCGTCCACGTCTGGCCGACGCAGATCCGGACCGCCGGTCGGCCGTCCAGCACCGTGCCGGTCAGCAGCGCCCGGCCGCTCGCGTTGACCCGCTGCAGGAGCTCGTCGGTCCGGGCGTCGGCGTCGTCGCCGGTGCAGCGCAGCACGACGAGGTTGAGCGCGGGCGGCGCCGCCAGCTCGAAGCCCGGGTGCTCGAGCACGCGGTCGGCGAGCAGGCGGGCGAGCCGCACGTGCTCGCGGACGTGGGCGGCGAGCCCGTCGGCCCCGTAGTGGCGGAGCACGAACCACGGCTTCAGCGCTCGGAAGCGGCGACCGAGCGGGATCTGCCAGTCGCGGAAGTCGACCACCGCCCCGGACTCGCTCTGCGCGTTGCGCAGGTACGCCGGGGTGATCGAGAGCGCGTCGACCACCGGGCCGGCGTCCCGGAACCACAGGCACGAGCAGTCGAAGGTGGTGAACAGCCACTTGTGCGGGTTGAACGACCACGAGTCGACGAGGTCGGCGCCGTCGGTGACCCAGCGCAGCTCGGGGCAGACCGCGGCCGAGCCGGCCATGGCTGCGTCGACGTGGCACCACACGCCGGCGTCCGCGCACACGGCGGCGACCTCGGGCACCGGGTCGAAGGCCATCGACGACGTCGTGCCGGCGGTGGCGCAGCAGAAGAACGGGACGAGCCCGGCGGCCCGGTCATCGGCGATCGCCGCGGCGAGGGCGTCGGCGCGCATCGCGAACGTCGCGTCGGTCGGCACGAGGCGCACCTGGTCGTCGCGCAGGCCCGCCACCCGGGCGCCCTTCACCACCGAGGAGTGGGCGTGCTCGGACGTGTACGCCCGCAGCCGGGAGAGGTCGCCGCCCTCGCTGACCCGGCGGCGGGCGGCCAGCAGGGCGACGAGCGTCGACGACGAGGCCGAGTCCTGCAGCACACCGCCACCCGGCCCGGGGTGGTCGTGGCGGAAGGCCGCCGGCAGGCCGAGCAGGTCGACGAACCAGTCGAGCATGCGCATCTCGACCTCGGTGCAGGCCGGGCTGGTCGCCCAGTTCATGCCGTTGACGCCGAGGCCCGAGGACACGAGGTCAGCCAGCACGGCCGGCGCCGACGTGTTGGCGGGGAAGAAGGCGAAGAACGACGGGTGCTGCCAGTGGGTGAGGCCGGGGACGACGACCTCGTCCAGGTCGGCGAGCACGGCGGCCAGGTCGGCCTCCCCGGTCGCCGGCGGCCCGGCGGGCAGCGAGCCGTACACCTGCCCCGGCTCGACGGACGCCTGCACCGGCAGCTGGTCGACCCGCTCCCAGTACGCGGCGACCCAGTCGAGGAACTGCTCGCCGAGGCGTCGGAGGTCGTCGGGGCCGAGGTGCTCTCCGGTCATCGCCGGCGACGGTAGCGACGGCGGTCTGCCCTCCCCGCGGCCGCCACCTGTACCCTCTCTCCATGGAGGCGCGATCCGATCTCGAAGAGGCCGTCCACCCCCGCTTCGCCAAGCTGGGACTGACCTTCGACGACGTCCTGCTCGTCCCCGGCGAGTCCGACGTGCTCCCCCACGAGGTCGACACGTCGTCGCGGCTGACACCGGCCATCGAGCTGGCGCTGCCGGTCGTGTCGGCGGCCATGGACACCGTGACCGAGGCCCGCCTGGCCATCGCGCTGGCCCGCCTCGGCGGCATCGGCATCATCCACCGCAACCTGTCCATCGACGACCAGGCGGTCGAGGTCGACCGGGTGAAGCGCTCGCAGTCGGGGATGATCGAGGACCCGGTCACCCTCACCGCCGACGGGCACGTCTACGACGCCCTCGAGCTGATGGCCAAGTACAAGGTCTCGGGCGTCCCCATCGTCGACCACGACCAGCGCCTCGTCGGGCTGCTCACCAACCGCGACCTGCGCTTCGTCGACGACCACGACCAGCCGATCTCGGCGGTCATGCGCAAGCCGCCGCTGGTGACCGCCCCCGTCGGCACGACGCTCGAGCAGGCCCGTCGGGTCCTGTGGGAGAACCGGGTCGAGAAGCTGCCGATCGTCGACGACGAGGGCATCCTCCGGGGCCTCATCACCATCAAGGACATCACCAAGCGCGAGGACTACCCGCACGCCACCCAGGACGAGCGGGGTCGGCTCCGGGTCGGCGCCGCCGTCGGCGTGGGCGCCGACGCCCTCGACCGCTGCGAGGCCCTCGTCGCCGCCGGCGTCGACGTCCTCATCGTCGACACCGCCCACGGCCACAGCCGGGGCGTGCTCGACACGGTGAAGGAGGTCAAGAGCCGCTGGAACGTCGAGGTCGTGGCCGGCAACATCGCCACCGCCGAGGCCGTGCGCGCCCTGGTCGCCAACGGCGCCGACGCCGTGAAGGTCGGCATCGGGCCCGGCTCGATCTGCACCACCCGCGTCGTCGCCGGCGTGGGCGTGCCCCAGATCACCGCCATCGCCGACTGCGCGGAGGCGGCCGACGAGCTGGGCGTGCCCGTCATCGCCGACGGCGGCATCCAGCACACCGGCGACATCGCCAAGGCCCTCGCCGCCGGTGCCAGCACCGTCATGCTCGGCTCGATGTTCGCCGGCGTCGACGAGGCACCCGGCGAGGTCATCGTCCACCAGGGGGAGCGCTACAAGGAGTACCGGGGCATGGGATCGATGGGCGCCATGGGCGACCGCAGCTCCGGCGGCGACACGTCCGGCAAGGCCCGCAGCTTCTCCAAGGACCGCTACTTCCAGGGCGAGGTCGACGAGGTGGCCAAGCTCGTGCCCGAGGGCATCGAGGGCCGGGTCGCCTACAAGGGCCCGCTCGCTCCCCTGGTGCACCAGTTCGCCGGCGGCCTGCGGGCGGCCATGGGCTACTGCGGCACCGCCACGGTCGAGGAGCTGCGCACCCAGGCCCAGTTCGTGCGCATCACGTCGGCGGCGCTGCGCGAGTCGCACCCGCACGACATCACGATCACCAAGGAAGCCCCGAACTACCGGGTGAAGTAAGGCTCAGCCCTCGACGGGGCGCAGCAGCGCGCCGACGAAGACGACGCCCTCGCCGTAGCGGTCGTCGAAGCGGGCCTGCAGGCCGTCGTCGGCGTACACGCCGACCTCGATGCGGCCCGTCACCTCGTCGATGGAGCTGTAGGTCATGCGGCGACCGAGCTCGTCCTCGACCTCGCGCCGGAGCGCTGCCAGCTGCGACATGCTCGCCCGCGCCTCGCTGACGC
>JBKHXT010000214.1:0-14684 GCA_046565885.1 Acidimicrobiia bacterium
GGCCGAGCACGTTGAAGACGGTGGGCACGCCGAGCTCGGCGCGCACCGGACCGGCGTGGCGCATGGCCGGGTGGTACGCCCGGGCGAAGCAGAAGCCGAGGCCGACGTCGCGCACCACGGCGGCCAGCGCCGGGCCGTCGAGGTCGTAGCCGACGCCGAGGGCGGCGAGCAGGTCGAACGACCCGGACGTCGACGAGGCCTTCAGGTTGCCGTGCTTGCAGACGGTGGCGCCGGCGGCGGCGGCCACCACGCAGGACATGGTCGACACGTTGAGGGCCTTCACCCGCCGGCGCGGCGATCCGCCGGTGCCCACGATGTCGATGGTCCCGGCGGGCAGGTCGAGCGGCGCCGCGGCGTCGAGCATGGCGCCGACCATGCCGGCGACCTCGGCGACGGTCTCGCCCTTGAGCCGCAGGGCGACGATGAAGGCGGCGGTCTGCGCGGCGGTCGCCTCGCCGGCGAGGATGGTGGCCAGCGCGGCGGCGGCCTCGTCGGCGGACAGGTCGCGGCGCTCGACCAGCTGGCCGAGCACGGCCGGCCAGCCGCCCACGGCGTCGATGGCCGACGGCCGGTCGATGGGGTCGGCGCTCATGCGGGGCGCAGGTTGGCACCTCGGCGCGCCCCCGGCAAGGGCGCGGCGGTGCCCGCGCTCAGAGCGGGCGCTCGGCGGCGAGCAGGTCGGCGACGGCGTCAGCCGGGTAGCGGCGGTGGCCGCCTGGGGTGCGGATGCTGGGGATCCGACCCTTGGTCGCCCAGTCGGTGACGGCCCGCTCGGAGACCTCGAACAGGAGGGCGACCTCCCGGGTGCGCAGGAGCCGGCCGGTGGGCGCACCGGCCCCGGTCGTCAGCTCCTCGACGAGCCGACGCCGCTCGACCTCACTCCTCGTTGCCACCATGATGCAGAGGGTACAGAGAAGTCGGAACCACGGCAAGTGGTTGTACCACTACTTTTCGTAGTTTCTGCGATCGCGTGACGCTCAGGCGGTCCGGGTCTGGCGTTCGACACCGAGGGGTACGACCCGAGGCGAACGCCAGCCACGGAGACCACCATGACACTGCTCGAGGATCCCCGCTCGGACGCGACCGACGCGACCGACGCGGCGACGGACGACACGGCACACGACACCACCGAGGAGGCGCGCCGCCACGACGACGAGCCCGTCCGCACCGCCGACGGGCGCGTGATCGAGCCCGGGGGCCGCATCGCCTTCCGGGGCATGCGGATCCGTCGGGTCCGCCTGAAGTCGGTGGCGAAGATCTCCTTCGTCTTCTGGCTGCTCGCCTTCGGCGTGTTCCTCGGCACCGTCGTCGCGGTGTGGAACGTCGCCCAGGCCTTCGGCTACGTCGAGTCCTTCGAGGAGACGATGATCACCTCGCTCGGGCTCGAGTCCTTCGAGATCGACGGGGGCGGCGTCTTCGGCGTCGTCGCCACCGGGATCGCCGTCCTGTGCGCCCTCGGGTGGCTGACCACCCTGGCGCTGGCCGCCGTCTACAACGCGGCCTGCGGCGCCCTCGGCGGCCTCGCCGTCGAGACCGGACCGCTGCACCGGCGCCGCCGGGTCTTCTCGTGGCGGCACCGCGGCTTCGTCACGATCACCGAATGAGCCGGCGAGGTCCCGGTCCCATGATCCGCCACCTCCTCCGCCGGACCGGTGCCCTCGGCACGCTGGTCTTCACGGTGGTGGGCGTCGGCGTGCTCGGCGTCTTCGTCCTGTCCGCCGCCGTCATCGGCGTCGGCGTGGCGGCGAACGAGACCGCCCCCGAGCTGCCGGAGCCCGAGGTGGACGTCGCCGCCATCGACGACCTCGGCGCCGCCCTCGACCAGCAGGCGTCGCGGCCGTCCGTCGTCCTCGACGCCGACGGCAACGTCATCGGGCGCTTCGCCTCCGAGACGCGCTACGAGCCGCTGCCCACTGGTGACGTCCCCGACAACGTCTCGAAGGTGCTGCTCGCCTCCGAGGACCAGAACTTCTGGGAGCACAACGGCTTCGACCCGCAGGGCATCGCCCGAGCGCTCGTGCGCAACGCCGCCCAGGGCGGCATCGCCGAGGGTGGCTCGACGCTGACCCAGCAGCTGGCGAAGAACCTCTTCACCGGCGACGAGGACAGCTTCGAGCGCAAGATCGAGGAGCTCCAGGTCGCCATCGCGCTCGAGGAGAAGTTCACCAAGGACGAGATCCTGACCGCCTACGTGAACTCCGTGTTCCTCGGCAACGGCGCCATCGGCTTCGAGGCGGCCGCCAAGGAGTACTTCGACAAGTCGGCGGCCGAGCTGACCCTCAGCGAGACCGCCCTGCTGGTCGGCATCCTCCCGGCGCCGTCGGACCGCGATCCGCGGGCCGACTTCGCCGAGGCCGAGGCCTACCGCCGCGTGGTCCTCGAGCGGGTGGCGGAGGCCGGTGCCTACAGCCGGGCCGAGGTCGACCAGGCGCTCCAGCAGGTGCCCGAGGTCCTCCCCCGGCGCCCGCGGCACGAGGGCTACCCCTACTACATGGACTACGTCCGCCGGTACCTGCTCGATGTGGTCAAGATGCCGGCCTCGCAGCTCTACCGCGGCGGGCTCACCATCCAGACGGCGATGGACCCCGACCTGCAGTCGGCCGCCCGCTTCTCCGTCGCCACGCACGTGCCCGACGGGCTCGGGCCGAACGCGGCGCTGGCCACGGTGGACATCGGGAGCGGCTTCGTGAAGGCACTCGTCGGTGGTCGCTCGTTCCAGGACGCACAGGTGAACCTGGCCCTCGGCGACTTCGGCGCCGGCAGCGGCCGGCAACCGGGCTCGTCGTTCAAGCCGTTCGTCCTCGCCACCGCGCTCGAGCGCGGGTTCGCCCCGCAGCAGCTCATCGGTGCGCCGCAGACGTACACGCCGAACGTGCTCGACGCCCAGCCCGTGTTCAACTTCACCCAGCGCGGCTACGGCCAGATGAGCCTCATCGAGGCGACGGTCCGCTCGATCAACACGGCTTACGTCGCCCTGACCGAGGCGGTCAGCCCTCAGGCGGTGCGGAACACCGCCGAGTCGCTCGGCGTCAGCGGCCTGCCCCAGCAGCCGGGGCCGAGCATCGGCATCGGCGCCTACGAGACCAACCCCCTCGACATGGCCACGGCGTACGCCGGCTTCGCCACCGGCGGCAAGCGCGTCTACGTCTCACCCGTGTCGACGATCCACGATCCGGCGGGGAACCTCGTCGCCGACCTCACCCCCGACCCCGCCGAGCGCCCGCAGGCCATCTCCGAGAACACCGCTCGATGGGTGACGAACATCCTCGAGCAGAACGTGCAGCGGGGCACCGCCACCCGGGGCCAGTTCGGTCGACCGGCGGCGGCGAAGACCGGCACCTCGAACGACTACGGCAACGCGTGGCTGGTGGGCTTCACGCCCCAGGTCGCCACCGCCGTGTGGGTCGGCTTCCCGCAGGGCAACGTGCCCATGCGCAACATCGGCCAGTGGTCGCGCGTGACCGGCGGCAGCATCCCGACGCTCATCTGGCGCGACGTCATGGAGTTCGCCCACCGCGAGCGCCCGGTGGTGGGCTTCGAGCCGCCCGCACCGGTCGCCCCGACGGCCGGCGCCCTGCCCGGCGGCCCGGCCCCGGCCGCTCCGCGACCGCCGGCACCCGACGCCGAGCTGACCCAGGGCTGACCCCGACCCGCCCCCTCGTCGCTCAGGCGAGGGGGCGGGCGAAGCTCACCTCGTGCCCGTCGGGGTCGTCGATGTGGAAGTAGCGCTCGCCCCACGGGGCGTCCGACGGCGCCATGGTCGGCCGCAGCCCGGCGGTCAGCGCCCGGCGGTGCACCGCGTCGACGTCGTCGACGTGGACGATGAACCGCCCCCACCCGGTCTCCGTGCTCGGCACCAGCTGCAGGTTGAGGAACGAGGACCCGACCCGGTAGCTGGTGAACTCGGCGGCGGGACCGCCGTACGCGGCGGTGAACCCGAGCGCCTCGTAGAAGGCGCACGAGGCGGCCATGTCGGTCACGCCGAGGGTGACCGCCGACAGCGACTCGGGTCGGCCGGCGCTCATGCCACCACCGTCGGGAACGGTGCGCCCCGCAGCTGCTCGAGGACGCGCGCCTTGGCGCCGGCGAGGTCGGGTACCGGGGCGTCGACCGCCTCGGTGCCACGCAGGAACAGGAAGTGCACCTCGTCGACGCGCCGTCCGGTGGCCGCCTCGAGGAGGAGGGCGTAGGCGGCGCCCTGGGGGGCGTAGCGCTCGAGCGCGGCCCCCACGGCCGCCTCGGAGGGCACGTCGTCGGTCTTGTAGTCGACGACCACCAGGCCGTCGCCCTCCTCGAAGCACAGGTCGACGAAGCCCTCGACCAGCTCGCCCCCGTCGCTGCCGGGCTCCACCCCGAGGACGGACGCCAGCGGGGCGGCGACCAGCAGCTCGCGGTGCAGCCGACCCGACCCGACCGCCCGCCGGACCAGCGGGCTGCGCAGCGCGGCCCGCACCTTGGCCTCCACGACCGGGACGACGTCGGGCGCCAGACCCTCGACCGAGGCCTGCCAGCGGGCGAGCGACGCCACCGCTCCCCCGTCCGGTGCGGCGAGATCGGCGTGCTGCAGGACGGCGTGGACGGCGCTGCCCACGGCGGTGCCCGCCCGTCCCCGGCGCCACGGCTCGCGCTGCGGGACCGAGCGCTCGTCGTCCTCGTCGGCATCGGCGTCGACGGCGCGGCGGGCGATGGCCGTGGCCGACCGCACGTCGGCGCCCGCCCGCTGCACGGCACCGGACCGCCGGGCCCGCAGCCGGGCGACCGTGGCCTCCCACTCCTCTGCGCTCGGCAGCCCCGGGCTCGGCGCCAGATCTGCCACGGCGGCGGCCGGCGGGTCGTCGGGTGACGACGTCCACCGGACGGCGATGCCGTCGAGGGCCGAGCCGAGGGCGGCGAGGCGGGAGGCGAGGCGGCCCCCGTGGCTGCGACCGACCGCCGAGCGGGTGTGGTGGGCGCTGACCACGAGGTGGTCGCGCGCCCGCGTGAGGGCCACGTAGAGCAGGCGGATGCGCTCGTGCTCGTCCATCGTCTCGTCGACGGTGCGCACGGACTCGAACCGGGTGGTCTCCATGCCCTTGCGCATCCGCATCTCGAAGCCGCCCCCGGCGGCGAAGCGCACGGTGGCGCCCCGGGCCTGGTTGGGGTCCTGGGCGGACAGGCCGGACACGGCGGTGATGCCGAACTCGAGGCCCTTGGCGCCGTGGATGGTGAGGATGCGCACGGCGTCGACGTCGGCTTCGGGGATCACGGGGGTCGTGGCCCGCAGCTTGTCGTCGCGCTGGAGCTCGGCCCAGCGCAGGAAGGCGCGCAGGCCGCCGGCCTCGGTGTCGGCGAACTGGCGGGCGTGCTCGACGACGATGCGGTGGAGCCGCCAGCCGTCGCGGTGGCGACCGCCGGCCAGGCACAGCTCGAGCAGCCGGCGGTCGCGCACCACGGAGGAGACGATCTCGGGCACGGCCTGGAACGGCGCCCGCCGGTGGCGGGCCCGCAGATCGGCCAGGGCGCGCTCGACCGGGTCGACCTCGGCGGGGTCGAGCTGCGCCAGCTCGTCGTCGGGCCGGACGGCGCCGCCCAGGTAGGTGATGCGGCCGTGCGCCCGGGTCCACCGGAGCAGGTCGTCGTCGCCGCAGCCGTAGGCCGGGGAACGCAGCGCCCCCACGGCGGCGATGGCGTCGCCCGGGTCGTCGATCGCCCGCAGCACCGCCAGGAGGTCGCCGACCTCGGTGGTGCCGTACACGAGCGTGCCGCTCTCGAGCCGGTACGGGATGCCGGCGTCGTCGAGGCTCGACCGCAGGTGGGCGAGGGTCGTGCGGCTCGGCAGCAGGACCGCCATGTCGGACCACCGGCACGGTCGGGGCTCACCGCCGGGATGCACCTGCCAGCCCTCGGCATGGGCCCGCGCGAGAACGGCGGCGACGTCGGCCGCCTCGGCGGTGCGGGCGGCCTCGGCGCTGGCGTGGGGCTCGTCGGGGCCGAGCACGACCACGGGCGGACCCGGGTCGTCGGGGATCGCCGAGCGGTGCGCTTCGAGGGGCACGTAGCGGGGCTGGGCGGTGGCGCCGGTCTCGGGCTCGACGGTGTGGCGGATCAGGCCCCGGTCGTCCTCGCCGCCGAACACGGCGTTGCAGAAGGCGAGGACCGGGGCGGTCGTGCGGAAGTTCACCCGGAGGGTCGCCGTGCCGGCCGTGTACCGGTCGGCGGTCTGGCTGAACAGCCCGATGTCGGCCCGGCGGAAGCGGTAGATCGACTGCTTGGGGTCGCCGACGAAGAACAGGCGGCCCTCCTCGACCTCCACCTCGTGCCACGGCGTGGCGGGGTCGTGGTCGGGGTCGGCGGCGATGCGCACCGCCAGCTCGATCTGGATGGGGTCGGTGTCCTGGAACTCGTCGATGAGCAGGTGCCGGAACCGGTCGTGGAACCGGGCCCGCACCCCCCGCTCGGTGCGCAGGACCTGGCGGGCGAGGACGAGCAGGTCGTGGAACTCGAGGCGCCCCTCGCGCCGGCGGGCGTCGGCGTCGGCGAGCGTGGCGAGGGCGATCTCGGCGCCGAGCCGGGTGAGCACCTGGTCGGTGAGGGCGGCGACCTCGCGCTCGATCTGGGCGATGACGGCGCCGCCGGCCTCGATGACGTCGGCCTTGGTGCCGTCGGGCCAGCAGCCCTTGCGGCCCGTGTTCCTCCCCGGGGGCTTCAGCCCGGACGTGGCCAGCAGCACGAGGTCGTAGGGGTCGTCGGCGAGGGCGGCGAGCGCCGCCCGCAGCGGCACGGCCGTGCCCGTGACCCAGCGGGCGAGCAGGTCGTCGTCGGGCTCGGTGCAGCGGGCGAGCAGCGCCTCGATCTCGGTGAGCTGGGCGATCCAATGGTCGACGTGCAGGACGGAGAGGTCGACGCTGCGGCGGCGGTCGTGGTCGACGAGGCCGGCGTCGCGGGCCTCCTCCACCAGGTCCCAGTTCTGGCCGAGCGTCTCGGCGACGGCCCGGAGGTCGCGGGGGCCGATGCCGAGCGTCCACGCCATCCGCACGGTCTCGGCCAGGGCGTCGTCGTCCAGCAGCTGGTGCTCGAAGCGGTGCCAGCGGTCGTCGGCGCGCAGCGACGAGCTGATGTCGTCGTGCACCTCGACCGCCGGCGGGAGGCGGGCCTCGATCGGCGCCGCCAGCAGCAGGCGCTGGGCGAAGGCGTGGAGCGTGCAGATGGTGGCCCGGTCGAGCTGGTCGAGCGCCCGTGCGGCGGCCGCCCGGGCCTCGGGCGTGTCGTCGACCCAGGAGATCTCCCGGCCGGCCTCCACGTCCTCGAGCGTCCGGCGCACGCGGGCGCGCAGCTCGGCGGCCGCGGCCTCGGTGAACGTGATGGCGGCGATGGAGGTGACGTCGGCGCCGGCCAGCACGAGCGACACCACCCGGCTCACGAGCGACGAGGTCTTGCCGGAGCCGGCGCCCGCCTCGACGAAGAGGGTGGAGGCGTGGTCCTCGGCGATGCGCCGGCGGGCGTCCTGGTCGGCGATCACCCCGCCACCTCCGACGTCGACGGGTCGAGGACCGAGGCCGAGCCCTCCTCGGCCAGGCGACGGATCGGGGCGAGCACCGGGTGCTCGCGCACGCGCTCCCACTCCTCGTCGCGGTCACGGGGGCAGATGGCGTCGAAGTCGCACCAGGCGCAGTGCTCGAACGTGCCCAGGTGGTACTGGTGGGCGCCGGGCCGGGCCGGGAACCGCCCCTGGCCGATGCCGTCGGCCACCACGCCGAGCACGCCGGCGAACCGGCGGCGCAGGTCGTCGTCGACGGCGTAGCCGATGGTGCGACCGGTCTCCGGAGGGCGCAGGAACCAGTAGCCGGCGTGGACCTCGAGGTCGCCCTCCGGCAGGCCGAGCGACGGCGAGGCGGCCGCCGCCATGGCGTAGGCGACGAGCTGGATCTTGGTGCCGGCGGCGAGCGGGTCGCCGCCCTTGGCCTCGTCGCGGACCAGGTCCTCGAACGGGCGGGGGCTGGCGTACTTGTAGTCCCAGACCACGGCGCGGACCCCGCCGCCGGCGAGCCGGCCGACGTCGACGCGGTCGGCCTGGCCGGCGAGGCGGATGGTGCGGCCGTCGCCGAGGTCGACCTGCAGCGGCGGGGCGCCGTGGCGGCCGAAGGTGAGCTCCACGGCGGCCGGGGCGGTGCCGAGGGCGGCGCGCAGCTCCTCATCGGCGTGGAGCGTGCGCTGCAGGACGCGGTGGATCTCGGCGCGGTCGTGCTCCCACCAGCGGGGGTGGCCGGTGATGCCCCGGGCCTCGGCCGCCTCGCACTCCTCCTCGGCGATAGCCCGCAGGCGCTCCCGGGCGGTGGACGTCCACGCCTCGCCGGGCGCCGGCGCCGCGCCCTCCTCGATGACCTCGCCGAAGAACCGCTCGAGCACGCGGTGGGCGAGCGTGCCGCGCTCGCGCCCGTCGATGCGCTCGATCTCCTCCGGCCGGTCGAGGCTGCGCAGCTGCAGGCCGTGGGCGAGGAACCAGCGACGGGGGCAGCTGGCGTAGGCCTCCACCGACGTCGGTGACAGCACACCCAGCTGGCTGACGTCGATGCCGTCGCCGTCGAGGTTGCCGTCGAAGCGGGTGAAGTCGTGCGAGCGCCGGGCGCGCACCAGCTCGGCACCGGCGGCGAGCACAGGTTCGGCGGCGGCGGGGTGCCCGTCGAGCCCGCCGGCCTGGACCAGGTGGGCGAGCGCGAGCTCGGACTCGTGGAGGGCGGCCGTGTCGCCGCCGGCCACCGCGAGCAGGCCGGCACCGTGGCTGGGCACGCACGAGACGCCCTCGACGGGGCGGCCGGCCATCAGGTCCTCGGTGTCGGGGCGTCGGCCGGTGGTGCGCTCGAGCAGGTCGACGAGCCAGCGGCTGGGCACGAGGGCCCGCCCGGACCGCTGGTCGTTGCGGGCGAAGGTGGCGATGCGGTGGGTGGACGCCGAGCCGAGGGCGGCCAGCAGGGCGCGGCGCTGGCGACGCTGGTGGTCGTCGGTGGCGGGCAGCCCGACCTGGCGGCGGAGCGGCTCGCCGAGCAGGGAGTCCTCGTGGCCGACGCGGGGGACGTGGCCCTCGACGAGGCCGACGACGGCGACCGCCTCGAGCGGGACGAGCGGCGGGGCGTCGATGGTGGTGACGACGAGGCCGGACCCGGTGCGGCCCGGACGGGGCGCCGGCGCATCGAGCGCGGTGCGGATCGTGGCCCGGACGGTGGCGGGGGACGGATCGGGCTCGAGGTCGTGCAGGGTGGCGAGCCGGGCGAGGGCGAGCCGCACGGCCCGGTCGGCGTCCAGCTCGACCTCGGGCCACGAGGCGCGGGCGGTGACGGGGCCGCAGAGCCGGTCGAGCACGTCGCCGGCCCAGGCGCCGACGTCGGGCCAGCGGGTCGGCAGCGAGGCGCACAGCGCCTCGAGGGACTCGAGGGCGCCCAGCAGCCGGGCGTCGAGGGCGAGGCGGTGCTGGATCCACGCCTGGTCGTCGTCGGCGTCCGCCCGGGCGGTCTCGGCCCGACGGCGAAGCCGGGCACCCTCGTCGTCGACGGCCTTCCGCCACCGGGCGGCGTCGCGGATGATGCCCAGCCGGCGGGTGCGCTCGTCGAGCGCGGCCGCGGGGAGGGGGCCGTCGGCATCGACCACCACGCCGCCGGCCCAGAGGTCGATGACCTCCTGGCGCCCGAAGCGGCTGCCGCCGACCTCGAGCACCCCCAGCAGGACCCGGCCGGCGACGGTCTGGGCGAGGCGGCGGGTGCTGGGGCCGGCGAAGGGCACGCCGGCGCCGGCCAGGACGTCGGCGACCACGCCGGCGTAGGGCGGCCCCGACGGGTGGACGAGCGCCATGCGGTGGAGCGGCGTGCCATCGTCGGCGAGCGCCAGCAGCCGGCGGACCGCCGCCCGCACCTCGTCGTCGACGTCGTTCGCGGACACGACCTCGGTGAGCGGCGCGGGCGGCAGCGACGGCGGCTCGGTGACCACGAGCGGGGCCACGTGCTCGGCCAGGGCCCGGTCGAGCACGGGGTCGCCGGTGGCACCGAGCAGGAGGTGGACCGGCCGCTGCCGGCCGAGGACTGCGAGGAGGCAGAGCTCGGCGGCGCTGAACCGCTCGGGCAGGTGGACGACGACCGTGCCGAGCGCCTCGACGGCCGCCCCGCCGTCGGCGGCCACCTCGGCGGCGAGCACCGTGACCGCGTCGCGACCGAGCGGCCCGAGCCGGTCGCGCACCGCCGAGCGGAGGCGGACGACGTCGGCCGGGACCGGACCGGCGGCGCGCACCGCCGCGAGGCCGGCCTCGTCCAGCGCATCGACCTCCACCACGGCGTCAGCGAGGCGCTCCCACGTCGCCCGGTGGTCGGCGATGGGCCCGAACCGGCCGGGCTGCTCGGCGAGGGCGGTGCGCACGGCGGTGACCACGACCTCGCGGTCGATGCCGGCGCCCCACGCCACGTCGCCCAGCCGCGGGGCCGCGAGCTGCTCGGCGACGGCGCCGAGGGCGTGGAACGAGACGCCGGCCGTGCCCGCCGCCAGCCGGGCCAGCGCCCGCCGGGTGGCGACGGCGACCGACGCCGACGGGGTGACGACGGTGACCGGCGCCAGCGGCCCGTCGACCTGGGCGGCCCGGACCGCGGCCGCGAGCGCGTGCAGCGCCGGGTCGCCGTGGGAGGTCCACTCCGCCGTGCAGGTCATGGTGGCGAACGTACCCGGGGGGTCTGACACCGTCGGGCGACCCGGTCGTGCCGGGCGGCGCGCTGCGTGGGCCACACTCGGGTCATGGCAGCGCACGGAGTGCACACGATCGTGGTGGGGGTCGACGGGTCGGCGAACAGCGCCGAGGCCGTCCGGTTCACCGCCGGCCTCGCCGGGGCGCTCGGCGCCGAGGTGGTCGCGGTCCACGCCCTCGGCCTGCTCGACCAGCTCGAGCCGGACGGGCCCCGGGTGCCCACCCAGCCCCACCGCGACGAGATCGCCGAGAAGGTGCGGGGCGAGTGGGTGCAGCCGCTCGCCGACGCCGGGATCGCCCACCGGGCCGTGACGCACGACGGCAACCCGGTCGACGTCGTCCTCCAGACGGCGAGCGAGGAGGGCGCCGACCTCGTGGTCGTCGGCAGCCGCGGCATCGGGGGCTCACCGGTGATGCTGCTCGGCAGCACCAGCACCCAGGTCGCCCAGCGCTGCACCTGCCCCGTCACCATCGTCCCCTCGGCCCAGCGGGCCGACGGCGGGGAGGGCTGAGGTGGACGACGCCCTTCGCCGGCTCGCCGACGACTGGTGGGACGGGCTCATGGCCCGCAACCCCACCGTGGCCACCCGCCTCGGCGACCACCGCTTCGACGCCGAGGTCGAGGACCCGTCCCCCGCCGGCCTCGCCGACGAGCGCGCCTTCGCCGAGGACGTCCGCCGCCGGGCCGGGGGGATCGACGCCGAGCGCCTCTCCCCCGCCGACCGCGTGACCCTGGCCCTGCTCGTCGACAGCGCCGAGGAGGCCGTCGAGTCGATCGACAGCCAGGAGGTCCAGCTCTCCAGCGACGGCTTCACCGGCTACCCGGTGTCCCTGCTGCGGGCCGCCTCCCAGCTGCGGGCGCCCGACGAGGCCAGCGCCGACGCCCAGCTCGAGCGCCTCCGCAAGCTGCCGGCGGCGCTGGACGGGGTCGTCGAGCAGTGGCGCACCGGCGCCGAGCGCGGCTGGACCCCGGCGGCGGCCGCCGCCACCCGGTCGCTCGCCATGGTCGAGGCCTACCTCGCCGGCCCGATCGAGCACGACCCCTTCGTCGCCCTCTCGCTGCCCGACGGCTGGGACGGCGCCGACGCGTGGCGGGCCGCCGCCGGCGAGGCGGTCGCCGACCACGTGCGCCCGGCGTACCAGCGCGTCGCCGACGCCCTCCGCGACCTCGTCGCACGAGGTCGCGACGACGAGCACCCGGGCCTCGTCCACGTCCCCGGGGGCGACGAGCTGTACCGCTCGAAGGCCCGCCGGGCGACCACCACCGACCTGTCGCCCCAGCAGATCCACGACATCGGCATGGCGGAGCTCACCGAGGTCCTCCCGCCCCAGTGGGCCGAGATCGGCCAGCGGGCGATCGGCGTGTCCGACCGGGCCGAGCTGTTCTCCCGCCTGCGCGGCGACGCGTCGATGCGGTACCGCGACGCCCAGGAGATCCTCGACGTCGCCGCCACCGCCATCGAGCGGGCGCTCGAGGCCTCCGTCGACTGGTTCGACCGGCTGCCGGACGCCGCCTGCGTGGTCGAGGCCGTCCCCGACCACCTCGCACCCGGCCTCCCCGCCGCCTACTACTCGCCCCCGCCGGGCGACGGGTCCCGGCCGGGCACCTACTTCGCGAACACCCCCGACGCCACCCGCCGCAACCGGTTCGAGGCCGAGACGATCGCCTTCCACGAGGCCGTGCCCGGCCACCACCTCGAGCGGGCGCTCGCCGCCGAGTTGGTCGACGTCCCCGCGTTCCAGCAGCGGGGCGGGTACATGGCCTACAGCGAGGGCTGGGGCCTCTACGCCGAGCGCCTCGCCGAGGAGATGGGCCTCTACTCCTCCGACGTGATGCGCCTCGGCATGCTCGCCGCCGACGCCTGGCGATCGGCCCGGCTCGTCGTCGACACGGGCATCCACGCCCTCGGCTGGAGCCGGCAGCGGGCCCTCGACCTGTTCGTCGAGCACGTGCCGCTCGACCCGGCGGAGGCCGAGGTGGAGATCGACCGCTACATCGGCATGCCCGGCCAGGCCCTGTCGTACAAGGTCGGCCAGCGCGAGATCTTCCGCCTCCGCGAGGACGCCCGTGCCCGCCTCGGCGAGCGCTTCGACATCAAGGGCTTCCACACCACGGTGCTGGAGCACGGCGGTGTCCCGCTCGGCCTGCTCGGCGATCTCGTGGACGACTGGGTCGCCCGTACGCTGGCGGCGTGAGCACGTCGACCGTCCCGCCGGGCAGCTTCGAGCGCCGGCGCAGCCTCACCCGCCTCGCCGACGAGGACTTCGACGTGCTCGTCGTCGGCGGCGGCATCACCGGCGCCGGCGTGGCGCTCGACGCCGCCAGCCGCGGCCTGCGCACGGCGCTGGTCGAGAAAGGCGACTTCGCCTCCGGCACCTCGTCGAAGAGCTCGAAGCTCGTCCACGGCGGGCTGCGCTACCTCCAGAACGGCGACATCCGCCTCGTCTACGAGGCCCTGCACGAGCGCCAGCGCCTGCTGCGCAACGCCCCCCACCTGGTGCGGGTGCTGCCGTTCCTCATCCCGATGTTCGGCAAGGGCGGGGTCATCCACCCCAAGCTCGAGAAGGCGCTCGGATCGGCGATGTGGATGTACGACCTCACCGGCGGCGCCCGCATCGGCAAGCTGCACAAGCGGATCTCCAAGGAGGAGACGCTGGCGCACATGCCGACGCTGCCCGCCGACCGGGTGGGCGCCAGCTACCTCTACTACGACGCCCAGGCCGACGACGCCCGGCTGACGCTCACGATCGCCCGCACCGCCGCCGAGCTCCACGGCGCCGCCTGCGTGAACCACGCGCCCGTCGTCGAGCTCAACCACACCGGCGACCGGGTCAGCGGCGCCGTCGTCGAGGACGCCCTCACCGGCGACCGCGTAGAGGTGCGGGCCCGAGCGGTCGTGAACGCCGCCGGCGTCTGGGCCGACGAGGTGCGCGGGCTCGACGAGGGCGCGAACCCGGGCGCGATCCGCCCAGCCAAGGGCATCCACCTCACGGTGCCGTGGTCGCTGGTCCGCAACGACATCGCCGTGGTGGCACCCGTGCCGAAGGACAAGCGCTCGATCTTCGTCGTGCCGTGGCCGGCGGGCGACGGCCGCGACCCTGAGCTGACCTACATCGGGACCACCGACACCGACTTCGACGGCTCGATGGACGAGCCGCACTGCACGCGCGAGGACGTCGAGTACCTGCTCCGGGCGATCAACCACTCGACCACGACCGAGATCCGCGAGGAGCACGTCCTCGGCACGTGGGCCGGCCTGCGCCCCCTGGTGAAGGCGTCGACGTCCGGGCGCACGGCCGACCTGTCCCGACGCCACGCCGTGGCCGTCGGGGCCAGCGGGATGGTCAGCGTCACCGGCGGCAAGCTCACGACCTACCGGGAGATGGCCGCCGACACCATGGCCGCCGTCGCACGGGTGCTCGACCTGCCCCGGTCGCAGCGGCGGTCGAAGACGTCCCGCCTGCGGCTGCTCGGCGCCGGCGGCTACGACGCCGACGCCACCGGGCTGGCGAAGCACCTGCACCAGCGCTACGGGGGCGAGGCCCGGGTGCTGCAGGCGATGCTCGAGCGCGACCCGTCGCTCGGCGAACCGCTCATCGAGGGCCTCCCGCACGTCCGGGCCGAGGCGCTGTACGCCGTGCGCTACGAGATGGCGTCGACGCTGTCCGACGTGCTCGAGCGCCGGGTGCGCGGGCTCATGCTCTCCCGCGACGCCACGGCGGCGGCCGCCGAGGCCACCGCGTCGCTCGTGGGCGACGAGCTCGGCTGGTCCGAGTCGCGCCGGCGCGACGAGGTCGCGTCCTTCCGGGCGCGGGCCGCCCGAGAGCGCGACGAGCCCGGGCTGCCCGAGGCCGTCGCCCCGGTCGACCTGGCCTGACCGGTGTGGGGGAGCCGGCGGCGGGCCCGGCGCTGGCTCGACGGCTGGGAGGAGGTCGCGTCCCGGTTGCCCCAGTGGGCGCCGCTCGACGAGCCCGAGCGGGCGGT
>JBKHXT010000215.1:0-29720 GCA_046565885.1 Acidimicrobiia bacterium
GTGACCCACGTGTCGCCGATCAAGGCGGCCGCGGCGTGGGCGATGGGCGTCGGCGACGAGGTCTGCTGGCGGCTCTTCGTGGCCCCGGCGTCCATCACCCGCATCGCCGTCGGCGCCCGTGGGCCGAGCCTCCACGGCTTCAACGACGTCGCCCACCTGGCGCCCGAGGCGTCGCGCTGAACCGCCGGTACGGTCGGAGGGTGCGCTGTCGGACCCCCCTGCGTCGCGCCGCCTTCGTGGCCCTGGCCCTCGTCGCCGCCGCCTGCGGTGGTGACGACGACGTCCTGCCCACCGAGGCCGCCGAGGCGGAGGCGACCACGACCACGGCGGGCGACGCCGGCGCGGTCGATCCGACCACCACGGTCACCACCACCCCGCTCACGCCCACCAGCGAGCCGCCGTCCACGGCGGCGCCCCGCCCCGACTGGCTGGGCACCCGGGTCCTCGAGGTCGGACCGAAGGGCTACGCCGCCGCGCAGCCGACCCCGCCCGAGCTGGTCGACCGCCGCCTCGAGACGCCCGACCACCTCCCGCCGCCGCCCACCGACGACTTCTCCGCCCTGGTCGAGCCCGTGCCCGACGACGTGCTCGCCCGGTCGACGTGGTCGTCGGAGTGCCCGGTCGCTCGTGACGACCTGCGCTGGATCCGCCTCACGTTCTGGGGCTTCGACGGCGAGACCCACACCGGCGAGCTGCTCGTCCACGCCGACGCGGTCGACGCCGTGGTCGCCGGCTTCCAGCGGCTCCACGAGCGGCGCTTCCCGATCGAGGAGATGCGCATCGTCACGCCGGCCGACCTCGACGCGCCGGCCACCGGCGACGGCAACAACACCACCGCGTTCGTCTGCCGTCCCACCCGGGGCTCGACGCAGTGGTCCGAGCACGCCTACGGCCGCGCCGTCGACATCAACCCGTTCCACAACCCGTACGTGAAGGGCGAGGTCGTGCTGCCCGAGCTGGCCACCGCGTACGTCGACCGCTCGGACCAGCGCCCCGGCATGCTCGTCGACGACGACGTGGCCGGCTTCGTCGAGCGAGGGTGGGGCTGGGGCGGCCGCTGGAGCTCCCTCTACGACTGGATGCACGTCTCCGCCTCCGGCCGCTGATGTCCGGACCCGCCGACGTCACGGGGCGCCGGGTGGCGGTGCGGGTGACGCCCGACGCGCTGCGCCAGGTGCGGGGCGGCCACCCGTGGGTGTTCGACCGCTCGATCACGTCCGCCAGCCACGACGCCCCCGCCGGCGCGCTGGCCGTGGTCTTCGACGACCGCCGGCGCTTCGCCGCCATCGGGCTGTGGGACCCGACCTCGCCCCTGCGGGTGCGGGTGCTCCACGCCGGCGACCCCGTCCCGGTCGACGAGGGGTTCTGGGCCCAGCGCCTCGACCAGGCGATCCAGCGGCGTGCGCCCTTGCGCGCCGACGAGGGCACCACCGGCTTCCGGTACGTGAACGGCGAGAGCGACGGCCTGCCCGGCCTCGTGCTCGACCGGTACGGCGACACCGCGGTCGTGAAGCTCTACACCGAGGCGTGGCTGCCCCACCTGGACGCGCTCGTGCCGCTGCTGCGCGCGGCCGCCGACGTCGACCGCCTCGTCCTGCGGCTCGCCCGGTCGGTGACCTCGCCGACGCACCGGGACGGCGACGTCCTGGTGGGCGAGCCGCCGAGCGGCCCGGTCCCGTTCCTCGAGGACGGGCTCGCCTTCGGCGCCGACGTGGTCCACGGCCAGAAGACCGGCCACTTCCTCGATCAGCGGGAGAACCGGGCGCTCGTCGGATCGATGGCCGCCGGTGCCCGGGTGCTCGACGTGTTCTGCTGCACCGGCGGGTTCAGCGTCCACGCCGCCGCCGGCGGCGCCCGGGAGGTCCGGTCGGTCGACCTCAGCGAGCCGGCGCTGCGCACCGCCCGGGCGAACATGGACCGGAACCGCCACCTGCCGGCGGTGGCGGCGAGCCGGCACGAGACCGAGGCCGGCGACGCCTTCGAGGTGCTCGAGGGCCACGCCCGGCGGGGCCGCACCTGGGACCTGGTCGTGATCGACCCGCCCTCGTTCGCGCCGCGGCGCGAGGCGGTCGACCGGGCCCTGCGGGCCTACGCCCGGCTGACCCGGCTCGGGCTGGCCGTCACCCGACCCGGCGGCACGTTCGTGCAGTCGTCGTGCTCCAGCCGGATCGACGCCGAGACCTTCCACCGCCAGCTCCACGCCGTCGCCGCCGAGGAGGGCCGCCGCCTGGAGGTGCTGGCGAGGACCGAGCACCCGCTCGACCACCCGGCCACCTTCCCCGAGGCCCGGTACCTGAAGACGGCGTTCCTCCGGGCCTGACCGGCCGTATCGTGCCCCTGTGGAAGCCCAGCGCCCCGCGACCACGAGCGCCCGGCGGCGTCGTCTGCTCGAGGAGCTCGCCGAGGAGGGCCTCGGCTTCGTCGCCGAGGGCGGCGCCGACGACGTGGTGCTCGAGGAGCTCGACCACGCGCTCCGCCCGCCGGTGCACGAGCAGCGGGTGCCCACCTACGGGGTGATCATCGCACCGGGCGTGCCGCCCGAGCAGTGGTCGGCCCGCACGAACCTGGCCGTGTCGGTCCGGCCCACCGGCGGCTACGGCGACGACCAGGTGCGCCGCTTCGCCGACGGCTCGGCGAGCTGGGCGATCCGCCTCGACACCGGCCTCGACCAGTTCGTGGTCTTCGACCGCCCGGCCGGCGCCGAGCGCGACCTCGTCGTGCTCGCCGAGGCGGCCGGCGCTCGCATCGTCCAGCGGGGCGAGGACGGCGTGGTGCGCGTCGTGGGCCCCTTCGGGGTCGTCCGGGCCACCATCTCGGGCTGGCACCACGAGCCGCCCCTGTCGGCCTGGGTGCACGACGAGCCGGTGTGCGGCCCGACGGGCGAGCAGACCGTGCTCGGGCACCTCCTCGACTTCGCCGTGCACGACCTCGGGGCCCGCCACATCGGCACCCTGCTCGTCATGCACGGCAGCGGCGAGCTGGCCGCCGCGCACGAGCGGCGCCTGCCCCGGCCGCCGGAGCTCAACATCCTGCGGCCCTACGACCTCGCCCCGCTCCGTCACGGCCTCGCCCAGTCCGACGGCGCCTCGGTCTTCGACGCCGGCGGCACGCTGCGCTGGATGGGCGTGCACCTGACGCCGAGCCGAGCCGCCGAGGACGCGGTCGCCGGGTTCGGCGGCACCAAGCACACCGCCGGCCTGCGCTACAGCTACGACGACCCGGAGGCGGTCGTGATCGCGGTCAGCGACGACGGGCCGGTCACGGTCATGCGGGCCGGCCACGTCGTCGGCCGCTCGCCGGCCGACGGCACCGTCACCCGCTACGGCTGACGGTCGTCAGGAGATCTCGACCTCGACCACGTCGAGCGGGCGCACGGCGGGGCCGGAGAGGATGCCGCCGTCGGTGTCGAAGCGCGAGCCGTGGCACGGGCAGTCCCAGCTGGTCTCGGCGGCGTTCCACGTGAGCGAGCAGCCCATGTGGGTGCAGGTGACCGACACGGCGTGGTAGCTGCCGTCGGGTGCCCGGTAGGCCCCCACCGTGTCGCCGTCGACCTCCACCACGCCGCCCTCGCCGGGGGAGAGGTGCTCGATCGACTCGGCCCGCAGGCGGGCCAGCCGGTCCTTCACGAACCGGACACCGACGTGGGCGTTGTCCTCGATGAGCTTCTTCACCGCCTGGGCGTCGCCGATGCGGGTGGCGTCGAAGGCGGCGAGCCAGGCGTGCTCGCGCCCGCCGATCATCGAGGTGATGATCTCGGCCGCCGCCGTGCCGTTGGTGAGGCCCCACTTCTGGAAGCCGGTGGCGACGAACACGTTCTCGGTCCGCGGCGACCGGCCGATGTAGGGCCGCTGGTCGGCGGGGATGAAGTCCTGGGCCGACCAGCGGTTCTCGATCGACTCGACGGGGAAGTGGTCGCGGGCCCAGCCCTCGAGGGCGCCGAAGCGGGCGGGCGTCGGCTCGCCGTGGCCGGTCTCGTGGTCCTCGCCGACGACGATCAGCCCGCGCATCGTCCCGTCGACGATCCAGGGTCGCGTCGAGCGGGTCGGGTCCTCGACGGTCATGTGCATCCCGGCGGGGGCGTCCTCGTGCAGTCGGGCGGCGATGCCGTAGGCGCGCTTGGGCCGCACCTTGGCGAAGAACCCGCCGCGGTCGAGGAAGGGCAGGAGCGTGGCCACGACGACGTGGCGGGCCCGCACGGACCCGTGCTCGGTCTGCACGGTGGCGCCGTCGTCGTCCTCCTCGACGCCCATGGCCCGGGTGCGCTCGACGATGGTGGCGCCGCCGTCGGCCAGCGCCCGGGCGAGCGCGGCGGTGTACCGGCTGGCGTGGAAGTGGGCCTGGTCGTCGAAGCGCACGGCGCCGAGGACCTCGAAGGGCAGGTCGGTGCTCGTGGTGTAGGTGGAGGGGAGGCCCACGGCGCGGGCCGCCTCGTCCTCGGCGCGGAGGTCGTCGACCATCGCCGGGTCGAGCGTGTACAGGTACGACGGGGTGCGGGTGAGCTGGCAGTCGGCCTGCACCTCGTCGGCGAGGCGCTCGATGGTGCCGATCGCCGACTGGTTGGCGTCGGCGTACACCTGCGCCACCTGGGCGCCGTGCTGCTCGGTGAGCTGGTGGTAGCGCAGGTCGTGCTGCGAGCTGAGCTTGCCGGTGGTGTGGCCGGTGGTTCCGGCGCCCACGCGATCGGCCTCGACGACGGCGACGGACGCACCCTCGCGCTGCAGCAGCAGGGCGGTGGTCAGACCGGTGATGCCGCCGCCGACGACGGCGACGTCGACGTCGAGGTCGCGCTCGAGCGGGGAGAAGGTGGGGTGGTCGGCCGTGGCGAGCCAGACGCTTCGGTGCTCGGGCATGGTCGCGGTCGTACCCGCCGGTCCGGGGCCTCAGTCACCGGCGCCGGCGCGCTCGGCGACGTCGGCCCGGCGCCGGGCCAGCCACTCGGAGGCGACGAACTCGTCCTGGGGTCGGTCGCGCTTGCGCTGGTTGCAGGCGTAGCAGGCGAACACGAGGTTGGCGAGGCCGTCGCTGCCGCCCCGGCTGCGGGGGATGCGGTGGTCGACCGTCCGGTGGTCGGGGCCGGCGCCGGTGCCGGTGAACGCCACGCCGCAGTAGAAGCACGTGCTCGCCTGGGCCCGGTTGGCCGCCGCCACCCGGCGCGCCCGGCGCCAGGCCCGGAACCCCGCCCGGGCGGCCTTCCAGCGGCTGCGCAGCGACGCCACGCCTCAGCCCCGGTGCGGGAGGTCGTACTCGGCGGCGAAGTAGGGGTGGTCGGGGTCGAAGGCGGTGAGCGGCACCGGGTCGTCGACCCGACCGATGGGCCGCACGCCGGCCCCGACCGTGCCGGTGGCCTCGTCGCCCACGTCGGCCCGCCACCGGTCGAGCTCGGCGTGGAGCCGGGCGACGACGTCAGGGTGGTCGGCCGCCACGTCGGTGGTCTCCCCGGGGTCGGAGCCGAGGTCGTACAGCTCCTCGAGCTCCCGGTTCCGCTTGCGCGCGTGCAGCTTCCACCTCCCGGCTCGAACCGCCTCGAGGGAGCCGTCGAGGGCGTAGGCGAAGGAGCGCTCGGGGTCGGGGTGCGAGTCGCCGACGCCGAGCAGCCCGGTGATCGAGTCGCCGTCGACGAGCCGATCGGTGGGCAGCGAGGCGCCGCACAGCTCGGCCAGCGTGGGCAGCAGGTCGAGCGACGTGGCCATGTCCCGCACCTCCACGCCGGCCGGCACGTGGCCGGGCCAGCGCACGATGCAGGGCACCCGCTGGCCGCCCTCCCACGTCGTGCCCTTGGCGCCCCGCAGCGGCCGGTTGCTCCCGGCGCCGCCGCGCTGCTCGTCGAGCGCGCCGTTGTCGCTGGTGAACACCACGATGGTCCGCTCGTCCAGGCCGAGGCGGGCCAGCTCGCGCAGGAGCACGCCGGAGGCCCAGTCGATGGCGGCCACCGCACCGCCGTAGTGGCCGTTGCGCGACGAGGCCAGGAACCGGTCGGGGGCGTAGATCGGCAGGTGGACGTACAGGTGCGCCAGGTAGAGGAAGAACGGCCGGTCGCGGTTGGCGCGGACGAACCGGACGCAGCGCTCGACGTAGCGGGACGTCAGCGACGCCTGGTCCGGCTGCTGCTCGATGACGTCGGTGCCCTCCATGAGCGGCAGCGGCGGCCGGATCCACGGCATGGTGACGCCCATCTGGCGGACGAGGTCCTCGAGTTCGGCGTCGCTGGGTCCGTCCGGCGGCTCGACCTGGCGGCCCATGTCGTTGCTGTACGGGATGCCGTACCACTCGTCGAAGCCGTGGTTCGTCGGCAGGAAGTCGGGTTGGTCGCCGCAGTGCCACTTGCCGACGGCGAGGGTGGCGTAGCCGGCGTGGCGCAGGGCGCCGGCGATCGTGACCTCGTCGGGGTGCAGCCCGATCGGCCAGCCGGGGAAGAGCACGCCGCCGAGGCCGCCGGCGCCCTCGCCCCCGAAGCCGATGCGCAGCGGGTGGCTGCCCGTCAGCAGCGACGCCCGGGACGGCGAGCACACCGGGGACGCCATGAGGAAGTCGGTGAAGCGGACGCCCTCGGCCGCCATCCGGTCGAGGTGCGGCGTGTCGTGCTGGTCGGAGCCGTAGCAGCCGAGGTCGCCGTAGCCGAGGTCGTCGCAGTTGACGATGACGACGTTGGGCCGTTCCACGGCCGCCCGGTCTACCGCGCCGGCGTCGGCCCGGTCAGCGCTCCCACCGGTGCAGCGGCCGGATGCGCACGGCGGCGTGCTTGTAGGCGGGCTGGCGGGAGTGGGGGTCGACCCGGGGGAACGTGAGGACGTTCGTGGCCTCGTCGTGCATCGGCAGGAACAGCTGGCCGGCCGCCACCGTCGGCGTCGGCTGCACCAGCGCCCGGATGGCGCCCCGCCGGGACTCGACCACGGCGACGTCGCCGGCGGCGAGGCCGGCCGCGGCGGCGTCGCCCGGGTTCACCTCGGCGATGAGCCGCTCGGGTGCCAGCGCCCGCAGGACGTCGGAGCGGCGCGTGCGGGTCTGGGTGTGCCACTGGGCGCTCGTGCCCCGGCCGGTGAGCAGGGCGAGCGGGTAGCGCTCGTCGGTCGGCTCGGGGAGGGGCCGGGGGTCGTCGAACACGAACCGGGCGCGCCCGTCGGGCGTCGGGAACCGGCCGTCGCCGAACAGCCGCCGCTCCGGCTCGACCTCCGTCGTGCCGGCCGGGAACGGCCACTGGATGCCGCCCGCCTCGTCGATCTGCGCGTAGCTCCGGATGCCGCTGATGTCGCACGGCCGTCCGGCGGTGACCTCGGCGAGGAGCCGGAAGGCGTCCTCGGGCGTCGTCCACCGCTCGAAGAGCTCGCCGCACCCCCACGCCTCGGCGATCAGCTTGAAGATCCAGAAGTCGGCCAGCGCCTCGCCCGGCGCTCGGCGCACCTGCTTCACCACGCCGAGCCGCCGCTCGCTGTTGATGAAGGTGCCCTCCTTCTCGCCCCAGCCGGCCGCGGGCAGCAGGAGGTCGGCGTGGGCGGCGGTCTCGGTGTCGGCGTAGAGGTCCTGCACCACGAGCACGTCGAGGCGGTCGAGCAGCTCGCGCGCCTCGGAGGAGTTGATCCAGCTGTGGGCGGTGTTGGTGGCGATGACCCACAGCCCGCGGATCGCGCCGCTGGCGATGCCCTCGAGGATCTGGTCGTAGGCCCAGCCGCCCGCGTCGGGGATGCGGGCCTCGTCGATCCCGAGCACCCGCGCCACCGTCGCCCGGTGCTCCGGGTCGGCGAAGTCGTGGCCGCCGAGGAGCCCGGTCGTGCCGGAGAACAGGCGGCTGCCCATGGCGTTGCACTGGCCGGTGATGGAGTTGGCGCCGGTGCCGGGTCGGCCGATGCTGCCGGTCATGAGGGCGAGGTCGATGACGGCCTGCGCCGTCCGCACGCCCTGGTGGCTCTGGTTCACGCCCATCGTCCACCAGAACGAGACCCGCTCGCCCTCGGCGATGGTGCGGGCCAGGCGCTCGACCTGGTCGACCGGCAACCCGCTGGCCGCTGCGGCGCGCTCGGGCGGGAAGGCGGCCAGGTGCTCGGCGAAGGCGTCGAAGCCGCTCGTGTGCTCGGCGACGAACCGCCGGTCGACGGCGCCCCAGCGCAGCAGCAGGTGGGCGATGCCGTAGAACAGCTCCAGGTCGCTCTTCGGGGCGAGGGCGTGGTGCTGCGTGGCGGCGACCGCGGTCTCGGTGCGGCGGGGGTCGAGCACGACGATCTCGGGGTCGTGGGGGTTCCGGGCGATGCGCTCCCACATGATCGGGTGGGTGATCGCCAGGTTGGAGCCGACGAGGACGATGACGTCGCTCTGCTCGAGGTCGGCGTAGGTGTAGGGCGGGGCGTCGAAGCCGAACGACTGCTTGTAGGCGACGACGGCGGTGGCCATGCACTGGCGGGTGTTCCCGTCGCAGTGGCGGATGCCCATGCCGAAGCGGCCCAGCGCGCCGAGCAGCGCCATCTCCTCCGACGGCAGCTGGCCGGTGGAGAGGAAGGCCACCGACTCGGGTCCGTGGTCGGCCTGCACCTGCTTCATGCGGGTGACGAAGGTGTCGATCGCCTCCTCCCACGTCACCGGCTCCAGGGGGCCGCCGCGCCGCCGGCGGACCATGGGGGTGGTCGCCCGGTCGGGTGCCTCCATCGGGGCCAGCGACTCCCACCCCTTCGGGCACGCCGTGCCCAGGTTGACCGGGTACCCGGCGGTGGGCGTCAGGTTCACGGCCTGCCCGTCGACCAGGTGGACGTCGAGCGAGCACCCGGTGGAGCAGAAGCCGCACACGACCCGCGTGGTCCGCTCCGGCGCCAGCCGGGCCGGCACCTGGCCGAGCCCGAACCCGCCGGGCGCCCGGTCGAGCTCGGCGGTGCGGGGCCCACGCCGCTGCCGCAGCCACGAGGTCATCGGGGGATGCCCGGCATGCGGGGCGAGGTCATCGAGCGGAAGAACAGCGAGCGGCCGGCGAGCTCGGCCCGCACGACGAGGACGAGGCCGACGAGCGCCACGGTGCGCAGCGCGGCGGCGGGCGGCTCGGGCTCGGCGAGCAGGGCGAGGAGCAGGAGGGGGACCGCGACACCGCCGGCGGCGAGCAGGGCGGTGCGCCCGCGCGCCACGGGCGCCAGCGGGCCGCGCCGGAGGCGGACCGTGCGGTCGAGCACGGGGTCGCCGGTGCCGCCGGGACGGAGCAGCCACGCGTCGGCGGCGAGGGCGGTGCCGGCGGTGAGGGCGATGCCGAGGGCGACGAGCCGCACGGGACCCGCGGCGACGACCGGGCCGGCGGCGGCGAGGAGGACGACGGCGGCGGTCGAGAGCCCGCACAGCGCCGTCGTGGTCGCGAACGAGGCGGCGGTGCGGTCGAGGCGCCAGGCCCGACGGCCCGTGACGGCGTAGATCATCACCGAGCACGCCACCGCGCCGACGCCGATCACCGACACGCCCGCACCGAGCCCGTCGGCCAGCGCACCCCGGGGCTCGACGAGGCGAGCGCCGGCCCCGGCGACGGCGGCGGGGGCGAACAGGCCGAAGGCGGCGATCTCCCGGCTCAGCCACGAGTGCCGGAGGCCGAGCAGGGCCCGCCAGGCCTGCAGGGGCCGGCCGAGGTGCCCGACGCTGGCGGCGATGGCCACGAGCCCGGCCAGGGCGGCCGTCGCCGCGCCGACGCGGAGGGTGTCGTCGGGCAGGTCCGGCGCCCAGCGGGCCAGCGCCGCCATCGCGCCGAAGGTCCCGACCGACAGCTGCGTGAGGACGAGCATCAGCACCAGCGGCGGGTGGGCGTGCGCCGGCGCCTCCGACCAGTCGTCGGTGGCCACGGCCGCCGGCGGCAGCGCATCCGTGCGGTGGTACCGCGTGCTCGGCACGGTGAGGGCCGACGCCGGCGCGCCGGGCACCAGCGTCGAGGCGGCGTCGGTGGAGGCCACGAGGTCGTCGACGTCGACGACCCCGACGGCGATGGCGCCGGTGGGGCAGGCCTGCACGCAGGCCGGTGCCTCGCCGACGGCGAGCCGGTCGGCGCAGAGGTCGCACTTGCGCACGATGCCGAGGCGCTCGTTGAAGCGCGGCACCTCGTACGGGCAGGTCCACGTGCAGTAGGAGCAGCCGATGCACTGGTCGTCGAGGTGGTGGACGATCCCGGTGACCGGGTCCTTGTCGTAGGCGTCGACGGGGCAGCCGCGGAGGCAGGCCGGGTCGACGCAGTGGTGGCAGCCCGTGGTCACCGTCTGCTGGGTCGGTCCGCTCGGCCCCGTGCCGACGACCACGCCGACCGACCGCCACGACTCCCCGGGGTCGAGCCCGTTGAGCGAGTGGCACGCGGACACGCAGGACTTGCACGACGTGCAGCGGTCGAGGTCGACCTCGAAGCGGTACTGCTGGCCGGGACCGGGCGGCGTGGCCGGGAGCAGCTCGCGGTACCAGCGCTCCTGCAGCGGGCCGGTCGCCCGGTCGTGGTGGTCGGCGAAGCGCTCGACGGCCGACAGGTCCCGCTGGCGGGCCAGGTAGTCGTCGATCGGCGTGCGCAGGTCGGCGGGCACGGGATCAGTCGGCCAGGGTGGGGGTGAGCGCCGGCTCGCCGACCTCGCCGGTCAGGTCGATCGGCTCCTCGGCGGGGCCGTCGGTGAGCAGCTCGGCGGCGAAGGAGCGCTCGGGCTCGACGAGGAAGCGTGCGCACGCCACGGCCACGACGGCGGCCCCGGCGATGCAGAGGAAGAAGACCTGCTCGCTCACGAACACGTTCAGCGTGAGGAAGCAGATGGCGCCGACGTTGCCCATCGCCCCGGCCATGCCGGCCACCTGGCCCGACACCCGCTTCTTCACGAGCGGGACGATGGCGTAGACGGCGCCCTCGCCGGACTGGACGAAGAACGAGCAGCACATGCACACGGCGATGGCGGCGACCCAGGGCCACGACGGCCCGAGCGTCGACATCAGCGCGTAGCCGGCGACGAGTCCGACGAGCAGCGTGGACAGCGTCCGCTTGCGACTGCCGAGCACGTCGGAGAGCAGGCCGCCGGCGGGCCTCGCAGCCAGGTTCATGAAGGCGAAGCCGGAGGCGGCCACGCCCGCCATCGCCGGCCCGAGGCCCCACGTGTCGGCGAAGAAGCCGGGGAGCATCGTCACCACGGCCAGCTCGGAGCCGAAGGTGGCGAAGTAGGCGACGCAGAGCACGGCGACGTTGCGGACGGGGTAGCGGTCCTCGGGCGGGTACTCGTCGCGCAGGGCCGGCCGGTTCACCCGGAACACCGTCCACTCCTGGAGCAGCAGCAGGGCGCCGACGACGACGAGGGTGCCGATGAAGGCGCCGTCGGAGATCACGTCCTCCCGCCAGATGCGCCAGGCGATGAGGCCGAGCACGGCGTTGAAGGGGACGGTCAGGGCGGCGAGGGCGAAGACCGAGGACCGCTGGGTGACCTCCAGCGCGCCCTGGCGCCGGGGGCGGGCGTAGGTCACGCCCTCCGGGGTGTCGGTGACCGAGCGCAGGTACACGAGGCCGTAGGCGGCGGCGACCACGCCGGTGGCGAGGATGGCCCACCGCCAGCCCTGGTCGCCCCCGACGAGGCCGGCGACGACGGGGAGGGAGAAGGCGGCGGCCGCCGAGCCGAAGTTGCCCCAGCCGCCGTACACGCCCTCGGCCGTGCCCACCTCTCGGGGCGGGAACCACTCCGACACCATCCGGATGCCGACCACGAACCCGGCACCGACGACCGACAGGGCTAGGCGGCTGAACACCATGGCCTCGAACGTCTGCGCCAGGGCGAAGGCGGTGTTGGGCACGACGGCGAACAGCAGGATGGCCGAGAACACCCGGCGGGGGCCCCACCGGTCGAGGGCCATGCCGATGAAGATCCGGGCCGGCACGGTGAGCGCCACGTTGCACAGGCCGATCGTCTTCTTCTGGGCCTCGGTGAGCCCGAGCTGCTCGGCGATGGTGTTGGCGAACGGCGCGAAGTTGAACCAGACGACGAAGGACAGGAAGAAGGCGAACCACGTCAGGTGCAGGATCCGGTGCTTGCCCTCGAACGAGGCGAGGTCGCGGAGGCGGCCGCGGACGTCGCCCGGCTGCGGGCGTCGGGGAGGGGCGGTGGGGGAGGTCATGGCGCCATCGTCGGGCTCCGGGTTTTCCCGTGGGTTCCCCGGGGGTGACGGGGTTGCGGCGCCGGTCGCACGGACGGTGGCGGCGGGGGTGATCCGGCTCTCAGGCCGGCGCGGCCCGCTGAGAGGCGGGACGCGCTCACCGGTCGGTCAGCCGGTAGCCCCGCCGGATCACGGTCTCGACGCCGGCGCCCGCCGGGCCGAGTCGCTGGCGGAGCCGCCCGACGGTGACCTCCACGACGTGCGGGTCCGACTCGGTGCCCGCCCACCCCCGCTCGAGCAGGGCATCCTTCGACCACACGACGCCGGGCCGCTCGGCGAGGGCGTCGAGCACCAGCCGCTCCCGGTCGGTGAGCCAGACGACCTCCGGGTCGCGGCCCGGCGGGTCGGCCACCACGACGGCCCGGCCCTGGACGCGCACCTCGGCGCCGGCCAGCACCAGGTGGCGGGCCCGGCCGGCGAACTCGTCGGCGAGGGCGAGGACCATGGAGCCCAGGCGGTAGCGCTCGGGCTGGAGCGGTTCGGGCAGGCCGAGGTCGGTGATCGCCGAGGCGCACACCGGGCCGACGCACACCGTGGTCACCGGGCCGGCCAGGGCGTCGAGGAGGTCGTCCAGGCGCCCGGCCCGCTCGGCGATGACGGTGAGGTTGTCGACCTGGGGGCGGGCGGTGAAGGTGACCGCGTCCACCCGGCGCTCGACCACGGCGTCGACGAGACGCTCGGCACCCGACGGGTCGGCCGGCATCGTCCACTCGTACACGGGCACGGCGACGACCTCGGCCCCGACCTCGGAGACGGCCTTGGCGAGGGGCGCACCGGCGGCGCCGTCGAGCTGCACCGCCACCCGGCGACCCTCGGCGCCGAGCGCGGCGAGGTGCTCGACGAGCTCGGACGCCAGGCCGTTCGGCGCCTGCCAGCCGACCTCCAGGCCGTTGGTCACGGCGGCGCCGTGGGCCTTGGGGCCGCGCGCCAGCACCGTGGACCGGCCGAGGGCGTCGAGCAGCGCCTCGGCCAGGTCCAGCGTCTCGGCCGCCTCGAACCAAGCCCGGACGCCGATGCCGGTCGACAGCACGGTCAGGTCCGGCGGGTGCTCCACCACGGCCCGGGTGGCAGCGGCGAGGTCGGCCTCGGCCACCAGCGGGTGGGTCTGGATCGCCGGTCCGTGCACGACCGTCGCCCCCTTGCGCTCCAGCAGCTGGATCTGCTCGTCGGCGCGGCGGCACGCGGTGACGCCGACGGTGAAGCCGGTGAGCGGGCCGAGGACCGGGGGCGGGGGCACGCCGGCGATCCTGCGCGGCGCGGTGTTTCGTCCCCGTTTCACGCTCACGAAGAGCGGACGAGCGTGACCTCGACGTCGCCGTCGACGACCGCCACCCGGTGCACCGCCACGGCGAGCGCCGGATCGGTCAGGCAGCGGCCGTCGACCAGCGAGTAGCGGTGCTTGTGCAGCGGCGACGCCACGTACCACTCGCCGTCCGCGGTCGTGCCGAGCAGGCCCCGGGCGAGCACGTTGGCCCCGGTGGCCGGGTCGTGGTGGTCCAGGGCGTGGACGGAGCCGTCGGGCAGCCGGAACAGCGCGACCTGGTGGCCGGCGACGAGGGCGGCGACGCCCCGCTCGGGCTCGAGGCGGTCGAGCGGGCAGACGGTCGCCGACGGGGCGGGGTGGCGCTCCACGACGGTCATCGGATCGCCACCTCGACCTCGCCCGGTCGGGCCGGACGGAGCTGGCCCCGCTCGGAGACCATCACGATCTCCGGGTCCGGCTCGTGCGGCGCGTTGACGAACGTGTGGAAGCGGGCGAGGCGCTCGGGGTCGGCCAGGGTTGCTGCCCACTCGCACTCGTAGGCCTCCACGTGGCGGGCGATCTCGGCCTCGAGCTCGTCGGTGACCCCGAGGGCGTCGTCGAAGACCACGGCGCGGACGTGGGCGAGCCCGTCGCCGGTCTCCCGGTGGAGCGCCTCCAGCCAGGTCGAGGTGCGCTGGAGGCGGTCGGCGGTGCGGACGTAGTAGGCGAGGAACCGGTCGATGGCCCGCACGAGGCCCTCGTCGTCGAGGTCCGTGGCGAGCAGGTCGGCGTGGCGGGGGGTCTTGCCGCCGTTGCCGGCGACGTACAGGTTCCACCCCCGATCGGTGGCGATCACGCCCACGTCCTTCGACTGCGCCTCGGCGCACTCGCGGGCGCACCCGCTCACGGCCAGCTTCAGCTTGTGCGGCGCCCGCAGCCCCCGGTACCGCTGCTCCAGGCGGATCGCCATCGACACCGAGTCCTGGACGCCGTAGCGGCACCACGTCTCGCCGACGCAGGACTTCACGGTCCGCACCGCCTTGCCGTAGGCATGACCCGACTCCATCCCGGCGTCGAGCACCCGCTGCCAGATGGCCGGGAGCTGCTCGAGCCGGGCGCCGAGCAGGTCGATGCGCTGGCCGCCGGTGATCTTGCAGTAGAGGCCGAAGTCCGAGGCGATCCGGCCGAGGGCGACGAGCTGGTCGGGTGTGATCTCGCCCCCCGGCACGCGCGGCACGACCGAGTAGGTGCCGTTGCGCTGCATGTTGGCGAGCGAGTGGTCGTTCGTGTCCTGCGCCTCGGCCTGGCCGGGGCCGAGCACGTAGCCGTTGGATCGGCTGGCGAGGATCGACGCCACCGTCGGCCGGCACACCTCGCAGCCGCCCCCGGTGCCGTGGGCGTCGAGCACCTCCCGCCAGCTGCGGTGGCCGTGGATGCGCACGAGGTCGTAGAGGGCCCGGCGGGAGACGTCGAAGTGCTCGCACAGCGCGTCGCTCACCGCCTCGCCCCGGGCGGTCAGCTCGTCACGCAGGAGCGTCGTGACCATGGGGACGCAGCCGGCGCACCCGGTGCCGGCCGACGTGCAGGCCTTCAGCTCGTCGACGGTGCGGGCGCCGTCGGCGACGGCGGCTCGCAGGTCTCCGGCGGTCACGTTCTCGCACGAGCACACGCCGGCGCCGTCGGGCAGCGCACCGGTGTCGCGGGGGCCGGTGGAGGGGGCCACCCAGGACGCCAGGTCGTCCGGCGTGTCGATCTCGCCGAGCGCCATCATCCGCAGCTGCTGGTAGTCGGCCGCGTCGCCGACGAGCATCCCGCCGACGAGCCGACCGTCAGCCCGGCGGCGGGCCAGGCGCTTGTAGGTGCCCGCCGAGGAGTCGCTCCAGGTCAGGACGTCGACGCCGTCGCCGGCGGCGAACGCGTCGCCGAACGACGCCACGTCGACGCCGAGGAGCTTGAGCTTCGTGGACAGGTCGGGCGTCCGGAACCCGTCGGTCGTGGGTGTGCCGGCCAGCCTCGCGGCCAGCGTGCGCGCCATCTCGTAGCCGGGTGCGACGAGCCCGAGGCAGCGCCCCTCGACCGCGGCCACCTCGCCGATGGCGGAGACGTGCGGGTCCGACGTCGCCAGCTGGGCGTCGACGACCACGCCGCCGCGCTCGCCGACGGCGAGGCCGGCGGCACGGGCCAGCCCGTCGCGAGGTCGGATGCCGGCGGAGAACACGACCACGTCGGCGGGCACCGGCTCGCCGTCCTCGCGCTCGAGGGTGCAGACGGCGGCGCCGGGGTCGTCGGGATCGTCCCCGGTCAGGGCGGTCGTGCGCACGCCGGTGTGGACGTGGATGCCGAGGGCCTCGATCGCCGCCCGCAGGATGGCGGCGGCGCCGTCGTCGAGCTGCACGGGCATCAGCCGGGGCGCCATCTCGACCACGTGGGTCTCGAGGCCGAGGAGGCGCAGGGCGTTCGCCGCCTCCAGCCCGAGCAGCCCGCCGCCGATCACGACACCGCTGCGCACCCAGGGCTGCTCGGCGTGGCGGCGGATCGCCGCGAGGTCCCCGAGCGTGCGGTAGGCGAAGGTCCCCGGGCGGTCGTGGCCGGGCACCGGCGGGATGAACGGCGTGGATCCGGTGGCCAGCACGAGGTGCTCGTAGCCGAGGCCCCGACCGCCAGCGGTCCGCACGGTGCGGGCGCCGACGTCCAGCTCGACGACCTCGTCGCCGGTCACCACCTCGATGCCGTGGGCCTCGGCGAAGCCGGGCGCGACGAGGCCCAGGTCCCGAGCGTCGACGCCGTCGAACACCGCCGACAGCCGGACCCGGTCGTAGGCCGGATCCGGCTCGTCGCCGAAGACCGTGATCGACCACCGCTCGTGGGCGCCGAGGGCGACGAGCTCCTCGAGCAGCCGGTGGCCGACCATGCCGTGGCCGACCACGACGAGGCGGGGTCGCGAGGTCCGGTCCGGGGATCGCTGCTGCACCCGGCCACCGTGGCGCCGGCCTGTTTCCCTCGGGTTCCCCGTGCGTGACGCCCGATGACGGCTCCCGCGCAGGCGCCGATGACCGCCGTGCGGGCGCTCACACCCGGCCGGACCGGCTGTGAGGTGGGGCCACCGGCCGCCGCTACGGTGCCCGACCCATGGACCCCGTGGCCGACAGGCAGCTGGCCGGCACCGTCGTGCTCGGCGTCGCCGGCGGCTCCGGCTCCGGCAAGACGAGCGTCGTCGATCGCATCATCGACGACGTCGGCGCCGAGCGGGTCGCCGTGCTCCGCCACGACCGCTACTACCACGACCTCGGGCACCTCCCGATGGACGAGCGGCGGCGGGTGAACGTCGACCACCCCTCCGCCTTCGACGACGACCTGTTCGTCGCCCACGTGCAGGCGCTCGTGGGCGGCGAGCCGGTCGACACCCCCCGCTACGACTACGCCACCTTCACCCGGGTCGACGGCGCCGACCGGGTCGAGCCGCGGCCGGTCGTGCTCGTCGAGGGCATCCTGCTGTTCGCCTCGCCGCGGATCCGGTCGCTCGTCGACGTGAAGGTCTACGTGGACGCCGACGCCGACCTGCGGCTGCTGCGCCGCATCCGGCGCGACGTGATCTCGAGGGGCCGGACCGTCGAGGACGTGCTCGACCACTACGAGCGCAGCGTCCAGCCGATGCACCTCGAGTTCGTCGAGCCGTCGAAGCGCTGGGCCGACGTGATCGTCCCCCGTGGCGTCGAGAACGTCGTCGGCGTCGACCTGGTCACCTCCCGGGTCGAGGCCCTGCTCGTCGCGCGGCGCTGACCGACCCCAGGACCCCTCGCGCCACTTCTGGGACCAGCACGAGCGCTCCGGGGGACGGCCGGCAGCGCGCGGCGGGGTGGGCTCGCCGCCATCTACACGGAGGTCGTGGAGCTCGACGAAGTACCGGTCCATCGCTGGCGAGGGCCGCGACCTGACGCCGTCTGCCGGCTCGACCGGCGCCGGGACAGCGCGCGAGCCGGCATCCGGCGCGGCATCTCCGGCACACTCGGTGAATGGCGTACCTCAACGACGTGGCCATTCGATGACGGCGCGACCTTGGAAGGATCTCATCGCCGATTGCGAGGATGTCTGGAACGAAGCCGATCCGATGGCGATGCGCACGAAGCTGCGGTCGCTGTTCACACCGGACGCTCGGATCTTCGACCCGGTCTTCCCCACGGAGATGAAGGTCGAGGACTACGCCAACGTCATCGAGTACCTGCGGTCACAGGAGCCTGACAACGTCGTTCGCTTCCAGGTGGCACATGCGCACGCGGGCCTGCCTTGGGCACGGGCGACGTACTGCGTGATGGAACCCGGAATGGAGGACTTCACGGGCATGATCGTGGCGGAGCTCGACGAGGGGCGGATCCGGACGCTCGTGAGCTTCATGGACCGGGAGACGGAGGAGCCTGCGGAGAACACCTAGGGCGACGGCGACCCCGCCCCGGTGCCGCTCGCGGCGGCGACGCGCGACGCGGGAGGTGGCCGACGGACGGCACCGTGCTCGCAGCGCGAGGTCGGCTCGGCTGCGCCGCACAGGCCCGCCCCGTCGACGAGCTCTCCGTCCCCCAGCGGCTCGCCGAGCTCCACGACGTACGGCACCGAGCTGTTCCCCGGGCATGGGGAGGCGCCGTCGGGCACGGGCTCGACCGAGAACGTGACGACGACCGAACCTTCGGTCTCCGGCCGAACGTAGGCTCCGGCAGGCAGGCTCCCAGGGAGGACCGCAGTGGAACGCGCAGAGCTGGCGCAGCTGCTCGCCGAGCACACCGATGCTTGGAACAGCCATGACCTCGACCGGTTGATGGCGCTCTTCGCCGAGGACTGTGTCTTCGACGCGTCGGCCGGCGATGAACGCGTCGGGCAGAGGTTCGCAGGTCGGGAGGCGGTGCGAGCGGCGTTTGCCGGCGTGCTGGAGTCGATGCCCGACGCCCGGTGGGGCGACGGGCACCACCACGTCCTTGCCGCCGACTACGGCGTCTCCGAGTGGCGGCTCACCGGCACGCGCACGGACGGCAGCCGGATCGATGTCCTCGGGTGCGACTTCGTGACCGTTCGCAACGACGTGATCGTCCGGAAGAACTCCTTCCGCAAGCAACGACCGCCGCTGCGGGACTGAACCCCCGGCAGCAGGCGGGTGCTCGTTCCGAACGCCTCGTCGCGACGGGCTGGCGCCGCAGCCGCTGGAGGAGGATGATGCATCGACCGTGGGGGCGAGGGGGACCGGGATGGTTGAGTGCGACGTCGTGGTGATCGGCGGCGGGGTCGCTGGCGGTTCCGCCGCCATCGCGCTGAGCCGGGCCGGCATGCGCGTCCATGTGCTCGAAGCCGAACGCGAGTACCGCGATCGCGTGCGAGGCGAGGGCATGTCGCCGTGGGGGGTGACGGAGGCCGAGCGTCTCGGGGGTCTTGGAGGTCCTGAGCCAGAGCGGCGCTTCGTCGGTGCCGAAGGTGGCCACCTACGACGAGGCGTGGGCCGCCACGGACGTCGAACCGACCGACATGACGGAGCTCGGACTTCCGACCTTCGTGCACTTCGGCCATCCGGCGGCCTGCACCGCGTTGACGGCGGCGGCCACGGAGGCCGGCGCAACCGTCCACCACGGCGCCAAGGTCACCGACCTGTCGTTCGGCGACCGCCCGACCGTGAGCTTCCGCGATGTCGAGGGAGCCGAGCACCGCTTCGCGTGCCGGATGATCATCGGTGCCGATGGCCGGGCATCTGCGGTGCGGAGACGGGCCGGTTTCATGGTTCGAGAGTCACCGACGCTGGTGTCCGGCGGCGGTGTGCTGGTGCACGGTGACAGCTGGCCGGCCGAGCTGCTCGCCTTGGTCACGGAAGGTGATCTGCACTACGTCATCGCCCCGAGGGCCGGCGCCAACCGCCTGTACGTCTTCTGCACTCCCGACGTCGCCAGGGCACGGTTCTCCGGATCCCATCGCACTGCGGCTCTGCTGGACGCGTACCACCTGCGCTCGGTGCCGTTCGTGGGGGCGTTCGCGCACGCGGTGCCTGCTGGCCCGTCCGCGTTCTTCGCCATGACCGACACGTGGGTGGACGACCCCGTCCGTGACGGCGTGGCGCTGGTCGGGGACGCGGCCGGCTGGAACAACCCGCTCATCGGCCAAGGGCTGGCCATCGCCCTGCGCGACGTCCGCCACGTCGTCGGGGTGCTGACGTCGAACGAACGTTGGTCGCCGGAGGAGTTCCACGAGTACCGGGACGAGCGGCGGGAGCGGATGCGGCGGCTCCGGGCGACGGCGTTCGTTGATGCGTGCATCTCGGTGTCCTTCGATTCCGCCGCCCGAGAGCGTCGTGCAGCGTTCCGGGACTCGCTCGCCGATCCCGTCGCCAGCGCCTACGTGCTCGGCCGTGCCATCGGCGTCGACGACTTGCCTGCCGCCGCCTACGAGGAAGACTTCATCGCTGAAGTCGTGGGACGGGATCACCCGTACCTCGACGCACTTCCGTCCTTCGGTCTGGGCACCGACCACCTCGCCGGGCGCTCCGAGCCGTCGTTCTCACGTTGACGGTCAGCGAGCTGGCCTCCTCACCGGCATGAGCGTGCGCCAGCTCCGTGGGCGCGAGATGACGGTCGACCGGCGGTTGCAGCGCATCGGCGGCGCACCTGGCCGACGCGGTGGAGACCGTCATCCGCACCTACGTGCACTGGTTGCCGGACGACCGAGAGGTCCCCGCGGCTGTCCTGGATCGGGTCTTGGCTCCAGCTGCTGAGGGCTGGCGGAGGGGTGACGACGTCTGAAGCCCTCTCCGGAGACGTAGAAGTCCTGGTCAGAGTGTTGTGCGATGGTGAGCCGGCTTGTAGGCGGGGTTCAGGCCGGGAAGGGCGCTGACCAGGGAAAACGCACCTTCAAAGGCCCGTCAGGCCGCGGCTGGGCCGCGGGAGCCGGCGCCGAAGGCTGTCGGATGGCGTCGGTACCGTGCTGTTCATGGCTGCACGGCGTGACGACCTGACAGAGGAGCAGCTGGGGCTCCAGCGCGCCTACCAACGGTCGTGGGACGTCGCGCAGGCGTTCCTCGCCGATCCCGAGAAGCGGGCCTGGCTCGAAGCGAACATCGAGCGGGTGAGGCAGTCGGCGGGCGCGCGCATAAACCGCGAGGAGTTCCTTGCTGCGACCGAGCCGGTGACGCAAGATCCTTCCGCCGAGGATGCGCAAAGTGGCTACAATGTCAACATGAAAGTAGCTACATCGACCGAGGTCGGGATTCGAGAGCTCAAGAACGGTCTGAGCAAGTACCTGGAGCGGGTGCGCGCCGGCGAGGAGGTCATCGTGACCGATCGCGGCCGTCCCGTGGCCCGACTGTCGGCGATCGATGAGTCGACCGACCGGCTGGCCGATCTCGTCGCCGCCGGCGTCGTTCGCGCACCGACCCAGAAGGCTCGCCGTCGGCCCGGGCGGCGCATCGAAGCCAAGGGCTCGGTGAGTGACCTCGTCTCCGAGCAGCGCCGGTGATCACCTACGTCGACACGTCGACGCTCCTGAAGCTTGTCGTCGAGGAGACCGGGTCCGACGTGGCCGCGGTGATCTGGGACTCGGCTGATGCGTTGGCGTCGGTCGGTCTGGTCGTCGTCGAGGCTCGAGCGGCGCTCGCTGCAGCCCGCCGGGCAGGGCGGCTGACCGCCGACCAGCATCGTGAAGTGAAGCGGGCGGCCGAGGCACTCATCGAGGAGCTCCACCTCGTCGATGTCGGCGACGGTCTGATCGCGGCGGCAGCCGATCTCGCTGAGGTCGACGGCCTGCGCGGCTACGACGCCGTCCACCTCGCCGGCGCGCTGTTCATCGAAGCCGAGATCTTGACCAGTGCAGACGGCGCGCTGTGCGAAGCCGCATCCGGTCGCGGCCTCCACGTGGCGAATCCGCTCGACGGCTGAGACACGGGGCGAATTCGCCGTGCCCGTCGCCGGAGATGCCGATCTTTGGGGACGCCGGACCGGCCGTGGCATACCGGCACTTCCGGGCGGATGCCCGTCCGGATGTAGCTGCGCGTTCTGTGGCACCCGGTGACCTCGGACAGGTAACCAGAGCCGGCGTTCGGGGCGCGCTCATCGCTCGACGCGATGACATTCGGGGAACGTGGGTGGGAACGCGATCCTGGGCGGATCACGACCTCGCCGCTTCGACGCAATGTGAGATGGAGCGCCCTGAGTGAGGTCAGTCGTCAGCGAGATTCTCGAGGCTGGCGGGCGGCGCGAGGTGGAAGCCTGAGGCGCTGTCGACGCCGAGGTCGCGCACGAGCTGCAGTTGCTCGTCAGTTTCGATGCCTTCGGCGCATGCCTTCGCACCGACGGCGTGCGCGAGCTGGATGATGGCAGCGACGATCGGGCGGGCCGACGGGTCCGAGAGCCGGGCTACGAACGACCGGTCGATCTTGAGCAGGTCGACGGGATAGCTGTGCAACCTGTCGAGTGAGGAGTATCCGGTGCCGAAGTCGTCGATCGCGATCGGCACTCCGTTTGATGCGAGACGCCGCAGCGTCGCGTCGACAGCGTCCGAATCATCGAGGAGGGCGCTTTCGACGACTTCGATGCCAAGCCGCCCCTCGGGCAGCCCGTGATCCGCCAGGGCTTGGAGCACTGCATCCGCGACGCATCGCTCGGTGAGCTGCTGGGGAGTGACGTTGACCCACATCACGAGCTGAGGGTTGTTCATCATCGTCGCGGCCGCGGCCGCGTCTCGCGCTGCTTGGTCGAGCATCTGTGCTGTCAGCGTCGCGATGAGACCGGTTTCGGATGCGACTGGGATGAACTTGCCCGGCGGGATGATTCCGTGGTGGGGGTGGACCCATCGGGCGAGCGCCTCGAGGCCGACAACGGTGCCGGTCGTCATGGAGAAGGACGGCTGGTAGTGGGTGACGATCTCTTCGCGGCTGAGTGCGTCACGTAGGTCGGCTTCGATCTCGATGCGAGCGAGCGCGGCGGCGCGGATGTGGTCGTCGAAGACGACGATTCGGTCCCGTCCGGTGTCCTTGGCCCGGAACAGCGCGGCGTCGGCGTCTCGGATGAGCGAGTCGGCGTCGCCGTGGTCGTCAGCGACGACGAGTCCGATGCTTGCGGTCATGACGATCTGTCGTCCGCCGAGGTCGAACGGCGACCGAAGGGCCGCCATCAACCGGTCCGCCACCGGCACGAGGTCGGCGTCGCTCGTTCGCTCGAGAACGACGACGAACTCGTCCCCGCCGAGGCGGGCGAGGAAGTCTTCGGGGCGGAGCGCTCGCCGGAGACGTTCGCCGACCTCAACGAGCAGACGATCGCCTTCGCTGTGCCCCCAGCTGTCATTCACGCGTTTGAACCGGTCGAGGTCGATGTAGCACACACCGAGTGAGTGGGCGGACGGCTTGTGCTGCAGCCGGTCAACGATCCAGGCGTGGAGGCTGGATCGGTTGGGGAGGCCGGTGAGACTGTCGTGGGCGGCGCTGAACGCCAACTCTGTTCGAGCCTGTTCGGCGATGACGCGCGCCGCCCGCTCGGCCTCTACGAGACGCTCGCGTTGGGCGGACGACTCATGGCGCGCGGTGACGTCGCGGAAGTACGCGGCGAGTGATCGGCGGAAAGCATGCATGTGGGGGTTCTGGACTACAAGGTCTATAACGATGCCGAGGAGAGGATCGCTTCGTCGCCAGGGCGAACTCCGGCCGTCCTGAGAGTGGCCGGCCCAGATTACGGATCGGCGAGTCCAGAATAGCGGGTGTTGTGGACTTTGCAATCCAGAACGATGCAGAATGTCGCTCGTGGCCCGTCCCCGGGAGTTCGACGAGCGCAAGGTGATCGCTGCGGCGAAGGAGGTCTTCTGGCGCCGCGGCTACGAGGCGACCGGGCTCGATGACCTCGAGCGGGCAACGCACCTCAGCCGCTCGAGCGTCTACGCGGCGTTCGGATCGAAGCGGCAACTGTTCGCGGCTGCCCTCGCTGAGTACGAGGACACATTCATTCAGTCGCTCCTCGGGCGCGTCGAGGCGCCCGGTGCAGCCGCCGCCGATGCGCAGGCGTTCTTTGCCGAGATCGCCTCTATGTTTCGCAGCGAGCTCAGCGACCGTGGCTGCCTGGTCGTCAACGCCATCGGCGAGCTCGTGGGACGTGACCCGGCAATGGCTCGTGACGGTCAGGAGTTCCACGCCCGATATCGCCGGGCATTCGCGAACGCACTCGGCATCGCGACCACACGCGGTGAACGTCGGCGAGCACTCATCGCGCAGCGCGCAGAGATCCTGGCCGTCTCTGCCATGGGAGTGTGGATCACCTCAAGGGTCGATCCCAGCGCCGCTGCCACGGCATGTGACGCCATCGTTGTCCAGATCAGACTGTGGGAAGCATGAGACCGGCGCTCACGCGGTCGTCGGTGGAAGCCACAAGCGACAGCGTTTCATCTGCGCCATCGCGACCCTTTCGGAGTGCTGCGTCGCGCGACCCCCATCCTGCGACGGCGCGGATTGCGGATTGCGTCCCGTGACGAGGGCCGGTCGAGGGCCGGCGACTTCAGCAAGAGCGACGCGCTGCAAGGGGCGCTCCTGGCGCGACGGATTCGGCGGTAGGTGCGTTCGGGGCAGCGGGCGATCACCTCGATTCGTCGCGACAGATCGTGCAAGCGGCGTGTCCTCGCACGTAGCTGGGGCCGGGCGGCTCGGGCCTCCGGGTCTCGGCCCGACCTGGAGGTGCACCATGACCAACACGACCTTCACGACCGACGTTGCGGTCGTCGACCCGGCCTTCTCCGATGCCGGGCGGTACGCGCTTGCGGCCGTCGTTCTGGCGCGCTCGCGTCAGAAAGCAGTCGACGCCGGTTGAGGCTCCGACGGTGCCGCCGAGCCGTCGTTCGGTTGATCGATCGGGGGGACGAAGGCCCCGTGCCATCGATCGGTCGCTACCTGAGGGTCAAGGCGCGGCGGACACCTCGTCGCCATGGTGGACACTCCAGCTGGCCCCGCAGATCCGGCCGAAGGGCTCAAGCGGAGCGAAGGATCTGCCGACTCTTCCGTGGGCTGAAGGAGCGCGATGAGTCCTGAGTTCTGGAGACGGAAGAGCGACGAGAGCATCGTCAACTGGGCCGGTCGTGGTGGCCTGTTCACGGCCTTTGCGATCGTGGCCTTGATCGGTCTGAGCTGGACAGGGGCGTATGCCGCTGGGGGTTCCCACACCGCCCTCCCGCATCTCTTCTACGTTCCCGTGATCGTGACCGCTGCTCGCTTCGGGCACGGCGGCGCGCTGGCCGTCTCGATCCTGGCTGGCTTCGTAGCAGGGCCGCTGCTGCCGCTCGACGTGGGTGCCGACACGGCCCAACAAGCCCCGAACTGGGGGGGACGGCTTGCCGCGTTCGTGATCATCGGCCAGATCACGGCGGCTCTGCACTCTCGGTCGCTCAGCCATGCTCAACGTCGACTCTCGGACTGGAAAGCAACCGCGGAGCTGCGCAGGGGCCTCGACGGTGATGAGTTCGTGCCCGTCTACCAGGCGATCGTCGACCTGGAGCAGGACCGTGTGATCGGGTTCGAGGCGCTGGCCCGCTGGGAGCGACCCGATGGCGAACTGCTCGGCCCTGACAGTTTCATCGTCGCAGCGGAGCGCACCGGCATGATCGATGAGCTCGGGCTCCGCATCCTCGAACAGGCTTGTGCACAGCTTGCCGAATGGGCCCGCATCTCTGGGAGCGTCGGGTTGCGCATGTCGGTCAACGTCTCTCGCCGACAGCTCGACGACCCTGACCTGCCGGCCAAGGTCGAACGTGTCATCAAGCAGACTGGCATCGATCCGACGAGCCTGGTGCTGGAGGTCACCGAGACGGCCCTGGCCAGCGATGGCCGGGCGGCCGCACGGTCTCTCACCGCGCTGCGCGCCCTCGGGCCCCGTATCGCTCTCGATGACTTCGGTATCGGCCACTCCTCACTGTCGGCGCTGCATGAGTTCCCTCTCGACATCGTCAAGATCGACCGGTCTTTCGTCACCGCCATGGCGACCAACGACAAGGTCGGCGCCGTGATCGAAGCGATCGTCACGCTGGCCAAGGCGTCTGGGATGGCCCCACCGGTCGCCGAGGGGATCGAAACGCCTGAGCAGCTCCGTGCGGTCGCTGCTCTGGGCTGCGGCGCCGCCCAGGGCTACCTGTTGGCACGACCCATGACGGCCGAAGACGCCCGGTCCCAACTCCTGATACCGCACTCGGCACACGCCGATCGCTGAACGCGGCCGAGCGGCCCGGCGACGGGCCCACTCGTCCCACACAGACCTCAGAAGATGTTCCGTTCTTCGCGTTCGGTCGCGCGGCGCCGGGGGACTCTCGTCTCACGTGCCAGATTCGGCGATCTGGTCGTGCCCGTCATCGACGCAGGGTGTCCCAGAACGTGCGGTCCTGGCGTTGGCGCCGCCGTCCACCAACGCCGGGTCGTGGAGACGTTCACCGCGGTGATCGTGTCCCAGAATCCCGTCGCTGGGCGTCCCCGATACCCCGGTCGACCTACTGGCCGCCGGCGGGGACGACGCGCTCTTCGATCCAACGGTCGACGTCGCTCCGTCGGTAGCGGACGTGGCGGCCGACCTTCACGAAGGCCGGCCCTCGCGCTTGGTACCGCCAGTTGGCCAACGTGCCGATCGGAACGCCGAGCATCTCGGCGACATGCTCCGGCCACAGCAGCCGGTCCTCGAGATCGACGCCATCCATCAACCAACTAGGCCTGCTCAGAGGCCGAAACCTCACGCCGGCTCCCGGAGAATCTCGCCGGCGTCGAGAGCCTGAACGCTTACCGGAACCGTCCTTACCGCTTACCCCCTCCAAGTACACAGGTGCACTGGGAGTGCTCCGCCCGGCCGTCCGCCGAGAAATCGGTCCGGCTCGCGTGAGGTTCCGGGCGGCGAAAGGGCCTAGTCCGGTGATGCTGAAGATCACCGGACTGCGCTCGTCGAACCCGCAGGACTACTACCTCGAGGTCATCGCCCGAGGCGCCGAGGAGTACTACGTCCGCCGCCCCGAGCACGCCGGCGTCTGGATCGGCGGCGGCTCATCGCAGCTCGGCCTCGACGGCGTCGTCGCTCCCGACGACCTGCGGGCCATCCTCGACCAGCGCCATCCGGTCACCGGCGAGAAGCTGTCGGCACGCCAGATCCGTCGGGTGGGGTTCGACCTCACCTTGTCGGCTCCGAAGTCCGTGTCCCTGCTCTGGGCCCTGGGCGACGCCGACCAGTCAGCGGTCGCACTCGGCGCCCACCGGGCCGCCGTCGAGGCGACGGTCGAGTACCTCGAAGCGAACGCGTGCCAGGTCCGCCGTGGCGGACGCGACGGCTACGGCCTCCGGGTGGAGAAGGCGCACGGGCTGATCGGGGCAGCGTTCGCGTACTTCACCTCTCGGGCCGCCGATCCGCAGGTCCACACGCACCTGGTGATCGCCAACATGGCCGAGGGCGCCGATGGCCGGTTCACCGCACTGCACGGCACGGCGCTGTTCGAGCACCGCCGAGCCGCCGGCTACCTGTACCAAGCGGTCCTGCGCCACGAGCTCCATCGTCGTCTTGGCGTCGGGTTCGATCCGGTCGTGAAGGGCTCCGCCGAGATCGCCGGCATCCCGAAGGGCGCCCGGCGGGTGTTCTCGAAGCGGCGTGCCGCCATCGAGGCTGAGCTGGCCGCTGTCGGAGGTAGCGGCGAGCGGGCCTCGCAGACCGCATCGCTCAAGACCCGCCAGCCCAAGGACCACAGCCTCGTCCTCGACGACCTGCTCCGGCGCTGGCGGGACGAGGCAGCACGAGCCGGCATCGACATCCGCCGGCTCCCGGCCGCGCGCTCCAAGCGACGGTTGCCGACAGGGGAGGAGCTGGCCGAAGCACTCGTGCTCGACCGAGCGACCTTCAGCTTCCCGGACCTGGTCGCCACGACGGCAGCGCTCTCACCGGACGGCGCGACTCTCGACGACATCAACCGGACGTTCACCTCGTTCCTGGAGTCACCCCTGGCCATCCCGCTCCCCGACACCGGCCGCTGGACCACCGCCGAGATCCTCGAGCTCGAGCGCCGCTCCATCGACACCGCCCGCCACCGTCGAGACACGAGGGTGGCCGTCGTCCACGGGCACACGCTCACCGCAGCGCTCGCAGCCCGTCCCTCGCTGTCGGCCGAGCAGCGGCGCATGGTCCGCCACGTCTGTGCCAGCGGCAACGGCGTGGACCTGGTCGTTGGCGCGCCCGGCTCCGGCAAGACGTTCGCCCTCGGCGCCGCCCGGCTCGCCTGGCAAGCCGAGGGCCATCACGTCATCGGCTGCGCGCTCGCCGCCCGAGCCGCCGCCGGCCTCCACGCCGACAGCGGCATCCCCTCCCACACCATCGCCAAGCTCCTCGGCGACGTCCGAGACGGCCGGCTCCGCATCACCGACCGCACGGTGATCGTCTGCGACGAAGCCGCCATGGTCGGCACCCGAGACCTCGCCCGGCTCATCGACGTGACGGACCGGGCGAACGCCAAGCTCGTTCTCGTCGGGGACCCGAAGCAGCTACCGCCCATCGAGGCCGGCGGCCTGTACCCGGCCCTCGAACGCCGAGCCGGCGCGACACGGCTCGTCGAGAACCGCCGCCAACGAGACGACGACGAACGACAGGTCACCCTCGACCTCCGCCGAGGCCGCACCCAGCGAGCTGTAGTGCGGCTCGAACGGGCCGGCCGCCTCACCCTCGGTGCGGACCCCGATGTCCTCCTCGACCAGATGGTCGCCGACTGGGCCGCCGCCAAGAGCGACCGAACCGACGCCGTGATGATCGCCCTCACCCACGACGCCGTCGCCGAGCTCAACCAACGAGCGCGCACGCACCTCGACGCCGACGGACGGCTCGGGGAGACGGTGGCGCAGATCGGGGACACGGACACCGAGTACGCCATTGGTGACACGGTGGTCTGCCTCCGCAACGACCGACGCCTCGGCGTCCGCAACGGCGACCTCGCCACCGTCGTCGGCGCCACCGGCGACGGCCTCGTCGTCGAGCGCGCCGGCCAGCGCATCGAGCTCCCGGTGAGCTACCTCGCCGCCGGCCACCTCGACCACGGCTACGCCCTCACCGTCCACAAGGCCCAGGGAGCCACCTACGACGTCGCCCTCCTGTACGGCGACGAGCACCTCTACGCCGAGGCCGGCTACACCGCCCTCACCCGTGGCCGGGACCGGAACCACGTGTACGTGCTCGCCGACACCGACGGCTCGGCCGCCGACGCGGTGCGGGCCCGGCTGGCGAGGGTGTCCGCCGAGCCGGCAGCGCTCGACCTCGCCGGCGCGCCCGTCACCAGTCCGCTTCCGCCTGGTCGCTGACCGGGGGACGATCGACCAACTGGCGGTCGAAGGCCCGGTTGACCGCCGCCCGGACCCGCTCCTCGTCGCTGGGCCACAGGTGCCCGTAGGTGTCCAGCGTCTCGGTGGCCGACGCGTGGCCGAGCTGGCGCTGCACCACCTTCACCGAGCAGCCGGCGGCGATGAGCAGCGAGGCCGTGTGGTGGCACGGGTCGTGGAAGCGCGTGCCGTCCGGGAGGCCAGCACGGTCGGCAGCGGCCCGCCACACCTCGGCGAAGCGTGAGTACGACCACGGCCGGCCCCGGGCGTTGACGAACAGCAGCGAGTCCGGCTCGGCCGGGTAGGCCGCCAGGTGGCCGGACAAGTCCTCGAGCACGATGTCGGGAACCGGCACGGTGCGCACGCTCGCCCGGGTCTTGGGCGGACCGAAGGCGTCAGCGGACCCGGCGACCTTGAGCAGCTGGCGGTCGACGGTCAGCTGCCGGCGCAGGAAGTCGACGCGATCGAGCGAGAGGCCGAGCACCTCACCCCGCCGCAGACCGCCGCCGGCGGCCACCGTCACCGCGGCACGCAGCCGCTCGGGAACCTCGGCCCGGACCGCCTCCACCTGCTCGACGGTGAGCGGCACGACGTCGCCGGTGAACCTGTCGGGCAGGCGCACCCGCACGCACGGGCTGCTGGGAAGCAGGCGGTCGTCGACGGCGGCCTTGAGGATGGTGGCCAGCAGCCGGTAGCAGGCCTCGACCGTCGACGGTGCCAGCGTGGCCGAGAGGCCCTTCACCCACGCCCGGATCTCCGACGGTCGCAGCGAGCCGATGGGGCGGTGGCCGAACGCCGGCAGGACGTGCCGCCGCAGCCGTGAGGCCGTCACCTCGGCCGTGGAAGGCCTGTGAGCGATCACTGGAAGTCGCGTTCGGCGATCACGTGAATTCGCGTTGGGTGATCGGGGTCCTCCTGGCCTGATCACCCATCCACCCATGGGCGTGGCGGCCCCTTCAGCGTGTCGAGCGACCAAGCATCGACTGCGACCGAAGGGACCGCCGGGCTCATGATGAACCAGGAGGAGTACGTGGATCTTCACGC
>JBKHXT010000216.1:0-12263 GCA_046565885.1 Acidimicrobiia bacterium
AGGTCATCGCCGAGGGCCTCACCGCCCTCGACTGGGTGGTCGCCGCCGGCGTCCTCCTCGGCGGGATCGTGCTCGGCCGGGTGGTCCAGGCGCTCGTCGCCCGGCGGCTCGACCAGGACGACGGCGAATCGCCGGCGGCCACGACCCTCGGGCGGGCGGCGTCGCTGGTCCTGTCGCTCGCCGGCTTCGTCTACGCGCTCGTCATCCTCGAGGTGCGGCTCACCCCGCTGCTCGGCGCCATCGGCATCGGTGGCATCGCCATCGCCCTCGCCGCCCAGACGGTGCTGACCAACGCGCTCGCCAGCACGCTGCTGCAGCTGCGCCACCCGTTCCGACCCCACGACGAGATCCGCACCAACGACTTCGAGGGCCGGGTCGAGGACATCAACTTCCGCACGGTCGTGCTGCGCTCGATGGACGGCGAGCGGGTGTACATCCCGGCGTCGATGGTGCTCGACAACCCCATCACCAACCTGACCCGGCGGCGCAGCCGCCGCACGACGCTGGAGGTCGGCGTCGACTACGGCACCGACCTCGGCCAGGCCAGGCGGGTGCTGGAGGACGCGGTGCGCCGCGCCGACGGCGTGCTGAACCTCCCGGCGCCCGACGTGCACGTCGTCGGCTTCGGCGAGTCCAGCATCGACCTCGCCGTCCGCTTCTGGCACGGCCCGACGATCGCCGAGATGTGGTCGGCCCGCACCGCGGTGGCGTTGGAGATCAAGGCCGCGCTCGACGTCGCCGGCATCGAGATCCCGTTCCCGCAGCGCACGCTGTCCTGGCGGCCCGGTGAGGACGACGAGACCTAGCCTGGCCCCATGGCCGAGGAGCTGGGCCGTCCGAGCGGCGGCGGACCGATCGTGGTGCGGCTGCTCGTGGGCGCCGTCGTGCTGTTCGCCGTGCTCACCGTGATCGGCTGGATCGTCGGCGCGGTGCTCGCCGTGCTGCGCACGATCGTGGTGGTGGTCGCCGTGGTGGCGATCGCCGCCGTCGTGCTGCGAGGCGTCGGGCGCGACTGAGCGCCGGGTCGTCGACCCGGCGCTCCGATCGCTCCCGGCCGGCTCAGCGCCGGTTGCGGGCGTCCTTCACCCGGACGACCTCGACGAAGGCGTCGTCACGGGGCCACATCTTCGCCCCGACGGCTCCGCCGGCTGCGGCGGCGGCCAGGCCGACGGCGAGGCCGAGCAGGGCGTTGGCGGCACCGTCCTGGGCCGCGTCCTCCTCCGCCTGGCCGATGTCGTCGGCCGAGAGGTCGTCGAAGGCGTCGCTCGTGTCGATGGCACCGAGGGCGACGCCGCTGCCGACGGCACCGAGCACGATGACGGCGACGAGGGCGGTGAACCACAGCACGATGCCGTGCAGGACGCCGTCGTCGGCGCCCTGCCACATGGCCGTGGCGCCGGCGGTCACGCCGCCGATGAAGAAGGCGACGATCGCGGCGATGGCGGACCAGATGGCGTCGCCGGTGGCGCCGCCGCTCGCGTCGACGATGCCGGTGGCCACCAGCGCGAGCTGCAGGAACAGGTACGAGCCGACGGCGGTGACGACACCGGCCCAGATCGGCCCCCACCGGATCCGATCCCGGCGGATCGTCTCCGCCTCGTTGTGGATGCCGATGCGGTCGCGCTCGACGTCGACGTCGCTGCGGTCGGTCCGGGTGTCAGTCATGGTCCCCCCTGGTGGTTCGGTGGTGACCGCGACCTACCCGGCCCGCGAGGGGTACCAGCACCGAACCCCCAGGGTTGGGGGTCTGGCCGGCGGGGCGTCAGGAGCGCCAGGTCTCCGGGCGGACGGCATCGAAGTGCACGGGCACCTCCTCGCCGCGCAGCGCCCGGAAGGCGGTGTCGCCCCACTGCTCGAACCCGGCGACGGGTGACGGCAGGGCGTCCTCGGCGAAGAAGCCGACGTCGCTGGTCTCGAGCGGGTGGGCCGCCAGCTCGCCGCCGGTCGCCCGGCACAGGAAGACGATGGAGTACAGCGGGACGGTCGTGAACCCGAGGCGGAGGCCGTCGAGGACCATGAGCAGCCGCTCGACCCGGCACTCGATGCCGGTCTCCTCCCTGACCTCCTTCACGGCGACCTCGGCCGGGGAGTAGCCGATGTCGGCCCAGCCCGTCGGGTACAGCCACACGCCGGAGTCCGCCCGCTGGACGAGGAGGATCTCGTCCCGGTCGTTGCCGACGACCGCGCCGATGGCCACCTTGGGCGTCTGGTAGCCGGGCACCCCGTCGCGCACGCCCTTCAGCCACTCGTCGACGTAGTGCTCGGGGTCGAAGTCGGTGCCGGCGGCCACGCGGATGTCGGCGGCGATGGCGAGCACCTCCTCGAAGCGCTCGCGCTCGTAGAGGCTGTCGGTGAACCCGAGCCCGGTCTTGGCGATGCCGGCGAGGGCCTCGGCCCAGCGCAGCAGGTCCTGGCGGGTCGGACCCCTCGGGTCACCGGTGGCGGCGCGGCGCGGATCGGACATCGCGCCGAGACCGTACCGGGTCAGCCCGACGGCTCGACGGCGTGCAGGATCGCCCGTCGCAGCTCGGGCAGCACGTCCTCGGGCACCTTCCCGCCGCCGGCGGCCTCCACGTAGAAGGAGTCGACGACCTCGTCGAGCAGCGTCTGGACCCGGGCCCGGACGATGTCGAGGTGGAAGTCGGCGATCGCCGACGTGATGCGGTGCAGCACGCCGATCGAGTCGGGGGCGTGCACCTCGACCACGGTGGCCCGGCTCGACGCATCGAGGTGGAACTCCACCCTCGGCTCGGTGACCAGCACCGGCGCCGTGGCCGGCCGGCGGTAGGTGGCGGCGCGGTCGGCGAGGCGGGCCCGCAGCGCCAGGCGCCCGTCGAGGGCGCGCTCGAGGTCGGCGAGGACCTTCGGCCAGGAGATGGTGGGGCCGAAGCTCGACTGGACGGTGAGCACCTCGAGCGCCCGGCCGTCGAGCGTGGCGATGTCGGCGTGGACGACGTCGAGGCCGTGCAGCGCCAGCACCCCGGTGACCCGGGAGAACAGCCCCGGCTGGTCGACGTCCACGACGGTCAGCGTGTCGCCGACGCCGCGCAGGACCCGTTCGCCCGCGGCCACCAGGGCCAGCTGCTGCTCGGAGGGGAAGTCGGTGGTGACGTCGTCGGCCTCCCCGCCGCCGAGGACGTGGTCGACCCGGCGGACGAGCTGGTCGACGAGCTCGGCCTTCCAGGTGCCCCACGCCGCCGGTCCGGTGGCCTGCGAGTCGGCCTCGGTCAGCGCGTGCAGCAGCTCGAGCCGCTCGCGCGTGCGGACCTGGCCGGCGACCCAGTCGATGACCTCCGGGTCGTCGAGGTCGCGCCGGGTGGCCACGTCGGGCAGCAGCAGGTGGTGCTCGACCAGCGCGACGAGCGTCGCCACGTCGTCGGGGTCGAAGCCCATCCGGGCGCCCATGTCGCGCAGCAGCTCCTGGCCCACCTCGGTGTGGTCACCGGGGAAGCCCTTGCCGATGTCGTGGAGCCAGGTGCCGACGAGGAGCAGGTCGGGGCGGGCCACCCGGTGCGCGAGGGCGGCAGCGCTGGCGGCGGCCTCGCACAGGTGCCGGTCGACGGTGAAGGTGTGGTAGGCGTTCCGCTGCGGCTTGCACCGCACCGCCGCCCACTCGGGCAGGGCCTTGTCGAGCAGGCCGTGCTGGTCGAGCGACTCCAGCCGGGCGATGGCCGGGCGACCGGCGGCGAGGAGGCGGACCAGCTCGGTGCGGGCGTCGGCCGGCCACGGCGTCGGCACGGGTGGGCAGGCCTCCATCGCCTGCAGCGCGCCCCGGTGCAGCGGCAGGTCCTCGTGCGCCGCCGTGGCCGCGACCCGAAGCGGGAGCACGGGATCGCGCAGGTCGGCGTCGTCGGAGAGGTGGAGCTGCCCGCGGCGCTGCACCAGGTCGGGACCGAGGGCCTTGCCCCGCCGGGCGAGCAGCGACCGGCTGCCGCGCAGGTCGTGCTCGATGCGCTGCCAGGTGTCGTCGGAGCGGAACGCGATGGCGCGCGCCGCCTCGGACACCGTGCGCATCAGGTCGTCGGCGTCGGCGCACCCGAGGGCGGCGGCGACGCTGTCCTGCTCCTCGAGGGAGAGGACGTCGCCGAAGCGCCCGGTGCGCCGGTGCAGCTCGACGCGCACGGTGAGCAGCGTGTCGTAGGCGTCGGCGAGAGCGGCCTCGTCGCCCTCCCACAGCACGGGGCGGGCCCGGGCGGCCCAGTGCAGCGAGTGGACGTCTCTCAGGCCGCCCCGCCCGTCCTTCAGGTCGGGCTCGAGCAGGAAGGCCACCTCACCGGCGCGCTCGTGGCGCTCCCGCACCTTCTGGGCGAGCATGCCGAGGAAGCGATCGGCCCGCTTGGCCCACAGGGCCTCGACGTCGCGGCGCAGGCCGTCGCTGAGCGCCCGGTCGCCGGCCAGGTGGCGGGCCTGGAGCATGGCCGTCGCCGAGTCGAGGTCGTCGGCGGCCAGGGCCAGCGCCTCCTTGGTGGTCCGCACGGCGTGGCCCAGCTTCAGCCCGTCGTCCCACACCGGGTACCAGATGGCGTCGGCCACCGGGCCGATGTCGCCCCGGCCGTCGTGCAGGAGCAGCACGTCGAGGTCCGACTGCAGGCTCAGCTCCCGGCGGCCGTAGCCGCCGAGCGCCACCAGGGCGACGCCCCGCTCGCGCGGGGTGGCCCGACCGAAGAGCTCGCCGAGGTAGGCGTCAGCGCGGTCTGCGTAGGCCTCGCACAGCTTGCGGCCCACGAGGGTGGCGTCCGCCGCCAGCTGGTCGCGCCCGAGGTCCATCGGGCGACCGTACGAGCGCGGTGTGAACTCCGTGTTACGCCGGGGTCAACGCCTGCTCACGCTGGCGGTCGCGCCGGGCGGCGAGCCGATCGGCCGCCTTGTCGACGCGGTCGAGGTGCTTCAGCACCTTCTCGCGCGCTTCGTCCGCCTCCGGCGACAGGCCCTCGAGCTCGGGCAGCTTCCACTGGTCGACGACCATCGGCTTCAGGATCTGGTCGTGGTGGATCCGGAAGTCGTAGATGCCGGCGTCGGCGATGCGCTTGGCGTGCACGGCGAAGTCGGGGATGCCGGTGCCGGGCATGGCGAAGTTCCGCACCTGGCGGTCGATGGCCATGACCATGCCGTCCGGGTCGACCTCGAGGGCGGCGGTGGCGGCGTCGCGGTAGAAGACGTGGTGGAGCTGCTCGTCGCCGGCGACGGTGGCCATCACCTGGTAGCCCACCTTGTCCTCGAGCAGGCGACCGGTGTTGCGGTGGCTGATCTTGGTGGCCAGCTCCTGCATGGTCACGTAGGCCAGGCCGTCGCACACCGTCTCGGGGTGCGGGACCTCGCCGAGGGAGACCTGGGCCATGCGGCCCCGCTCGAGGGCGTCGAGGTCGACGGCGCGGGTGACCTGGAGGTAGTCGCGGATGACGATCGAGTGGCGACCCTCCTCGGCCGTCCACCGCTTCGCCCACGTGCCCCACGGCTCGAACTTCCCGAACAGGTTGTAGATCGTCTCGAAGTAGTACGGGAGGTTGTCCTCGGTGAGCAGGTCGACGATCAGCGCCGAGCGCACCTCGTCGGACAGCTCGGCCTCGGCGGGGTCCCACTCCCAGTCCTTGCCGAGGTCCTCGCCGCGGCCCCACGGCACGATGCGGTGCGGGAACCACTCCTTGGAGTTCGCGAGGTGCCGGTCGACGAGACCGGCCACCACGGGGGACAGCTCTTCGGTCAGCGCAGCGTCGCTCAAGGGCATGGGGACCACCCTACCGACCGGTCGGTAGCCTGCAACAGCGAGGAGCGGGACACGCGCCTGCCCTACCCCGTCAGCCGCCGGGCGTGAACGGGCTCCCGTCGAAGCGGTCGACCACGGCGAAGGACTCCACCGGGTCCCGCCGCAGCCTGGTGACGACCTCCTCGGGGTGCCCCAAGGCGATCAGCGACGCCACGGCGTGGGTCTCGGGGATGCCGAGCAGCTCGGCGAGCGCCGGCTCCTGGCGGCAGATCGCGGTGGTCATCACGCCGCCGAGGCCCTCGTCGCGGGCCTTCAGCATGATGTTGTGGCAGAAGGGATAGATCGACCCGCCGCCGACGATCGACTGGCGGGGCAGCCCGTGGTCGAGCACGGCGAGGGCGTCGAGGGCGACGCACACGATGAGCAGCACCGGGTGCTCGTCCATCCGGTCGGCGAAGGTGTTGGGCGCCGGGGTGTCGCGCGCCTCGTCGAGGTCGACCTACGGCTGGGAGAACCGGGTGTCGCCGGGGTGGAAGGCGACCTCGCCGACCTTCACGTGGGCCCAGTACTCCCGCCAGCTCAGCTGGTACAGCTCCTTGATCCGGGTCCGGGTCGCCCCGTCCTTCACGACGACGACGTGCCAGCCCTGGCGGTTACCGCCGGAGGGGGCGAAGCGGGCGTGGTCGAGGATCCGGTGCAGCACCTCGTCGGGCACCGGCTCCTCGGTGAACGAGCGGGTGGCGGGGGTGGTGCGCATGACCTCGGCGAGCTCCATGGGCGGAGCCTGCCAGGTCGGCGCGGCTACCGGTCGGGGTCGTCGAGGCGCTGCCAGCCGGCGTCGGTGATCGACCGCGGCTCGAAGAACAGGCAGTGCTCCGGGCAGCCGAACGGCATCTCCTCGGCCATGCCGAGCCGGCAGCGCTGGAGGACGTCGCCCGCCGGGGTCGAGCGCGTCGAGTAGTGCCGGCAATCCTCTCGCGCTCCCACGCCACCAGTGTCGCGCACGCCCTCCCGGCGGCCGGCACCACCGCTCCCACTACGTTTCCGCCATGGCCGAGAGACTCGTGGTGATCGGCGGCGACGCGGGCGGGATGGCCGCCGCCTCCCAGGCCCGGCGCCAGCAGCCCTACATGGAGATCGTGGCGCTGGAGAAGGGGCGCTGGACCAGCTACTCGGCCTGCGGCATCCCGTACCTGGTGGCCGGCGACGTGGCCGACCCCCAGGATCTGGTGGCGCGCACGCCCGAGCAGTTCCGCGACCAGCACCGCATCGACGTGCGCATGGGCCACGAGGCCGTGGCGATCGACCTCGACGCCCGCAAGGTCGAGGTGCGCGACCACACCCGCGACCGCACGCTGACGCTCGGGTTCGACCTGCTCCACGTGGCCACCGGCGCCCGACCGATCCGACCCGACCTGCCCGGCATCGACCGGCCGGAGGTCCACGGCGTCCAGACCCTCGACGACGGCATCCACCTGCTCGACCACGCCCGCAAGGGCGGCTGCGACCGGGTCGTCATCGTCGGCGGCGGCTACATCGGCCTCGAGATGGCCGAGGCGTTCGTGCGCCGCGGCAGCCAGGTCACCCTCATCGAGGGCGACGACCAGGTCATGCGAACCATGGACCCGGACATGGCCGCCCCGATCGCCGCCGCCATCCGCAGCGTCGGCGTCGACCTGCGCCTCGGCGTGCGGGCCGAGGCCTTCGAGGACGGCGCCGTGCAGACCAGCGCCGGCACCATCCCCGCCGACCTCGTCGTGCTCGGCCTCGGCGTGGCGCCCAACGCCCAGCTCGCGGCCGACGCCGGGGTGCGCACCGGCGTGCGCGGCGCGATCCGGGTCGACCGGCGCCAGCGCACCTCCGTCGAGGGCGTGTACGCCGCCGGCGACTGCGCCGAGAGCTACCACCTGGTCACCCAGCGCCAGATCCACGTCGCCCTCGGCACCGTGGCCAACAAGCAGGGCCGGGTGGCGGGCATCAACCTCGGCGGCGGCTACGCCTCCTTCCCGGGCGTGGTGGGCACGGCGGTCACCAAGATCTGCTCGCTCGAGGTCGCGCGCACGGGCGTGAACCAGAAGGAGGCCGACCGGGCCGGCTTCCGCTACGAGACCGTGGTGATCGACTCGACGACCCGGGCCGGCTACTTCCCGGGTGCCAAGCCGATCCGCATCAAGCTGCTGGCCGAGCACAACACGCGCCGCATCCTCGGCGCCCAGATCGTCGGCGAGGAGGGGGCGGCCAAGCGCATCGACGTCCTCGCCACCGCCATCACCGCCCGCATGACCGTCGACGAGGTCATCGACCTGGACCTCGCCTACGCCCCGCCCTTCTCCGGCGTGTGGGACGCCGTCCACATCGCCGCCCGCAAGGGCGCCCAGGCCCTCGACCAGGCCACCGGCTGAGGTTCTGGCAGCGGCTCCGTACCAGCGGCGTGGTACGCAGCCGCTGCCAGAACCCCTCAGCGCAGGACGAGGACGTGGAGGGCGACGGGGCCGTGGGCGCCGAGCGTCAGGCGCTGCTCGATGTCGCCGGTGCGCGACGGGCCCGTGATGAGCACCCGGGCGCTCGGCACGGGTCGGCGCTGGGGGCGGAGCACGTCGGCGTGGGAGGCGACGAGGCGCTCGACCGGCAGCACGCACAGGTGGACCCGGGGCAGCAGCGACACCGCCCGGCTGCCGGCGGTGGCGCTGTCGACCACGAGGCTCCCGGTGGCGGCGACGCCGTGGGTGGCGGACGTGACGGCGAGGTCGGCTGCGGCCGCCCGCTCGCGGTCGTAGGGCCCGACCTCGACCCCGAGGTCGCGCAGGCGCTCGCCGAGGGCGACGGCCTCCGGCTCGACGCTGGTCACGGCCGTGCGGACGCCGTGCCCGTCGATGAGCCCGCGGAGCAGCTCGGCGTCCGGCTCCCCGTCGACCACGTCGACGGTGGCCTGCGCCGCCCGCACCGACGCCACGAACACGGGGAGCAACGCCTCGACGTCGGCGGGGTCGACGCCGTCGAGCGAGCGGTACGCGAGCGCCGGCACCACCTCCGGCGGCGGGGGTGGCGGGTGCGGTCCGGACGTCGGCGGCGGACCCTGCCGCTGGCGGATGCGCGACAGGAACGCCGCCCGGTCGCCGTGCTCGCTCACACGTCCCCCGCGTCCCAGCGCTGGCGGAACGTGCGCTCGGGGAGGTCGGGCAGCGCCCGGCCGTCGGTCCAGCGGTCGGCGCCGGGGAGGCGGCGCAGCAGCGGCGCCAGCCGGCGCAGGCGCACGGCCGCCGACGTCGACGCCGAGAAGCCACCGGGGCGCGACCACGCCTCGGACCACGCCCGCCACATCGCCCGCTCGGCGCGGCCGGCGTGCTCGGCGTTGCGGCGGCGCAGGCCGAGCAGCAGGTCCTGCAGCGGGATCTGCACCGGGCACGCCTCCATGCACGCGCCGCACAGGCTGGACGCGCCGGCGAGCTCGCCGGCGTGGTGGTCGTGGCCGCCCTCGGGCGACACGGCGGTGCCGGCGAGCAGCGGCGTGAGCACGGCGCCCATCGGCCCCGAGTACACCCAGCCGTAGGCGTGGCCGCCGGTCTGGCGGTACACGGGGCACACGTTGAGGCAGGCGCCGCAGCGGATGCAGTTCAGCATCTCGGCGAACTCGGTGCCGGCGATGTCGCTGCGACCGTTGTCGAGGATGACGAGGTGGAGCTCGCCGGGCCCGTCGGCCTCGCCCTCGCCCCGGGGCCCGCTGAGCACGGTGGTGTACGACGACAGCGACTGCCCCGTGCCCGACTTCGCCAGCAGGCCGAGGATCAGGTCGGCCTCCTCCCAGGTGCGGGCCACCCGCTCGGCGCCCATGACTGCGATGTGCACGCGGGGCATCGAGGTCACCATCCGGGCGTTGCCCTCGTTGGTGACGAGCACGATGCTGCCGGTCTCGGCGATGCCGAGGTTGGCGCCGGTGATGCCCAGGTCGGCCTCGAGGAACCGCCGGCGCAGCTCGCGACGGGCGAAGGCGACCAGCTCGGTGGGTTCGGTGACGCGGTCGACCATGCCGGCCCGGGCCTGGAACGTGTCGGCCACCTGGTCGCGGTTCTTGTGCACGGCCGGGGCGATGATGTGGCTCGGGTGCTCCTCGGCGAGCTGGATGATCCACTCGCCGAGGTCGGTCTCGACGACGTCGGCGCCCACGGCCGCGAGGGCCTCGTTGAGGCCGGTCTCCTCGGTGGCCATCGACTTCGACTTCACGACCGTGCGGGCACCGATGCGCTGGGCGACAGAGGCGATGTAGGCGTTGGCGTCGGCGCCGGTGGGCGCCCAGCACACGTGGCCGCCGTTGGCCTGCACGTTGTCGGCGAGCTGCTCGAGCGTCGCCGCCCAGTCGGCCAGGATCCCCGCCCGCACGCCGCGGGCGGCGCGCCGCAGGCCGTCGGGGTCGTGGACGCGCTGCAGCGCGTCGCCGCGCTTGGCCCGGAAGCGGTCGGTGGCGGCGTGCAGGTTCGCCCGCAGCACCGGGTCGGCCACCGCGGTGGCGGTGCGCTCGCGCAGCGTCGACGACCGCAGGGGCCACTCGCCGCTCACCGCTCCCCCTCCGTCCACGCCCGCTCGAGGACCTGGCCGACGTGCTCGGTGCGGACCGGCAGGCCCCGGGCCTCGGCTCGGGTGCGCAGCTGCATCAGGCAGGAGGCGTCGGCGCCGACGACGACGGACACGCCGTCCGGGAGCGTGTCGAGCTTCTCGTCGGCCATGGCCACCGACGCCTCGGGCAGCTTGGCGCTGAAGGTGCCGCCGAAGCCGCAGCACTGCTCGGCCGCCGCCCACGGCGCCACCTCGCAGCCGGCCTCGGCGAGGAGCCGCTCGGGCTGGTCGTCGACGTGCAGCTCGCGCTGCATGTGGCAGGAGCGGTGGTAGGCCACCGGACCGCCAGCCACCGGTCCACCAGCCACCGTCCCGGCCGGCCGGCGGTCGTCGGGCAGCGCGGCCAGCAGCTCGGTGAGCTCCCAGGTGCGCTCGCCCACCGCCCGGGCCCGGTCCGCCGCCTCGGCGTCGCCGGCGAGCTCGAGCAGCTGGGGCCAGTAGAGCCGCAGCATCGTGGTGCACGAGCCGGCCGGCACCACCACGGCGTCGGCGCCGCCCTCGAGCGCCGACTCGAGCGCCGCCAGCGTCGTGCGCGCCACCCGGGCGGCGTCGGCCGTGAAGCCCGAGTTCCACGCCGGCTGCCCGCAGCACGTCTGGCCGTCGGGCACCGTGACCTCGCAGCCGGACCGTCGCAGCACCCGGACCGCGGCCACGGGCACGTCCGGGTCGAGCACCTCGCCCACGCAGGTGGGGAAGAGCGCGACGCGACGCACGTCGGCCGCCGATCGCTCGCTCACGTCCGCCCCTCGGCTCGCCGGCGGGCCTTGTGCACGAACGCCTTCGCCGCGCCCCAGGCGATGCCGGGCTCGTGCAGCGACGGGTCGACGTCGCCCCAGGTGGCCGGCATGAGGTCGTAGACGTCAGCCGGGAACGAACGCTCGGCGAACTCGTCCCGGCGGACCGGGGGCATGCCGTGGCGGGCGAGCACCGCGTGGGCGTGGTGGGTGGCGACCCGCAGCAGCTCGAGCGGGTTGGCCGTCTGCTCGTCGATGTCGGTGGCCAGCAGCCCGCGCATCGCCGGGCCGACCTCGGCCCGCGCCGCCTCGCCGGCGGTGACCGCCTCGGCCCGCACCCCGTCGGCCACCTCGCCCTGCCACGCCGCCACCCGCTCGACGACGAGGCGCTCGATCCAGCCGGGCACCACCGACTCGACCCGGTCGGCGAGGACGCCGGCGATCTGGGCCAGGCGCTCGTCGTCGGAGGGCGGGTTGGCATCGTCGGCCACGACGGCCAAAGTTACGGCCATGCGACCCCAGCGCGTCGAGCCCGGGCCCGGGCAGGAGTCCGTCTGGGACTACCCCCGACCGCCGGCGCTCGACCCGAGCGGCGAGCACGTGGTGGTGCGCTTCGGCGGCGAGGTGATCGCCGACACCCGCCGGCCGATCCGGGTCCTGGAGACCAGCCAGCCGCCCGCCTACTACCTGCCCGTCGACGACGTGCGCACCGACCTGCTCCGCCCGCTGGCCCGCACGACCGTGTGCGAGTGGAAGGGCGCGGCGTCGTACTGGACCGTGGACACGGGTGCCGCCGTCGCCGAGGCGGCGGCGTGGTCGTACCCGACGCCGACCCCCCGGTTCGCGGACATCGCCGGCCACGTCGCCTTCTACGCGCAGCTGATGGACGAGTGCACGGTCGACGGCGAGGTGGTGCAGGCCAACGAGGGCTCGTTCTACGGCGGCTGGATCACGTCCCGCGTCGTCGGCCCGTTCAAGGGCGCCCCGGGCACGATGGGCTGGTAGCCGGTGCGGATCCAGGCGCTGTCGGTCTTCGAGCACGTCGTGTACCACTCGGCCTGCCTCGACCCGTCGAACCCGTCGAGGCCGACGCTCGAGGTCGACGCCGTGGTCCGCGACGGCGACGTCGACGACGGCCCGATCCTGCTGCCCTGGGCCGACTTCGTGTTCATGGTCGGCAAGCCCGTGGCCGACCGCTGCTACCGCGAGTTCGA
>JBKHXT010000217.1:0-2877 GCA_046565885.1 Acidimicrobiia bacterium
AACACGGCCACCGGCGCCCACGACGAGAAGCCGGCGGTGTGGCTCGACGGCAACATCCACGCCAGTGAGGTGACGGCCTCGGTGGCCCTGCTGCACCTGGTGGAGACGCTGTGCGCCCGCCACGGCGCCGACGACCGGATCACCCGCGTCCTCGACAGCCGCACCTTCTACGTCGTCCCCCGGGTCAACCCGGACGGCGCCGAGCTGGCGCTGGCCGAGGTGCCCTTCGTCGTGCGGGCGAACACGCGGAGCTGGCCCCACGCCGAGCAGCAGCCAGGGCTCGTCGCCGGCGACGTCGACCACGATGGCCGCAGCCTGCAGATGCGGGTCCAGGACCCGAACGGCACCTGGAAGCCTCACCCGGCGATCCCGAAGCTGCTCGTCCCGCGGGAGCCGGACGAGGACGGACCCGGGCCCTACTACCGGCTTTTCCCCGAGGGGTGGGTCGTGGGCTACGACGGCGTCGACGTCCCCGCCGCCCCGCCGCGGGCCGGCATCGACTCGAACCGCAACTTCCCGTACCGCTGGCGCCGCTACGACAAGGCTGCCTTCGGCGCCGGCAACGGCGACTTCCCGACCAGCGAGCCCGAGGTGCGCGCCGTCGTGGAGGGGGTGGTGGCCCGTCCCAACGTCGGCGCCTACTTCGCCCAGCACACCTACTCCGGCGTGCTGCTGCGTCCGTACTCCGACCGGCCGGACGACGACCTCCCGAGCGTCGACCGCTGGACCTACGACGACCTCGGCCGCCGCGCCACGCAGATCACCGGCTACCCGCACGTCAACGTGTACGACGGCTTCCGCTACGACCCCAAGGACGCGATCACCGGCGTCGCTGACGACTGGGCCTACGACCAGCGCGGCATCTTCGCCTGGACCACCGAGTTCTGGAACCCGCTCACCGCAGCGGGCATCGAGGACCCCCACCCGATCGAGTGGTACCGGGATCACCCGCTCGACGACGAGCTGCGGTTGCTGGCCTGGGTCGAGGAGAACGTGCCGGGCGGCTACGTCGACTGGTACCCGTACGAGCACGCCGAGCTCGGTCCGGTCGAGCTCGGTGGCTGGGACCACGCCCTCGTCTTCAGCAACCCCCCGCCCCACCTGTTGGAGGCCGAGGTGGCACCGCACACCGAGCTCGCGGTGTTCACCGCGCTGTGCCTCCCGGAGCTGCGCCTGCGCGAGACGTCGGTCGAGCGGCTGGGCGACGATGCCTGGCAGGTGCAGGTCATCGTCGAGAACGCCGGGTGGCTGCCCACCAACGTGACCCAGCAGGCGATCGACGCCGGCGTCATCGACCCGGTCGAGGCCCGGGTCTCGCTGCCGGAGGGTGCCTCGCTCGTCCACGGGCGCGACCGGATCGGCCTCGGCCAGCTCGCCGGTCGGGCGCTGCGGCGCTCCTCCGTGGGGACGTTCGGGCCGCCGCACGACGGCACGGCCGACCGGGCCGTCGCCCGCTGGACCGTGCGCGCGCCGGCCGGCGCCCGCCTCGCCGTCGAGGTCCGCGCCGCCCGGGCCGGCGTCGTCCGCACCGAGGTGGTGCTCGACGCCTGACGGTGAGCGCCGAGGGCGGCGGGCATGGAGCGACCATGACCACCGCCCTCGTCCTCACCGGCGGCGGCGCCCACGGGGCCTACCAGGCGGGCGCGCTGACGGAGCTCCTGCCGGCGCTCGCCGAGGAGGGGCGCCGCCCGACGATCCTGTGCGGCGCCAGCGTCGGCGCCCTCAACGCCACGGCCGTCGCCGCCACGTCGCACCTCCCGGTCGACGAGCAGGTGGGGGCGATCGTCGCCGTCTGGGACGGCGTTCGCCAGCGGGACGTGCTGGAGCCGTTCGTCACCCAGGTGCCCCGGCTGCTCGCCCGCTACGCCACCGAGCTGACGCCCCTGCCGGGTCGGCGCCTCCGAGGGCTGATCGGCACCTCGCGCCTGCGCCGGACGCTCGAGCGATGGGTCGACTGGGACCAGCTCGACGCCGACCTCGGGGACGGGGGCCCGGTCGACTCGCTCGTCGTGACCGCCACCGAGATCGCGACCGGCTCGTCCATCGCCTTCGTCGGCGGGCGCGTGCCCGAGGGCGGTGGCAGCGCCGGTCGCCTGCGCTACGTCCCCACCCGCCTGCGGGCGCCGCACCTCGCGGCGTCGGCGTCGATCCCGATCCTGTTCGAGGCGACCCGCGTCGACGAGCCGGCCGACCAGCGGGGCTGGTACTGCGACGGCTCGACCCGGCTGAGCCGACCGATCGGCCCGGCCGTCGACGCCGGCGCCGACGACGTCGTGGTGGTGAGCGCCACCTCCCTGGCGGCGGCGACCCGGCGCCCCGACCTCGACGTCGACCAGGAGCCCGATCTCGCCGACGTCGTGGTGAACGTCCTGGACTCCCTGGTGCAGGACGCCCTGGTGGACGACGTGGAGCGCTGCCGCGAGCACGCGTCGATCCAGCTGGTGGCACCGGAGACGCCGGCGGCGCTGTCGGACATCGCCCGAGGGGTGCTGCGCGACCAGCACCGCGGGGTGCGGAAGGCGCTCACGTCGGACATCCCGTTCATCGACTGGGCGCTCGGCGGTGAGAGCCCGAGGCAGGCCGAGCTCCTCTCCTACCTGCTCTTCGACCCCGCCTTCATCCGTCCGGCGATGGCGCTGGGCGCCGCCGATGCGCGTGCCGCCCTCGGCCGCCGCTGAGGCGGGCGTGGTCTGGCGACCGGCGAGAAGTGGATAGGGGTTCGCCAGCTGTTTCGTGCGAAACGGCCCCGAACCCCGTTCACGGACAGAGAGGACCCCGCCATGTACGCAGTCGAGTGGAGCCAGGGCATCGAAGATGCCTGGGCCAACGTCGCCGAGTTCGTGCCGAAGCTGCTCGCCTTCGGCCTGATCCTGCTCG
>JBKHXT010000218.1:0-6160 GCA_046565885.1 Acidimicrobiia bacterium
GGCGACTCGTTCTGGACCATCGCCGAGGAGACCGTCTCCGACGCCCTGGCCCGCCCGGCCACCGACGACGAGGTCGACCCCTACTGGCGCCGCCTCGTCGAGGCCAACCGCGCCCGCCTCGTCGACCCCGCCGACCCCGACCTCCTCCACCCGGGCCAGGTCCTCGAGCTCCCGCCCCTCAGCGGACGGTGACGGGGACGCCGTCGAGGCGGAGGCGGACCGCCACCTCGTTGGCGAGGAGGCGGCCGTCGGGGGTGAGCACCGCCCGGTCGCCCACCACGTCGACGAGGCCGTCGAGGGCCGGGTCGTCGAGGTCGAGCGCGGCGACCGGCACGCCGTCGCGGGTGCGCAGCGCCAGCTGCAGCGCCTCGAGCGCACGGTCGGCGTCGTCGAGGGTCTCGCCGGCCGCCTCGGTGGTGGCCCCCGACTCCACGGCGTCCAGGTAGCGCTCGGGCGTGCGCAGGTTCCACCAGCGCCGGCCCTCCCGGTGGCTGTGGGCGGCGCAGCCGAAGCCGAGGTAGTCGCCGGCGGCCCAGTACAGGCGGTTGTGGCGGCACTCGTGGCCGGGACGGGCCCAGTTCGAGACCTCGTACCAGTCGAGGCCGGCGTCGCCGAGCAGCCGGTCGGCGAGCAGGTACTTGTCGGCCTGGTCGTCGTCGTCGGGGTGCCGGTCCGGGTCGGCGGCCAGCGGCGTGCCCGGCTCGACCGTGAGCCCGTAGGCCGACACGTGGGGCGGTTCCAGCTCGAGGGTGGCGAGCAGCGTGGCGGCCCAGTCGTCGACCGTCTCGCCGGCGCCGCCCATGATCAGATCGAGGTTGAACGTCTCGAAGCCGGCGTCACGGGTCCAGGCCACCGCCCGGCGGACGTTGTCCGGGTCGTGGGAGCGGCCGAGCGCCTCGAGCACGTGGGGCTGCATCGACTGGACGCCGAAGGACATGCGGGTGACGCCGCCGGCCCGGTAGGTGCGCAGCGACGCCGCCGACACGGTGTCGGGGTTGGCCTCGACGGTGACCTCGGCGCCGGGCGCGAGGGGCAGGCGGGCGAGCACGTCGACCAGGCCCTCGGGCGGCACCAACGTCGGCGTGCCGCCGCCGACGAACACCGACGTCAGCCGCGGGAGCCCGTCGGCCACCGCCCGGTCGACCTCGGTGGCGAGGCCGGCGAGGTACCGGTCGACGAGGTGCCCGCGGTCGGTCCAGGTGGCGAAGGCGCAGTAGTCGCAGCGCCGGGCGCAGAACGGGATGTGGAGGTAGGCGCCGAAGGCGTCAGGCACCGACGCGACAGAGCCCCAGCTGGTCGAGGCGGTCGAGCGTGCGGTCGGTGGTCACCCCGAGGATGCAGGCGATGGCGCGCACGTCGTCCTTGCGGATGGTGAGCATCCGGCCGTTGAAGTCCTGGCGCTGGATCTGGATCGTGCGGATGTAGCGGTTGAGCATGGCGCCCTCGGGCCCGCCCATCTCCGACAGCGTCTGCAGGTCGAGCACCAGGTGGGTGTCGGCCGGCCGGGCCAGCGCCCGGTCGGTGAGGTCGATGACCTCGCCCTCCTCGTCGCCGGGCAGCAGCTGGTCGACGGGCACGTCGTAGAAGCCGGCGAGGCGGTGCAGGCGGGGCACGGAGATCGACCGCTCGCCCCGCTCGTAGGCGCCGAGGACGGAGGCCTTGAACTCGGACTCGGAGGCGGCCTCCACGTCGTGCAGCGACAGGCGCTTCTGGCGCCGGATCGCCCGGAGGCGCTCGCCCACCCGTCGGCTGTAGTCGAGAGCGGCCTCGTCGAGCTCCGGTTCCATCACCATGTCGTCCTCTTCTCTCCCGCCCCGCGCCCGGGCGGCGGCGCCGTTCCGACGCTCAACGTAGGGACCGACCACGCTGCGCACAACCACCAGCACGCAAGCAGATCGGACATTCGGCGCCGGTGCGCCGGTCGGCGAGGCTCAGACCGGGGAACGGCTACGCAACGAACCGAGCACCGCACCAGCGGTAATCGCCGCCGTCTCGGCCCGCAGGACGTGGGCGCCGAGGCCGCGGCTGGCGGGCAGCGCCGCCCGCTCGTCCTCGGTCCAGCCGCCCTCGGGACCCACGGCGACCACCGGTGTGTCGAGCCCGAGCGAGACGGGCCCCCGGTCGAGGCGCACGGCCCCACGGGCGGCGAGGTCGGCGACGTCGGTGACCGGCTCCACCACGGGCAGCCAGCAGCGGTGGGCCTGCTCGCACGCGGCCCGGGCGATGGCCCCGAGCCGCTCGTGGTGGCGCTCGGCCTTGGCCTCGTCCCACCGGACGACGGAGCGCTCGGCCCGGAACGGCACGATGCGGTCCACGCCGAGCTCGGTCAGCTTCTGCACGACCAGCTCGGGCTTGTCGCCCTTGGTGAGGGCGAAGGCGACGGTGAGCTCGGGCTCGGGCCGGGGGACGTGCACGACCTCGCCGGCCGGCTCGACCTCGGCGGCGCCGGTGAAGCGACCCGGCCGCCACGCGCCGGCACCGTCTCCGACGAGCACGTCGTCGCCCGGACGGAGGCGCCGGACCCGGGCCAGGTGGTGGTGGGCGGCGTCGTCGAGCACGGGGGCCTCGACGTCGGCGACGAGCACGAACGGCGTCGACCCGGCCGGCGGCTCGCGATCGATCAGCGGGGCCTCACTTGAAGGCGGAGCGCAGGCGGGTGAAGAAGCCGCCGGCGTCGTCGGCCACCTCCTCGCCGCGCAGCTCGGCCAGCCGGCGCACCAGGGCCTCCTGCTCCTCGTCGAGGTCGCGGGGCATGTCGACGACGACGTGGACGTGCAGGTCGCCACGGCCGCTGCGGTTCACGACGGGCACGCCGCGGCCGCGCAGGCGGAAGACGTGCCCGTGGGGGGTGGCGGGCGGGACGGTGATCTGCTCGACGCCGTCGAGGGTCTCGAGCTCGACGTCGGCGCCGAGGATGGCCTGGGTCACCGGCAGGTGCAGGTCGGCGTGGAGGTCGACGCCGTCGCGCCGGAAGACCTCGTGGGGCCGCACCCGGAACTGGACGTAGAGGTCGCCGGGCGGCCCGCCCCGGGGGCCGGCGGCGCCCCGACCCTGGAGCCGCAGCGTGGACGAGGCGTCGACGCCGGGCGGGATGTCGACGGTGAACACCTTGTCCTGCAGCGTCCGGCCCTCGCCGGCGCACGTGGGGCACGGGTCGGTGATGATCTGGCCCTGGCCGGCGCAGCGGGGGCAGGCGGCGGTGGTCACCATCTGGCCGAGCAGCGACTGGCGGACCCGGCGGACCTGGCCGGCGCCGCCGCACTCGGGGCAGGTGCTGGCCGACGTGCCGGGGGCGGCGCCGCTGGCGTCGCAGTCGTCGCAGGCCACGGCGGTGCGGACCTCGACGCGGTGCTGGGCGCCGAACACGGCCTCGGTGAAGTCGAGCTCGGTGACGACCTCGAGGTCGGGGCCGCGCAGCGGCCCGGCGCTGCGGCCACCGCCGCCGCCGAAGGGGCTCTGCCCGCCGAAGAAGGCGTCGAAGATGTCGCCCATGCCGCCGAACCCGGCGAAGGGGTCGCCGGCCGCGCCGGCACCACCGACGCCGGCCTCGCCGTAGCGGTCGTAGCGGGCCCGCTTCTCGGGGTCGCGCAGGACCTCCCAGGCCTTGGCGACCTCCTTGAACCGGTGCTCGGCCTCGGGGTCGTCGGGGTTGGCGTCGGGGTGCAGCTCTCGCGCCTTGCGGCGGTACGCGCGCTTGATCTCCTCGGCGGAGGCGTCGCGGGAGATCCCGAGCAGGTCGTAGTAGTCGGCCACGTCCGGGTCAGCCTTCAGCGGTGGTGAGGTGGCTCCCGAGGCGGCGGCTCACCGCGGCGACGGCGGCCATGGCCTCGGGGTAGTTCATGCGGGCGGGGCCGAGCACCCCGATGGAGCCGGCGCGCTCACCGGCGATCGTGTACGGGGCCACGACCAGGGCGGCGTCGGCGAGCGGCTCCATGCCGGTCTCGGTGCCGATGGCCACCTGCAGGCCCCGGTCGACGACGTCGCGCAGCAGCGTCACGACCACGAGCTGCTCCTCGAGGATGCTGAGCACCTGCTGCACCGTCTCGACGGCGTCGAAGGCGGAGGCGACGCGCGACGCGCCGCCCACGAAGACCTCGTCGGCGGCGTCGGCGGGCGACGTGCGGCCCAGCACGTCGAGGACCGAGGTGACGATGCCGTCGGTGGCGGCATCGCCCGTGGCGAGGACCTCGGCGGGCACCTCGGCGCGCATCGTGCCGTTCAGCTGGGCGGCCAGGTGGGCGGAGGCGGCGTTCACGCGCTCCTCGCCCACCTCGGTCGCCAGCTCGACCGTGTGCTTCTCGACGGTGCCGTCGGCGAGCACGGCGACGGCGAGCACCGTGGAGGGCGCCAGGCCGACGACCTGGAGCGAGCGGATGGCCACGTCGGCGGCGGACGGCGGCACCACCACGCCCGTCCAGGCGGTGAGCCCGGACAGCAGCTTGGAGGTGGACTCGAGCATCTCCTCGATCTCGCCGTGGGCCCGGGCGAAGAAGTCGCGCACCTGGCGGGCTTGGTCGCCCCGCAGCGCCCCGGGCGCGCCGATGGTGTCGACGAAGTAGCGGTACCCCTTCTCGGTGGGGATGCGCCCGGCGCTCGTGTGCGGCTGGGCCAGGTAGCCCTCGCTCTCGAGCACCGCCATCTCGTTGCGGACGGTGGCCGACGACACGTCGACGCCCGGCGTCTCGGCGATGCGCCCGGAGCCCACGGGCTGGGCGGTCTCGATGTACTCCTGCACGACGGCCCGCAGGATCGAGGCCTTCCTGTCGTCGAGCATGCGGTCACCTCCCGGCAGCGCTTCGTCCGGCACTTCGGCTGGCACTCGATGATACCGACTGCCAACGGCGCGGCTCGGGCCTCAGGCGGCCTCGAGCGCCGCCAGCTCCTCCTCCAGGTGGCCGAGCAGGCGCTGCAGCGAGGGCACGTTGCGCCGGCAGCCGAGGATGCCGAAGTCGAGGTTCCCGGCGTAGCTCGCCGTGGTGATGTTCAGGGCCTGCCCGTCGATGAGCACGGAGAGCGGGTAGTTGCCGGAGAGCCGGGCGCCGTTCCAGTACAGCGGCTCCTTCGGCCCCGGCACGTTGGAGATGACCACGTTGAACGGTGGCCGCAGCAGCTCCTCGGCGGGCCGGATCCGCCCGAGGGGGCTCATGTGGAGCGCCGCCGGGGCCACGTTCATCGCGCTCAGCGCCAGGATCTGGCCCGGCGTCAGCCCCTCGAGGCGGGCCTTGCTCTGGTGGATCGACGCCTGGATGTGCTCGAGCCGGGCCCGGGGGTCGTCGAGGTGCGTCCCGAGCGAGCACAGGATGGCCCCCACGGCGTTGCCGCTGCGCTCGTCGGCGCCCCGGGCCTTGAGCGACACGGGGACCATGGCCACGAGCGGCTCGTCGGGCAGCGCCCCCTGGTCGAGCAGGTACGAGCGCAGCGCGCCGGCGCTCATGGCCAGCACCACGTCGTTGAGCGTGGCGCCGAAGGGGGCACCGGCGGCCCGCATCCGCTCGATCGACCACGAGTCGGCGGCGAAGCGCCGGGCGCCGGTGATCGGCACGTTCAGCATCGTGCGGGGCGCGCGCAGCGGTTGCGAGGCGACCTGGTCCCGGAAGCTGGCCAGCAGGTGCGAGCTCGCCTCGGCCGCGTCGGCCAGGCCGCCGAGGGTGGAGCCGACCCCGCCGCCGAGCTTGCGCAGGCCGTCGGCGAGCACGGCCGTCCACGTGTCGTCCTCGGGCACCGAGCGGTCCCGCGGCGTCCGCTCCTCGCGGCGGGCGCCCGGCTCGTCCGGATCCGGCTCGTCGAACATCGAGCCCTTCGGCCGACGGGCCCAGGGCTGGGGCATGCCGGTCTCGTGGGGATCGGTCGACATCGACGCCTCCAGCAGCCGCATGGCGGTGATGCCGTCGCAGAGGGCGTGGTGGATCTTGGTGTAGAGCGCGAAGCGGCCGTCGCGGAGACCCTCGATGAGGTGGGCCTCCCACAGCGGTCGGTTCCGGTCGAGGAGCGAGCCGTGAAGCCGCGACACCACCGTCAGCAGCTCGCGGATCCGCCCGGGCTCGGGCAGGGCGGAGTGGCGGACGTGGTACTCGATGTCGAACTGGTCGTCCCGCACCCAGGAGAGGCCGGTGGGGCCGGGCCGGTTCACCCGCTTGCGGAACAGCGAGCGGATGGGGGC
>JBKHXT010000219.1:0-14459 GCA_046565885.1 Acidimicrobiia bacterium
GCCCCGAGCATCGCCACGACCACCTCGATGCCGTTCGGCAGCCACGCCACCACCCGGTCGCCCTCGCCGACGCCCTCGGCCGCCAGGGCGGCGGCCATGGCCCCGACCTCGACGGCCAGCTCGTCCCACGAGATCGTGCGGACCTCGCCCGACTCGGCCGAGGCGATGATGGCGGGTGCCGGGCCCGTGTGGCGCAGCACGTTCTCGACCACGCTGATCCGGGCGTCCGGGAAGAAGGACGACTCCCGCATGGTCGGGCCGAGGTCGAGCACCCGCTCGCCCGGGTCGCCGACGAGCCCGCACTCGTCCCACACGGCCGGCCAGAACCGGTCGGGATCGTCGAGCGAGCGGCGGTGCAGGTCGGGGTAGCCGTCGGCGCCCAGCCGCTCGGCGAAGCGGGCCATGCGGCTGCCGGCGGCCCGCTCGGGCGACGGCGTCCACAGCAGCTGGCCGGTCTGCGTCACGCCGTCGGACCGTAGCCCCGCTCAGCGGGCGGCGACGGCGACGAGGCGGCAGCCGGGGACCTCCCGGGCGACCCGGGCGACGCCGGCGCCGAGGCCGTCGAGCGCCCGCGGGATGCCGAGGACGAGCAGGTCGGACGGGCGGACGTGATCGGGCAGCGACGCGTGCAGCGGCCGCACGTCCACGGCGATCTCGGGCGTGACCTCGGACTGCTCGGTCTCGTCGACGACGGCCGCCTCGCCCGGCGTCACGACCAGCCACGGCACCTTCAGCGACACGGCTAGGCGCTCGGCGACGGCGGTGGTGAGGCCGAACGTGCGGCGACCGGACGGCGACAGGTCGGAGCTGTCGACGGCGAGCACGACCCGGCGGACGCCGGACTCGGCGCCGGGGCGGTGGACGAGCACGGGCGCCGGCGACAGGGCCAGGAGCACGTCGAGCTGCTCGCCGAGGATGGCGCCACGCCGGGTCGTGTACCCCCGCCACCCGAGCACCAGGCACGTGGCGCTCTGCTCGACGGCGGCGTGCAGCAGGCCGGCGTTGGGCGTCAGGTCGAGCCGGATGATCGGCGTCGCCTCGGCGCCGGACCCGAGGATCTGCGGCTCGAGCGTCGACACGAGCACGGAGCGCTTCTCGGCCACTTCGACGGCCCGGGCCTCGAGGTCGAGCACCTGCACGGGCAGCACCTCGCCGCTCTCCGGGGCCGCCAGGCGGGATGCGAGGTCGACGGTGCTCGGGTCGGTCTCGTCGGTGATGCCGACCAGCACGCGCTGGCCGAGCGTCAGGTCCTTGGCCGGCGGGGCGGGCAGCTGCGAGCCGAAGCGGGCGGCGCCGATCGAGGACACGATGCAGGTGAACAGGATCACCACCACCACGGCGTTCACCGTGTCGCGGTCGATGATCTCGGCCTCGAGCCCGACGAAGACGGCGGCGAGGGTGGCCGCCGCCTGCGCCACCGACAGCGAGAACATCGACAGCACCTCGGCGGCGTCGAAGCGCAGGATCCGCCCGGCGATCACCGCCGCCAGCAGCTTCGACGCGGCGACGATGGCGCAGAACGCCGCCGCCCGGCCGAGCGTGCCCGTGTCGGTGAGGGCGTCGAGGTCGACGACCATCCCGACGGAGAGCAGGAAGATCGGCACCAGGAAGGTCCCGCCGAAGAACTCGATGCGCTCGAGGAGGAGGCCGCCGGTCGGGATGAGGCGGTTCAGCGCGAGGCCGGCGAGGAACGCCCCGATGATGGCCTCGACCCCGGCGACCTCGGCGAGGGCCGCCGAGCCGTAGAGGGCGACGGTGACGAACAGGAACCGGCTGGTGCGGTCGCGCCCGGCCCGCTTGAAGAACCAGGCCGCCAGCCGGGGCAGCCCGAGCAGGATGGCGGCGAAGGCGGCGACGAGCGAGGGCACCAGCTCGGCGACGAAGGCGGCGTCGAGGTCGCCGCCGGCCGCGCTCACGACCACGACGAGCACGAGCAGGGCGGCGACGTCGGTGATGATCGTCGCCCCGACCGCCGTCGACACCGCCCGGTTGGTCACCACGCCGAGGCGCTGGAACGTCGGGTACGACAGCAGCGTGTGCGACGCCCAGAACGACGCCACGAGCACGGCGGCCGTCGCCTCGAAGCCGAGGAGCAGGTGGGCGACCGTGCCCAGCGCCATCGGCACCAGGAACGTCAGCGCCCCGAACAGCCCGGCCGCGCGCCGGTTGGCGGCGAAGTCGTCGAGGTCGAGCTCGACGCCGGCGGTGAACATGAGGAAGAGCAGCCCGGCACCGCCCAGGACTTCCACGACCCCGACCCGCTCGAGCAGCCCGAGCCCGGTGGGTCCGACGAGGATGCCGCCGGCGATCAGGGCGATGATCGGCGGCAGCCGCAGCAGCGAGGCCACGACCGGCGCGAGCAGGATGACGGCGAACAGCGTCACGAGGACGAACGCCGGATCCTCGAAGGGCACGGAGACCGCGATGGTGGTGGCCGCGCTGGTGGGGAACGCGTGCATGGCGGGCACCCATACCCCGCCGATGTGCGCGATCTACCGCGATCCGGTGGCGGGGATGTGCGTCGCGCCGCCGAGCCGGGGGCGCAGGACCTCGGGGATGGCGATGCTGCCGTCGGGCTGGCGGTGGGTCTCGAGCACGGCGGCCACCGTGCGGGGCCAGCCCATGGCCGAGCCGTTCACGGTGTGGCAGACGTGCGTGCCCTTCTCGCCGGCCTTCTTCCAGCGGACGTTGGCCCGCCGGGCCTGGTAGTCGGAGAACCAGCTCACCGAGCTGACCTCCAGCCACTCGCCGACGCCGGGGGCGTAGGCGTCGATGTCCCAGGTGCGGGCGGCGGAGCCGCCGAGGTCGCCGGCGCACAGGTCGACCACCCGGTAGCTGAGGCCGAGGTCCTGCAGGATGCGCTCGCTGCGCGCCAGCACCTCCTCCTGCAGGGCGATGGCCTGCTCGGCGCCGTCGGCGTAGCCCATGAGCTCGACCTTGTCGAACTCGTGGCTGCGCAGGAGGCCGCGGGTGTCGCGCCCGGCGGCGCCGGCCTCGCGGCGGAAGCACGAGGTGTAGGCGGTGAAGCGCATCGGCAGGTCGTCGTGGTCGAGGACCTCGTCGGCGGCCATGGAGGTGAGGGGCACCTCCGCGGTGGGGATCGTCCAGAGGTCGTCGCGCTCGACGTGGTACGCCTCGTCCTCGAACTTGGGCAGGTGCCCGGTGCCGACCATGGTCTCGGTCTTCACCAGGGTGGGCGGGCGGATCTCCTCCCAGACCGGGCCGTTCGCCAGGTCGGCCGCCGAGTCGAGGCTGTGGCCGATCATCGCCCGCAGCAGCCGGGCGCCCCAGCCGCGGTACATCGTGAACATCGAGCCGCTGATCTTCACGGCCCGCTCGCCGTCGATGATCCCGAGCTCGGTGCCGATGTCCCAGTGCGGCACCCGCTGGTGCTCGGCGAAGGACTCGGGCCCGGGCCCGTGGGTGCGCAGGACGACGTTGTCGGCCTCGCTGGCGCCGTCCGGCGCATCGGGGCTCGGCAGGTTGGGGATGCGCAGGAGCGTGTCGCGGATCTGGGCCTGCAGCGCGTCGGCCTCGGCGGCCAGGTCGCGCTCGCGGTCGCCGAGCGCCTTCGACTCGGCCTTGCGGGCCTCGGCCTCCTCGCGCTGGCCGGCCTTGAACAGCTCGCCGATCTCCTTGGAGACGACCTTGACCTGGTTGCGCAGCTCGTCGACCTCGGCGCCCACGGCGCGGGCCCGCTCGTCGAGCTCGAGCACCCGGTCGACGAGGGCCAGGTCGGCGCCGCGGCGGGCGAGCCCGGCCCGGACGGCGTCGGGCTCGGCACGGAGGTGGCGGAGGTCGAGCACGACCGGAACGTAGCGGAGCCCGCCGCGGCGGCCCGCCGACGTTGTGACCCTGGTCCCGGCCCGATGTGCCGGAACCGCACGCCGTCGTAACATGATCGCAACATCGCTTTCGTACGGTGCGATCCCGGCGCCGCTGGCAGCGGCGCCCCGAACTGACGAGGAGTGCAATGTCCAACCGTCATCGTTCGTCCAAGGAAGCCACGTTGGGTGCAGCCCACCTCCCTCCGTCGAAGGAGGAGCGCAAGGCGGCGAACCGCAAGGCTCGCCACCGCACGCACGAGCTGCTCGCCCACGCCGACCTGGAGCTCGGCGAGGAGATCGTGGCCCCCCGTCCGGTGCACACCCGGATGGACGCCGAACCCGGCGACACGAGTCCGGGGGCGGGACGACCGAGGCGGGAGTACCGGCACTGGAAGCAGAAGTTCTGGAAGCGGCGCAACAACGTGCGGGCCCAGCGGGCGCTGCTGGCCAACGGCGAGGTGCCGCTGCCCGAGATCTCCTAGTCGAGCGCACCACCGACGCGACGGAGGCGGGGCCGAGGCCCCGCCTCCGTCGCGAGTGGGTGGGCGATGTCGCGTCTCAGTTCACGTTGCGCTCGCGGCCCTCCCAGAACGGGGCGCGCAGGTCCTTCTTCAGCATCTTGCCGGTGGGGTTGCGGGGGATGGCGTCGATGAAGTCGACCGACTTGGGCACCTTGAACCCGGCGAGGTGCTCGCGGGCGAAGGTGAGGATCTCCTCCTCGGAGGGGTCCTGGCCCTCGGCCTTGACCACCATCGCCTTGCCGACCTCGCCCCACTTGTCGTCGGGCACGCCGATCACGGCCACGTCGGCGATGCCCGGGTGCTTCATCAGGGCGTTCTCGACCTCGGCCGGGTACACGTTCTCGCCGCCGGACACGATCATGTCCTTCACCCGGTCGTGGATGTAGAGGTAGCCGTCCTCGTCGAAGTACCCGACGTCGCCGGTGCGGAACCAGTCGCCGTCGACGTAGGCGGCCCTGGTCCCCTCGTCGTTCTTCCAGTAGCCGACCATGTTCTGGTTCGAGCGGGTGATGATCTCGCCGACCTCGCCGGTGGGCACCTCCTCGAAGCTGTCGGGGTCGACGATCTTGATCTCGACGTTCCCGTTCGGCTTGCCGGCCGAGCGCAGGCGGTGGCGGTTGGGGCCGTCGGGGTCGTGGTCCTCCGGCGGCAGGGTGACGATGGCGCCGGTGGTCTCGGTGAGCCCGTACGCCTGGGCGAACTTGCAGCCGAAGGTCTTGATCGACGCCGCCAGCACCTCCTCGGTGATCGGCGAGGCGCCGTAGACGAGCATCTCGAGGCTCGAGTAGTCGCCCTCGTTCACGTTCGGCATTAGGAGCATGAACTGGAAGACCGCGGGCACGAGGAAGGCGTGGGTGATGCGCTCCTGACCGATGATGTCGATGAGCGCCGCCGGGTCGATCTCGCGCACGATCACCGACGTGCCGCCGTTGAACATGCCGGCCATGGCCCAGCCGGAGCCGCCGATGTGGAACAGCGGCATGGCGACCATGCTCACCATGTCCTCGTTGAAGCCCCACGTCTCGCTGGCGTCGGGCAGCAGCGCGAACAGGTTGTCGTTGCTGAGCATCACGCCCTTCGGCAGCCCGGTGGTGCCGGACGAGTAGAGCTGGAAGGCGACGTCGGAGCCCTTCGGCTGCACGCCGGGGTCGGAGGCCTCGTCGGAGAGCCACGACTCGTAGGACTCGAAGCGGTCGTCGTCCTCGAGGCAGACGAACGTGGACACCGTGGGCACGTCGCCGCGGATCTTTTCGACGACGTCGGCGAACTCCTTGCCGAAGAAGAACACCTTCGCCTCGGCGTTGTCGGCGATCCAGGCCACCTCGGGCGGGGCCAGGCGCCAGTTGATGTTGACGGTGACGGCGTTGAGCTTGGCGGCGCCGAACAGGACCTCGAAGTACTCGAAGCCGTTCTTGTCGATGAAGGCGACGCGGTCGTGCTCACCGACGCCGGCGGCGGCCAGCGCGTTGGCGACGCGGTTCGATCGCTCGTCGAGCTCGCGCCACGTCTGGCGGAGGTCGCCCTGGACGATGGCGACCTTGTCGCCGCGCTCCTTGGCGTGCGTGCGGATGACGTCGGCCGTGCTGGCGATGGTGGACATCGCGGCGGTTCCCCCTGCTAGGCGTCGGATGTGGTGTGCGGCACATCCTGCCAACCGCCGCCGCCCGCCGCACCGCGACCGCTACCCGGCCAGCAGGTCGCCCACCGCGGTCGTCGCCAGCCGGTCGCAGATCTCGCCCACGCCGGCGTACACCTCGACCGCCCCGGCCTTCACCAGCTCCTCGTGCGCCCAGCCGCCGGTGCGCACGCCGACCGTCGACAGGCCCGCGGCCGTGGCCGCCTCGACGTCCCACCCGGTGTCGCCGATGACGAGCGCCCGATCGGGCTCGGCGCCCACCTGGCGCAGGGCGGCGAGGAACACGTCGGGCGCCGGCTTGGCCTCCTCGACGTCGCTGTCGGTGGTGAGGCCGTCGAGGTCGTCGGCGTCGAGGCCGAGCGCCCGCAGGTGGTGCTCGACCAGGTCGCCCGGGGACGACGTGGCCAGCACCAGCTGCGCCCCGCCGTCACGGATGGCGTCGATGAGCTGGCGGGCGCCGGGCAGCGGCCGGATCTCGGGGACGAGCTCGTCGAAGCGCTCGCGCCAGGTGTCCTTCACGTCGTCGTCCGTCCGCCCGATGCACGCCTCCATGAGCCGGGTGCTGCTGGCGCCGATCATCCGGTGGATGCGTGCCGAGGGGACGTCGTGGCCGTGCTCGACGAACGCCCGGCGCCACGCCAGCGTGTGCAGGTAGTTCGTGTCGGTGAGGGTGCCGTCGATGTCGAACAGGATCGCGGGGTCGGCCATGGCGACGTCACTACCCCGATCGGGTAGGGGTGCCCCATGCCCTCCTACATCGAGTCCGACGGCTACGAGCGCGACACCGCCTACATCGAGACCCGCATCACCGCCGACGGGCGGGACGGCTTCCCGGTCGAGCCCGGCCGGTACCGCCTCGTCGTCTCCCGTGCGTGCCCGTGGGCGAACCGGTCGATCATCGTGCGCCGCCTGCTCGGCCTCGAGGACGTGCTGTCGATGGGCGTCGCCGGCCCCACCCACGACGAGCGCAGCTGGACCTTCGACCTCGACCCCGGCGGGCGCGACCCGGTGCTCGGCTACGAGCGCCTGCAGGAGGCCTACCTCGCCCGGGACCCCGACTACGCCAAGGGCATCACCGTGCCGGCCATCGTCGACATCCCGTCGGGCGCGGTGGTGACCAACGACTACCCCCAGATCACCCTCGACCTGTCCACCGAGTGGCGCGAGCACCACCGGCCCGGCGCCCCCGACCTGTACCCGGCGCACCTCCGCGACGAGATGGACGAGGTCATGGAGGACGTCTACCGCGACGTGAACAACGGCGTGTACGAGTGCGGCTTCGCCGGCAACCAGGCCAGCTACGAGGCCGCCTACCACCGCCTCTTCGACCGCCTCGACCAGCTCGAGGACCGCCTGCGCGACCGGCGCTACCTGATGGGCGACACGATCACCGAGGCCGACGTGCGCCTGTTCACGACGCTGGCCCGCTTCGACGCCGTGTACCACACCCACTTCAAGTGCAACCGGAACAAGCTGACCGAGATGCCGGTGCTGTGGGCCTACGCCCGCGACCTGTTCCAGACGCCCGGCTTCGGCGACACGATCGACTTCGACCACGTGAAGCGCCACTACTACTGCGTGCACGAGGACGTGAACCCGACCGGCATCGTGCCCGCCGGCCCCGACCTGTCGGGCTGGCTCACCGAGCACGGGCGCGAGGCCCTCGGCGGGCGACCCTTCGGCGACGGCACGCCGCCCGGGCCGCCGCCGGCGGACGAGCAGGTGGAGCCGGCGCACAACCCGCTGGTCGCCGCCTGAGCTCCACCTCCGGGCGGACCTCGGGTCATCCCCCGGGCTGACGCCGCCGCCACGACCCACCGGTACCGTTCCACCGTGCTCCGAAGCCCGGTGCAGTGGCTGCGGGACCACCCCCGGCCGGCCGACGTCCTCCTCGCCCTCGCCCTCGGCGCGGTGAGCCTCATCGGGCTGCTCACCATCGAGGAGGAGGCGCTCGCCGAGTCCAACCGTGACGCCGACGTCCTCGGCGTGGCCCTCACCGTCGGCGTCTTCGTGTCCGTGGCCTTCCGGCGGCGCTGGCCCGAGCCCATGGCCTGGATCGTGGCCGCCCTCACCGTGCCGTTCTGGATCCTCGACTACGTGGACACCGGCACCAGCCTGGGCGTGCTGCTGATGGTGTACACGCTCGCCGCCCACGTCGACCGGCCCCGCTCCCTGCACGTCGGCCTGGTCATCGGCGTCGTCCTCGTCGGCGTCATGGTGGCCGGGGTGATCGCCGAGCAGGAGGACCTGCCCGCCATCGCCGTCGTCGCCAACGCCGTCGTCTTCGCCACGGCGTGGACGGTCGGCGACAGCATGCGCAACCGCCGGGCGTACCTGGCCGAGGTCGAGGCCCGCGCCGAGCGGGCCGAGCGCGACCGCGAGCTGGCGGCGGCACGGGCGGTCGGCGACGAGCGCGCCCGCATCGCCCGCGAGCTGCACGACGTGGTGGCCCACAGCGTCTCGGTGATGGTCGTGCAGGCGGGCGCCGGGCGGCGCGTGCTCGACCGCGACCCGGCCGCGGCCGCCGAGGCCCTCGCCGTCGTCGAGCGCACCGGCCGCAACGCGCTCGAGGAGCTGCGCCGCCTGCTCGGCGTGCTGCGCGACGACGACGCCGGCGCCGCCACGGAGCCCCAGCCCACCGCCGGTGACGTCGCCACCCTCGTCGAGGGTTGGCGCGATGCCGGCCTCGACGTCGACCTGCGGATCAGCGGCGTGGCCCCCGAGCTGGCCGCCGGCGTCAGCCTCACCATCTACCGCGTGGTGCAGGAGGCCCTCACCAACGTCATGAAGCACGCCGGTCCGGCCCGGGCCGAGGTCGTGATCCGCTACGGCGACGACGTGCGCATCGACGTCCTCGACGACGGCCGGGGCCCGGTGGCCCGCGCCGACCTGCCGTCCGCCGGCCAGGGCCTCATCGGCATGCGCGAGCGGGTGGAGCTGTTCGGCGGCCAGCTCACCACCGGCCCGCGGCCGGGCGGCGGGTTCCGCGTGAGCGCCACCATCCCGCTGGCCCGACCGGCCGCCGCATGAGCGACGCCCCCATCCGGGTCGTCGTCGTCGACGACCAGGAGCTGGTCCGCACCGGGTTCTCGATGATCCTCGACGTCGAGGACGACATCGACGTGGTCGGCGGCGCCGGCGACGGCGAGGACGCCGTGGAGCTGTGCCGGCGCACCGGCGCCGACGTGGCGCTGATGGACATCCGGATGCCCCGCGTCGACGGCATCGAGGCCACGCGGCGCATCCGGTCGGCGGAGCTGCCCACCCGCGTGCTCGTGCTCACCACCTTCGACCTCGACGAGCACGTGTTCGACGCGCTGCGCGCCGGCGCCAGCGGCTTCCTGCTGAAGGACGCACCCCCCGACGACCTGGTCCACGCCGTGCGCGTCATCGCCGCCGGCGACGCGCTGCTCGCCCCGAGCGTGACCCGCCGCCTCATCGAGCAGGTCGGCCAGGCGTCGCCCGCCCCCGTGGGACCGGTCGACGACGTCCGGCTCGGGCGGCTCACCGAGCGGGAGCACGAGGTCCTCGTGCTCATGGCCCGGGGCCTGTCCAACGTCGAGATCGCCGAGCAGCTGTACCTGGGCGAGGCCACGGTGAAGACCCACGTCGGCCGGGTGCTCATGAAGCTCGAGGTGCGCGACCGCGTGCAGGCCGTCGTGCTCGCCTACGAGCTGGGCGTCGTCGCGCCCGGCGGGTGACGCCCGTCTCAGCCGCGAGGATGACCTGACGATCCGCCCGGAGCCGGACGACGGGCCCGCCGCCCGTCCGTACCGTCCGGAGCATGGACATGACCACCGCCCCCGCCGGTCCGGTGACCGGCACCATCGCCGCCCGCACCATCGACGCCGTCAAGGTCTACGGCTCCGGCACCACCGAGGTCCGCGCCCTCGACGGGGTCACCGTCGAGCTGGAGGCGGGCCGCTTCACGGCGATCATGGGACCGTCCGGCTCCGGCAAGTCGACCCTCATGCACTGCCTGGCCGGCCTCGACCAGCTGACCTCCGGGCAGGTGATCATCGGTGACACCGATCTGTCGACGCTCTCGGAGAAGCAGCTCACCGAGCTGCGCCGCGACCGCATCGGCTTCGTGTTCCAGGCGTTCAACCTCGTCCCGACGTTGACCGCCCGCGAGAACATCGTCCTGCCCACGCGCCTGGCCGGCCGCAAGCCCGACGAGGCCCGCTTCGACGAGGTGATCGGGGCCGTCGGCCTCCGCGACCGGCTCGACCACCGCCCTTCCGAGCTGTCCGGCGGCCAGCAGCAGCGCGTCGCCGTGGCCCGGGCCCTGGCATCGGACCCGGCGATCGTCTTCGCCGACGAGCCCACCGGCAACCTCGACTCGGCCACCTCGGCCGAGATCCTCTCGTTCATGCGCAACGCCACCCGCGAGATGGACCAGACCATCGTCATGGTCACCCACGACCCGAGCGCCGCCGCCTACGCCAACCGGGTCCTGTTCCTCGCCGACGGCCGCATCGTCGACGACATGGCCGACCCCACCGCCGAGCGCGTCCTCGACCGCATGAAGCGCTTCGGCGACGACCTGGCCGAGGAGGCCTGACCATGTGGAAGCTCAGCCTGCGCCAGCTGCTGGCGCACAAGATCCGCTTCGTCATGACCAGCTTCGCCGTCATCCTCGGCGTGAGCTTCGTCGTGGGCAGCCTCGTCGTCACCGACACGGTGCGGCGCAGCTTCGACACCCTCTTCGCCGAGATCACCGAGGGCACCGACCTCGTCGTCCGCTCCGAGTCCGCCTTCGAGGACCAGAGCTTCTCCGGCAACCGCGAGCCGCTCCCCGAGGAGCTGGTCGACGTGGTCGGCGGCGTCGAGGGCGTCGCCGTCGCCGAGGGCGGCGTGGGCGGCACCGCCCAGCCCATCGCCCCCGACGGCGAGCCGGTCACGACCACGGGCGCCCCGCTGCTCGGGACGACGTGGGGCGAGACCGACGCCCTCTACCCGGTGACCCTCGCCGCCGGCGAGAAGCCGGATGAGGCCGGCGAGATCGCCATCGACCAGGGCACGTACGAGGAGTACGACTTCGAGCTCGGCCAGCCGGTCGACGTCCTGCTGCCCACGGGCACCGAGACGTTCACGCTCGTGGGCACCGCCACGTTCGGCGAGAGCAACTCGCTGGCCGGCGCCCGCCTCACCATGTTCACGCCCGACGCCGCCCAGCGCGCCTTCGACCGCGAGGGCGTGGTCGAGGAGATCTACATCGCCCTCGAGGAGGGCGCCGACGCCGAGGCCGTGCAGGCCGCGGTGGCCGCCGCCCTGCCCGACGGCGCCGAGGTGGTCACCGGCGAGGCGACCGCCCAGGAGGGCTCCGACGAGATCGGCGAGTTCGTCGACATCTTCGGCAACGTGCTGCTCGGCTTCGCCGGCGTCGCCCTGTTCGTCTCGGCCTTCTACATCTACAACACGTTCTCGATCATCCTCGGCCAGCGCATCAAGGAGCTGGCGCTGCTGCGGGCGGTGGGCGCCAGCGCCTCCCAGATCCGGCGCACCGTCGTCCTCGAGGCCCTCCTCGTCGGCGTGCTCGCCTCCACCATCGGCATCGGCACCGGCATGCTCACCGCGCTCGGGCTGCGGGGCCTGCTGAACGCCGGTGGCTTCGGCCTGCCCGCCGACGCCCTCGTGCTCGAGCCCGCCACCGTGATCGTCGCGTTCGTCGTCGGCGTCGGCGTCACGCTGGCGGCGTCGGTGATCCCGGCCCGGTCGGCGGCGAAGGTGTCGCCGATCAGCGCCCTGCGCGACGGCGTGGCCACCACGCCCGCCTCCCGCCGCACGCGGCTGGCGGTGGGTGCCGTGATGGGCGCCCTCGGCGTGCTGCTCGTGCTCACCGGCCTGTTCGTGGCCGACGGCACGGCGCCGACCCTGGCCGCGCTCGGCTTCGGCGCCGTGCTCGTCTTCCTCGGCGTCGCCGGCCTCAGCCCGCTGTTCGCCGGCCCGGTTGCCGGGGTGCTCGGGGCGCCGGTGGCCCGCCTGTTCGGCGAGCCCGGCACCCTCGCCCGGGAGAACGCCACCCGCAACCCGTTCCGCACCGCGTCCACCGCCTCTGCGCTGGTCGTCGGCCTCGCCCTCGTCACCATGGCGTCGGTGGTCGGCGAGTCGGTGAAGGACACCTTCGCCGACAAGATCGACCAGTCGGTGGCCGCCGACTTCGTGATCAGCGACAGCTCCTTCGCCGGCTTCTCGCCCCGGCTCGCCGACGCCCTCGCCGAGACCCCGGAGATCGATGCGGTGTCCGGCATCCGCTTCGGCCAGTTCCAGTTCAAGGGCAACGTGCGCGACCTCGTGGCCGTGGGCCCCGACGCCGGCGAGCTGGTCGACGTCGACGTGCGCTCGGGCGACGCGCTGGCCGACCTCGGCACGGACGGGATCTTCGTCCACCAGGACCCGGCACGCGACCTCGGCCTCGAGGTCGGCGACACCGTCGACGTCACCTTCGCCGCCACCGGCGAGCGCACGCTGACGGTGCGCGGCATCCACGCCGACGCCACGTTCGCCGGCAACTACGTCATCTCGCTGGAGGCGTGGGACGAGAACTTCACCGACCGCATCGACGGCGTGGTGATGGCCCGGGCCGCCGACGACGTCGAGGCCGCCGACGCCCGCGCCGCCGTGGAGTCGGCCCTGGCCGCCTTCCCGCAGGCGGAGATCGAGGACCGCCAGGAGTTCCTCGACTCCCAGCAGGCCCAGATCGACCAGGTGCTCGTCACCGTCAACGTCCTGCTGCTGCTCGCCGTGGTCATCGCCGTGCTCGGCATCGCCAACACGCTGTCGCTGTCGGTGTTCGAGCGGACCCGGGAGCTCGGGCTGCTGCGGGCCGTGGGCATGTCCCGGCGCCAGACCCGGCGCATGGTGCGCTGGGAGGCGGCGATCGTGTCGCTGTTCGGCGCCGTGCTCGGCGTGGTCGTCGGCCTGGTGTTCGGCTTCGCCGCCGCCACGGCCATGCCCGAGTCGTTCCTCGACCGCATCAGCGTCGCCGGCGGCACCCTCGCCAGCCTGCTGGTGCTGGCGGTGCTCGCCGGCCTGGCCGCCGCCATCCTCCCCGCCCGCCGGGCGTCGAAGCTCGACGTCCTGCGGGCCATCACCGCCGAGTAGCCCCTCCCCCCGGGGGAGGTGGCAGCGGCCACGAGGCGGTTCTGGCAGCGGCTACGGAACGGTGCGGAAGCCGGCCTCGCCGGTGCGGGTCTCGACGGCGTCCACCCGGACGCCGTCGACCCGCGCGTGCGGCGGTCCGTCGTGCAGCCACCGCACCAGCTCGTCCACCGCGGCCTCCGGGCCCTGGACCTCCAGGCGCACCGAGCCGTCGTCGTGGTTGCGGACCCAGCCGGTGAGGCGAGCCGCTCGGCCTGGCGCTCGGTGTGCCAGCGGAACGAGACGCCCTGCACCCGCCCGGTCACGGTGGCGGCACGACGGACGATGCCCACGTCGATCAGCTGCCGGCGGGCAGGACCTGGGCGGAGGCGGCGAGCACCAGGTCCTCCCGGCCGTAGGCGCCGACGAGCTGGGCGCCGACGGGCAGGCCCGCCGCCGTCTGGTGCACCGGGAGGCTGATCGCCGGCTGGCCGGTCACGTTGAACGGCAGGGCGAAGGCGACCATCGCCAGGACGTCGACCTCGCCGAGGCGGGGCGGCACGCACGCCATCGTCGGCGTGACCAGCAGGTCGTGGTCCTCCCACCACGGGGCCACGCGGCGGGACCAGGCGTGCATGGCCTGGGTCGCCTCCCAGTACGTGACGGCGTCGACCTGGCGGCCGGCCTCGGCCTGCGCCCACGTCTCCGGCTCGACGTCGGCCTCGGTCACCGCCTCGCCGACGAGGCGGCCGACCCGGTCGAGCTCGCTCGCCACGTGCACCGTGAGCATCGTCGTGTACGCCACGGCCACGCTCGGGTCGCCCAGCGCCTCCGGTGCGGCGTCGTCGACGTGGTGGCCGTGGGCCGCCAGCTGGTCGGCCAGGTGGCGGGCCGCGGCGACGCACTCGTCGTCCACGGCCCCGAACGGCGTGCTGGCGGTGAACCCGATGCGCAGGGGCCCCGGATCGGCGCCGACCTCGTCGGCCCACGGGCGCCGGGGCGGCGGCGCGGTGTACGGGTCGCCGGGACCGGGACCGGCGGCGAGGTCGAGGATGGCGGCCGAGTCGCGGACCGAACGGCACACCACGTGCTCGTGCGTCATCTGGCCCCAGTACTCGGCCAGGTCGGGGCCGATGGTGGTCCGGGCCCGCGACGGCTTGAGACCGACGAGCCCGCAGCACGACGCCGGGATCCGGATCGAGCCGCCCATGTCGTTGGCGTGGGCCGCCGCCACCCAGCCGTCGGCCACCGCCGCCGCCGAGCCGCCCGAGGAGCCGCCCGTGGTGCGCTCGAGGTCGTGGGGGTTGCGGCTGGGGCCGAACGCCTCTGGCTCGGTGGTCGGCATCAGCGCCAGCTCGGGCAGGTTCGTGCGACCGAGGATCACGAACCCGG
>JBKHXT010000220.1:0-9094 GCA_046565885.1 Acidimicrobiia bacterium
TGCTCGTCGCCGGCATCAGCGCCGGACCGTCGTCGAGGATCCGGTCCTTCAGCTGCGAGACGGGCAGGTCGACCCCATCGGCCACGCTGCGCACACCGGTGAGCCCGGTGATCTCGACCGGGTAGAAGACGGTGGCGGCGTCGACGCCACGGCCGACGGTGATCGTGATGACGTCGCCGTCGACGGCCCACGACGAGGTGTCGGTGCCGTTCGTGAGCGTCAGCGACGTGCCGCTGCCCGAGACGGTGATGCTGGCGTCGGGCGCCACCTGCACCTCGCCGCTGAAGTGCAGGAGCCACACGTCGCCGCCGTTGAGCTCGACCAGACCGGCGTTCAGCGAGACGGTGGTGCCGAACTCGAACCCGAAGGTCTGCAGGCCGTTGTCGGTGACGAGCGTGAAGCGGGACTGGAGGTCCTGCTGGTACTCGACGTCGAGGACGTCGCTGGCGGTCAGCCGGGACCGGAACTCCGACGGCGTGATCGTGGCGCCGGCGAAGACGTACCGGTCAGAGTTTTCGAGGAAGAACGTGCGGTCGGCGCGGTTCCCGAGGTCGTCCACCACCACGTTGGCGATGAAGAAGCCGTCGGCGGGCCGGGCCGTCTTGGCCGTGATGTCCTGGTACGAGCCACCGGCGCTGTTCGATGCCGCCTCGGCCGGCACCCACGTCGTCTGACCACCGAGGCCGAAAAGCTCCGTGGACTGGCCGCCGTCCAGGGTGAGGGCGCCGTTGCCGTCGGCGTCCTCGTAGACGACGGGGATGATCTCGTCGAAGGCGGTGGCGTCGACGACGAAGGTGATGGTGCCGTCGGCGCGAGCCTCGGCCGTCTCCTGGACCGTCTCCTCGGGAGAACCGGCGCCGCCCACGGTGGAGCCGTTCACCGACTCGATCGACGTCGACGCCTCGTCGGACACGGAGTACGAGCTGAAGGTGGCCTCGGCGCCGCCGCTCACGCTCTCGGCGTCGAGCAGGGCGATGACGTACTCGGTCCCGGGCTCGAGGCCGGTCACCGTGTAGGTGCGGGCGCCGTCGCTGTTCAGGGCCGACGAGCTCTGCTGGAGCACCTCGTCGTTCGTCGGGGCGACGTCGAGCGTCTGGACGTCGTCCACCCGGGCGGCCGTGGCGGCGGCGCTGACGACGTCGGCGGCGATGGCCGAGGTGCCGCCGAGGGCGACGATCTCGTCGATGGCGTTGGCGTTGGCGGCCAGGTAGTCGCTGGTGGGCGTGGGCAGCGACGTGCTCGCCGTCAGCACCAGCGGCGCGCGGTTGGCCCCGGCCGCCGGGCCGCCGCTGAGGGCGTCGGCGAACTTCGACCCGGTCGACAGGTAGGCAGTGGGCCCGCCGAACGCCAGGGCCGGCTCGGCCTCGGCGTACCCGTTCACGGCGGCGTTGGTGGCCCACCGGTCGTTGCCGGCGAGGCGCTCGGTGGTGTAGCCGGCATCCTTCAGCTCGGTCTCGACCGACGAGGCGATCACCGACGTGCCGCCGACGACGAGGACGTGCTCGACCCCGAGCGACTCGAGGGCGTCGAGCGTGGCCTGCGGGACCTCGTCGGTGCCGGTGAGGAGGACCGGCAGTCGGCCGGCGTAGGCGATGGCGCCGCCGGAGACGGCGTCGGGGAACTTGAAGCCGAAGGCGAGCACGGCGGTGACGCCGTCCTCGGTGCTGCCGACGCCGTCGCCGCCGGTCAGCGGGTTGCCGTCGTCGGTGGCGGCGATGGCGGCGCCGGCGGCGGCCGCTGTGCCGAACCGGTCGTCGCCCTGCACGCGCTCGACGGTGTAGTCGGCAGCCAGCTCGTCCTCGACGGCCTGGCTGACGGCCGACGTCCCGCCCATCAGGTACACGGTCTCGGCGCCGAGGTCGACGAGAGCGTCGGCCGTCGCCGCCGGGAGGCTGTCCTGCAGCGTGAGCAGCACGGGCGCGCCGAGCGCCCCGGCCAGGCCGTTCGCGGCCAGGGCATCGGCGAACTTCTCGCCGGTGGCGACCACGACCGAGGTGGCGCCGTCGGGGAAGGTGTCGGCGGCGATGGCGGCGGCGGTGCTGTAGCGGTCGTCGCCCTGGACCCGCCGGATGTCGGTCTCCTGGGTGGCATGTGCGGCGGGCGCTGTGATCAGCGGCAGCGCCAGGCCACCGGCGACGGCGGCGAAGGTCACGGCCCCAGCGAGGCGCCGGACCGTTCGGGTTCGATGGTTCATGGTGTCGCTGTGCTCCCTGCGTGCTGCGACGGACGGCGCGGGACAGTACCCGCCGGTTACGCCGTCACAGTTCGCCGGGGGCCCGGCGGAACCCTGCCTCGGAGGTGATGTCCCCGACACCGGTGGGGCACCCTGGGGCCGTGCGCACGCTCATCGCCCTCGCCCTGGTCGGCGGCTCGCTCCTCGCCGCGTGCGACGGCGGCGAGGAGGCGGTCGAGCCGGGAACGTTCGTGCTCCCCGGCGAGGCGGCGGAGCGGTACGACACCGCCTACATCGCCGAGCTGGTGGCCGACCCGCCGGGCGACGACCTCGCCGAGGGCGGCGGCGAACACGTGGTGATCGCCAACAACGCCACGATCCGCATCGACATGGGCGGGTGGTGGCTGGAGGTCGGAGACGAGCGGCTGCCGCTCGGCATCGGCCGCCAGATCGACGTCGACGCCGAGCTGCGGGTGCACCCGGGCCCCGGCGAGACCGGCGAGGACGCCGTGTTCCTCGGCCTCGACCAAGAGGTGCTCCACGACGACGCGGGGACGGTGGTGCTCAAGGACGCCGCCGGGACCGAGGTCGCCCGGTTCGACTACCCCGAGGGCTGAGCTCAGCCGAGCAGCGAGCGCAGGGTCGTCTCGACCTCGGACGACAGGGCCATCGCGCCGCCGTACAGCTCCACGCGCTGCGCGGATCCGACGAGTGACCGGACGCCCGCCGGCACGGCGTCCGACGGCGACAGCACCAGCGGAGCGCCGATCCGGCCGAGCCGGGCGCCGGCGGCCAGGGCGTCGGGGAAGGTCGTGCCGGTGGCGAGCCCGACGATCGCGGCGTCGGCGAACCAGCGCTGGGCGACGGCGACGGCGGTCGCGTAGCGGTCGGCGCCGGCGATCACGGACGTGGCTCGGGCACCCAGGGCGGTGGCGGCCGGACCGCCGATGGCGTGGACGGGCACGCCGGGGTGGCGGTCGAGGTAGGCGGCGGTGGCCTCCGGGAGGCGCGCCCCGTCGGTCAGCAGGACCACGCCGTCGAGGTGGCCGGCGGCGGCCGAGGCGGCCAGCGCGTCGGCGAAGCCGGCGCCGGTGGTGACGAGGATCGCCCTGGGCGCCGCCGTGCGCTCCTCGGCGATGGCGGCGGCCGTGGCGAACCGGTCTGCGCCCGACAGGCGCTCGACGGCGTAGCCGAGGTTGCGCAGGGCGCCCTCGACCGCGGGATCGATCGCCGCCGGCCCTCCCAGGAGGCGGACGGTGCCGCCGGCGGGCAGGACCCGGCGGATCTCGTCGGCCACGGCCGTGGAGAGCGTCGAGCTCGACGTCAGCAGGAGCGGCCCGTCGACCGCGACGGCGAGGGCGCCGCCGGCCAGGGCGTCGGGGTAGGTGTCGCTGCGGGCCAGCACGACCGAGCCGGCCTCGCCGTCCGCCCAGGTCTCCTGCGACGTGCGCACGGCGGTGGCGAGCCGGTCGGCGCCGGCCACGCGGAAGGCACCCGGATCGAGGGCCGGCTGCGTTTCCTCGGGAGCCGTGTCCTCGGCCGGGGCCGTGCCCCCCGTCGAGCCGCCCCCCGTCGAGCCGCCGCCCGTCGAACCGCCGCCGGTGGAGCCGCCGCCCGTCGTGCCACCGGAGTCGCCGGTGGTGCCGCCGCCTCCGGTCGTCGGGGCGGAGACGTCGTCGTCGGCGATGGCGGCGCTCGCCGACGCCACGGCCAGGTCGGCGCCGCTGGCATCGTGCAGCACCAGGGAGAACGTCTCGTCGGCCTCGTCGGCGGTGTCGTCGAGCACGGCGACGTCGACCGTGGCCGAGGTCGTCCCGTCGAAGCTGAGCGTTCCGGAGGCAGCGACGTAGTCGCTCCCGGCGAGGGCGGTCCCGTCCTCGGTGCGGTAGCCGACGGTGACGGCGTCGAGGCCGGGCTCGCTGAGCTCGACGGTGAAGGTGGCCGTGCCACCGGCTTCCTCCACGGCGGCCGCCGGTGGGGTGACGGTGAGGCTCGGCCGGTCGTCACCGACGATGGTGCCGACGGCGACGGGGTCGGCGAGGGTCGCGCCCGCCGCCTCGGTCACGGTGACGGTCACGACCTCGTCCGGCTCGACGAGGTCGTCGCCGACCACGTCGACCTGCAGGGCTGCGATGGTGCTGCCCGCCTCGATGGTGACCTGGCCGTCGGCGACGGCGAGGTAGTCGCTCGCGGGGTAGGCGTCGTCGGTGACGGCGCCGGTCGCCCAGCGGACGGTGATCGGTGAGGTGTGGGCCTGGGTCAGCGACACGCCGAAGGCCAGGCGGTGTGCGCTGCCGACGTCGCCTTCGACCACCTCGGCGTCGGCCACCGACAGCGCCGGCGGTTCCAGGCCGACGCCGAGGGCGCGCGCCAGATCCAGCCGTCCGCCGGACACGGTCTTGCCGGCGAGCGCCGGCACCGGGTCGGTGCGCTCGAGCAGCAGCGCCTTGGCGTCGGCGATCGACAGCTGCGGGTGGGCGGCGACGAGGTGGGCGAGGGCGCCGGCCACGTGCGGGGCGGCCATGGACGTGCCGCTCATCCGGGCGTAGGAGCCGCCGGGAAGGGTGGACAGGATGCTGCGCCCGGGAGCCCCGAGGTCGACCGACGTGGCGCCGTAGTTGGAGAACCCGGCCAGCGCGTCGGCGTGGTCGGTGGCGGCGACGGCGACGACGTTGTCGTGCGGCAGCGACGCCGGGTAGCTCGGCGTCGCGTCGTTGTCGTCGCCGACCTGGTCGCTCCCACCGTTGCCGGCGGCGGCGACGAACCACACGCCGGCCTTCTGCGCTTCGGCGACCTTGTCGGCCAGGGCCTGGCTGTAGCCACCGCCGCCCCAGGAGTTGTTGGTGATGCGGGCGCCCTGGTCGATCGCGTAGTCGAGGGCGAGCACGGCGTCGAGGGTGGAGCCGCCGTTCGGGCCGAGGAACTTGAGGGGCATGATCCGGGCGTCGCTGACCCCCGCCACGCCGGTGCCGTTGCCGGTCGAGGCGGCGATGGTGCCGGCCACGTGCGTGCCGTGGCGGTCGTCGTCGACGCCGTCGCCGGAGGTGTCGCCGTCGTAGACGGTGGCGTCGTCGTGGACCCAGTCCCAGCCGTGGACGTCGTCGACGTAGCCGTTGCCGTCGTCGTCGACGCCGGGCGTGCCCGTCGCCTCGGCGGCGTTGGTCCACACCTGGTCGGCGAGGTCGGGGTGGGTGATGTCGACGCCGGTGTCGATGACGGCGACGACGACCTGGGAGGTGTCGATGCCGACGTTCCAGGCGTCCTTCACGGCGATGTCGGCGCCGGCCGTGCCGCCGGTCTGGCCGGTGTTCTCGAGCGCCCACTGGTCGCCGAACCCGGGGTCGTTGGGGTCGGCGAGCTGCTCGGCGGTCCAGATCTGGTTGGGCTCGGCCCAGCGGACGCTGCGGTCGAGGCCCGTGCGGTGGCCCTTCTGACCCGGGTGCTCGTTGTGGTCGAAGCGGACCAGCTCGACGCCGGCGACGGGGAGGTCGCGGACCTTCTCCAGACCGTGCCGGACCCGCACGTCGGCCCGCTCCGAGGCGTCGGTGCCCGGCTCGTACCGGACGATCATCTCGCCCTCGACGACGGAGGGGTCGTCGACCACGGGTGGGGCGGCCAGCGCCGGGGCGGCGGCGCCGAGCACGGTGGCGGCGACGAGGCCGGAGGGCAGGAGGCGGCGGAGCGAAGACCGGAGCACGCCATGGGATCGGCGCACCAACCGGAACCTTGAGCAGATCCGGAAGATGGCGGCGGCCGTGCCAGGAGCAGCGTCGGCTTCGGCGTGCTACGTGTGCGACGTGGAGGAGATCTCGCACCGGCAGCTGCGCAACGACAGCGCCGAGGTGCTCCGCCGCGCGGCCCGGGGCGAGCTGCTGCTGATCACCAACAACGGCCAGCCTGCGGCCGTCATCGGCCCCCACCCACCGATGCGTTGACCGGCGAGCGGTGACGCTCACCTACCTCGACACGTCAGCGGTGCTCAAGCTGGTGCTCGACGAGCGCGAGTCGGATGCGCTCGTCGAGGCGCTCACCGCCGACCGGCGCCTCGTCGCCTCGTGGCTGCTCCACACCGAGATGCACTGCGCGGCGGGCCGCCATCCCGAGGCCCTGCACGTCGAGGCGATCCGGGCGGTGCTCGACACCGTGGATCTGGTCGACCTCACCCGCGGCGACCTGCTCGCCGCCGGGACCCATGCACCGCTCCGGTCCCACGATGCGCTCCGCCTCGCCGTCGCCATCCGTGTCGGCGTGGACGAGGTCGTCACCTACGACGACGCGCTCGCCGCTGCCGCGGCGGGAGCCGGTCTGGTCGTGCTGGCGCCGGGCACGGGCTAGCGCCTCCGCATCGCCGTCCCCAGGAGGGGCCGGCACTGGTCCGTCAGCAGGCGAGCAGCGGCACGCCGTAGCGGTCGAACACCCGGTCGCGGGAGATCACGACGAGCCCCTCCTCGCGCGCCTGTGCGACGAGCATGCGGTCGAAGGGATCGGCGTGGTGCGGCGGCAGCGCCCCGGCGACCTCGGCGTGGCGGAGCGAGATGCCCAGCGGCTGGAAGCCGGAGGCCGCGATCGCCTCCAGGAGGTCATCGCCGGTGCGCAGCTTGCCGAGCGCTCGCTTGATCGAGATCTCCCACACCGACGCCGCGCTGACGGCGACCTCGTTCGCCGGGTCGGCGATGGTCCGGCGGGCGTCGTCGGAGAGCTCGGCGTCGGCGAGCCACCACAGGAGCGCATGGGTGTCGAGCAGCACCCGCACCGCTCAGCCGCCGAGCCCGAACGCGTCGATGACCTCCGATGGGGTCTCGTCGAAGTCGTCGGACATCCAGACCTGCCCCTTCCAGCGACCGGGGCGCCGGGGTTCCGCGACCTCCCGGTACGGCACGAGGCGGGCCATCGGACGACCCGCCTTGGCGATGACGATCTCCTCGCCGGCGGCAGCGCGCTCGAGGAGCCTGGACAGCTGCGTCTTGGCCTCGTGCGTGTTCACCAGCATGGACCAAGCTTAGTCCGGTCCGGTCGAGGTCACCGTCAGACCGGTGCGCTACCGTCCGCACGCGGCACAGGCTGCGACTTCCCCCTCAGGCCGACCTCTCGAGGGGACCGTCGTGCCCGACACCGGACCGTACGAGGCGGTGCTCGACCGCTTCGCCGAGCACCTGCGAAGCGTCCGCAACCGAACGCCGAGCACGGTGGCGAACTGCCGCCACTACGTCGCCTGCTTCCTGGCGTGGTGGCACCAGCACCGGCCCGACGGCTCGCTCGCCGACGTGCGGGTCCGCCGCCTGCACGACTTCCTCGCTTTCGAGGCCGAGCGGGGCCTGGCACCGGCCACCCGGTACGCCGAGATCAACGCCCTGCGGCGGTTCTTCGCCTGGCTGGTCGCCGAGGAGCAGCTCGACGCCGACCCCGCCGCCACGCTGGCGCCGCCCCGCCGCACACCGAAGCGGATCGACGTCTACTCCCCCGCCGAGGCCGCCGCCATCCTCGACCTCACGTCGAGGTCGAGGGATGTCCGGGGCCGGCAGCGCCACGCCATCATCTCGATGCTGCGCTTCACGGGCGCCCGAGCGGGCGAGATCTCGAACCTGCGGCTGGACCGCATCGACCTCGAGGACCGGCGCCTCGAGGTGGTCGGCAAGGGCGCACGCCACCGGCTCCTGGCCCTCCCGTCCCCGCTGGTGGCCACCCTCGAGCGGTTCCTCGCCGACGTCCGGCCCCAGCTGCCGGCCACGCCCTACCTGTTCGTGAACACCCACCCGTTCGTCCCCGACCCCGACAAGCGCTGCTCGGTCTCGGCGTTGCAGCGAGAGTGCCGCCTCGCCGGCGACGCCGCCGGCGTGACCGGCCGCCACTACCCCCATCGCTGGCGGCACTCCTTCGCCACCGAGCTGATCCGGGCCGGGATGGGCGTGGCCCAGGTCCAGCGTCAGCTCGGCCACGCCAGCATCGTGTCGACGATGCTCTACACCCACCTCGACGTCGAGGACGTGCGCCGCTCGCTCGACGAGGTGTTCGGCGAGCACCCCGAACACCTCCCAGCAGACTGACAGTTATACTGTCCGGTATGACTCACCGTGTCGGGCCGAAAGGCCAGGTCGTGATCCCGAAGGCGCTGCGGGACGAGCTGGGCATCGAACCAGGGGACGAAGTGAGCTTCTGGCGCGACGGTGACCACGTCGCCGTCCGTCTCGCGCGCCCTCCACAGCCCCTGTTCGGGAGGTTCACCGGCAGCGACATCGTCGGCGAGCTCGAGCGCCTGCGGGCGCAAGATCGAGCGCGAGAGTCGTCCGACGGGTGAAAGTCGTCCTGGACTCCTGGGCCGTGCTGCGTCTCCTCGACGGCGAACCTCCGGCGGCACATGCAGTCGCCGACCTCCTCGAACGAGCACGCCCACTGATGTCGTGGATCAACCTGGGCGAGGTGCACTACGTGCTGCGCCGGGTCCACGGTGAGGACGCCGCCACCACGACCGTCCGCGACCTCCGTGATGTCGTCGACGCCAGGCTGCCCGACGAAGAGCTCGTCCTGGCCGCCGCAAGGATCAAGTCGGACCACCCGATGGCCTATGCGGACGCCTTCGCAGCTGCACTTGCGGCGTCACAGGATGCGACGCTCTGGACCGGCGACCCGGAGCTCCTGGTCGACGGGGCGTCCTGGCCGTGGCGGGACCTGCGCCACTGAGAGGCGAGGGTCAGCTGAGCAGCGGTACCGCGGCGATGACTGCGCCCGCTGATGCGATCACGGTCCCGGCCAGCCAGACCGTCTGGCGGTGGAAGCCGTCGATCATCTCCGTGCGCAGATCCGAGCGCAGCGAGCCCATCTCGCCACGCAGCTCAGAGCGCAGCCCCGCCATCTCGCCACGCAGCTCAGAGCCCAGACCGGCCATCTCGCCACGCAGCTCGGAGCGCAGCTCCGCGATCTCGC
>JBKHXT010000221.1:0-7127 GCA_046565885.1 Acidimicrobiia bacterium
GCCGATCAGTACTCGTAGAAGCCGGTGCCCGACTTGCGGCCCAGGTGGCCGGCGCTGACCATCCGCCGCAGCAGCGGGGCGGCGGCGTAGTTCGGGTCACGGAACTCGGCGTAGAGGGCGTCGAGGATCGACAGCGAGGTGTCGAGGCCGACGAGGTCGAGCAGGGCGAAGGGCCCCATCGGGAAGTTGGCGCCGCCCTTCATGGCCGCGTCGATGTCGTCGCGGCTGGCGGTGCCGTTCTCGAGCATCCGCACCGCGTTGTTCAAGTACGGGAACAGCAGGGCGTTGACGATGAACCCGGCCCGGTCCTTCACGAGCACGGGCGACTTGCCGCACGCCTCGGCGAACTCGCGCACCTCGGCGATGGTCGACTCGTCGGTCACCAGCGTCTCGATGATCTCGACCAGGCTCATCATCGGCGCCGGGTTGAAGAAGTGCACGCCGCACACCCGCTCGGGGCGGCTGGTCTTCACCGCCATGTCGGTGACCGACAGGGTGGAGGTGTTGGTGGCGAGGATGGCGCCGTCCTTGCACGCCTTGTCGAGCTCGTCGAACAGCTCGAGCTTGGTGGCGAGGTCCTCGACCACGGACTCGATGACGAGATCGCAGTCGGCGAGGTCGTCGATCTTGGAGGTGGCGGTGACCCGCGCGACGGCGGCGTCGGCGTCCTCCTGGGTCATGCGCTCCTTGGACACCAGCCGCTCGAGCGACTTCTGCATGGCGGCCACGGTCTGGTCGGCGGACTCCTGCTTGCGGGACCGCAGCACGACCGTGAACCCGGACGTGGCCGCGACCTGCGCGATGCCCGACCCCATGATCCCCGAACCGATGATCCCCACGCTCTTGATGGTCATGGGGCCACAAGGTACCGGGGGGTAACCGAGCGGCCGAAAGGGACGAGGCGGTCGGTGCGGTCTGGGAGACTGGCGGCCGTGGTCGAGACCGGCATCATCCCCACCGGCTACGAGCGCACCCTGCCGCCGGAGGCCCAGCTGCTCGTGCGGGCGCGGCGCCGCCACCTCGTCCGTCGATCCGAGGGGCGGGTGCTCGACCTGGGCGGCGCCGAGGCCCACCGCGGCCTGTGGGCCGGGACGGCCGACGTCGTGGTGCTCGACGGCGTCGACGACGCCCGGCTGGGCGAGCTCGACGGCGGCTTCGACACCATCGTCTCGGTGTTCCAGCTGGCGTCGGCCGCCGACCTCGACGCCACGCTGCGCCGGCTCCACGACCTGCTCGCCGACGACGGCCGCCTCCGCTTCGTCGAACCGGCCCGGCTCGTCGGGGTCGGCGGCCGCCTCCAGCGCGCCGTGGCGCCGGGGATCGGCGCCTTCACCGGTTGGCGGGCCGACCGCGACATCCCGCTGGCGCTGCGCCGGGCCGGGCTCTCGGTCACCGACGTCGCCCGCCACCGGGTGACCACGCTGCAACCGTGGCTGCGCCAGGTCGTGGAGGGCACGGCGCACCGGGCGCTGCGGCCGGGGGCCGGCGCCGGCGGCTGATCCGGCGGAACCGGAAGCGGCCGAAGATGACCCGATCGGGTCATGGCGGACGAGATGGGCGGTTCCGCACACTCTTGGTCGGTGGGCGTCGACGCCCGCCAGGAGAGGAACCGTGGCCCTGAAGCTCCCCGACCAGCACCAGCAGGCCGTGCTCGTGACCGGCGCGACCGCCGTCCTCGCCGGCATCGGCGCGGTCGTGGCCCTGGTGCAGGGCAGCGTGCTGGCGGCGGCCCTCGCCGCCGGCGCCGGCGCCCTCGCCGGGGTCGAGCTGCGTCGCCGGGGCCGGGTCTCGCTCACCGGCTCCGAGCTCGACCGGCTGCGCCTCGCCGAGCTGGCCCTCGCCAGCGCCGCCACCACCCAGGAGGCGGCGCAGGAGCTGGCCGGGCACGCCATCGAGCTCCTCGGCGCCCGCAGCGCCGTGGTGCTCATCGAGGGCATCGGCGACACCGTCCGCGTGGCCGCCGGCCCCACCCGGGGCGAGGACGTCTACGGGTCGGGCTCGCGCATGCGGCTGCTCGACGACGCCGGCCTGCCGTGCGGGTCGATCGCCGTGTCGGCCCGCGCCGACGGCCGCCCCTACGGCCCCCGCCACGAGCGCATCCTCGACGCCCTCGCCGAGCGCGTGTCGAGCACCCTGCACCAGCTGTCGCTGCTGAACGAGGTCTCCGCCGAGCGCCGCAAGCTGGCCGACCTCATCGGCTCCTCGTCCGACGGCATCTTCTCGGTCGGCTCCGACCTGCGCGTGCGGTCGTGGAACCCGGCGATGGAGGCCATCACCGGCGTGCCGGCCGGCCGGGCCGTGGGCGAGCACGTGAGCGCCTCGTTCAAGCCGACCGACGAGCAGGGCAACCCGGTCACCGGCGCCACCGACCCCGGCCGCCGGGGCGAAGCGGTGCCGGGCGTGCTGCTCCGCCTCCAGGCCGCCGACGAGGAGCGGTGGCTCACCTGCTCGTACGCGCCGCTGTCCGACGGCGGCTACGTGGTCGTCGCCCGCGACGACACCGCCCGCAAGAAGCTCCAGGACGACAAGGACGGCTGGATCGCCCAGGTGTCCCACGAGCTGCGCACGCCGCTGACGCCGATCAAGGGGTTCCTGCACACGCTCGCCCGTCGCGACGCCGAGCTGACGCACGAGGACCGGTCCCGGATCTACGAGATCATGATCCGCGAGGAGCAGCGCCTCGAGGCCCTGGTCGACTCGCTGCTGCGCTCGACCCAGCTCGACGCCGGCGTGGTCGTCGCTCCGACCGAGGTGGCGTGGGCCGACCGGGTCGCCGAGCAGGTCGACCTGACCCGCCGCCAGGACCCGACCCGGACCATCGACGTGCACGTGCAGCCGGGCGCCGAGGTCGTGCTCGCCGACGACGCCCTCGCCACCGGCATCCTCACCAACCTGCTCTCCAACGCCCTCAAGTACGCCCAGGGCAGCGACTCGATCGAGGTCGACCTGCGCCGCGACGGCGACCAGGTCGTCACGAGCGTCGTGGACCACGGCCCGGGCATCCCCCGCTCCGACCGCGAGCGGATCTTCGACAAGTTCACCCGCCTCGGCAACCACCTGACCCGCTCGCAGCAGGGCGTCGGGCTCGGCCTGCACATCGCCAAGCAGTCGGCCGAGCGGCTGGGCGGGCGGATCTGGGTGGACGAGACGCCGGGCGGCGGGGCCACCTTCCGGTTCGCCCTCCCGGTCCCGGCGTCGGCGGCCCCGGCGGCCGAGCGGCCGGCCCGGCGCCGCGGCCGGCTCAGCGCTCGCTGATCGTCACCGACTCGATCACGTGGGTGGTCTGGGGCTGCCCGGTGGGCGAGCCGTCGGCCTCGATCTCGGCGACCACGTCCATGCCCTCGGTGACCGTGCCGAACAGCGAGTAGTTGGCGGTGCCGCCGACGGCCTGCACCAGCGACTCGGCGCCCTGCTCGGAGGTGACGATGAAGAACTGGCTGCCGTTCGTGTCCGGCCCGGAGTTGGCCATGGCGAGCGAGCCGGCCTGGTAGTCCTCGGGCTCGGGCAGCTCGTCCTCGAACTGGTAGCCGGGGCCGCCCGTGCCGTCGCCCTGCGGATCGCCGCCCTGGATGACGAAGTCGGGGATGACCCGGTGGAAGTCGAGGCCGTCGTAGTAGCCGTAGCGGGCGAGGTACACGAAGTTGTTGACCGTGGCCGGCGCCTCGTCCTCGAGCAGGTCGATCTCGATGGTGCCCACGTCGGTCTCCATGGTGGCGACGTAGTCGACGCCGTCCTCGAGACAGCTCGGCGGGGCGGCCGGGAACTCGGTGGTGCGCTCGGCGGTGCCGTCCTCGGGCGGGCACGGCAGCGGCTCGGCGGCCGCCTCGTCCTCGCCACCGGCCTCGGTGGTGTCGGTGCCGTCGTCGGTCGGGTCGTCGCCCTCCGTGGCGTCGTCGGCGTCGGCGCCGTCCTCGCCCTCGGTGGTGTCGGTGGCCCCGTCGGCCTCCTCGGTGGTCGTCACGTCCTCGTCGTCGTCACCGGCCGTGAGCACCGAGAAGCCGATGGCGAAGGCCAGGAAGGCCACGATGGCGGCGCCGATCAGCAGCCCGCGGCGCCGGGTGGCCTGCCGCTGCTCCTGGCGTCGGAGCTCTTCGATCTTCTCCTGCCGGGCCGTCTTCTGGCGCTCGCGCTTCGAGGTTCCCACGGCGCCGGACCGTACCCGCGAGCCCGCGCCGGGCGCGAGTCGCTCCTCCGAGCGGGCTCCGACGGCCCGGGTTCGCTACGCTCCGTGCCTCGGGAGTGCCGGACGGTGGACGCCGACGGCCGGGCGAACCAGGGAGGGACCCATGAGCGACGACGACGACGGCCTCTCGTCGTTCTCCGTCGAGGTCGGACAGCGCCTGCGCGCCGTCCGCCGGCTCCGCAAGCTCTCCCTCGACGACGTCGAGCGCGAGAGCGGCGGGCAGTGGAGCGCCTCGGCGATCGGCGCCTACGAGCGCGGCTTCCGGAACCTGAGCCTGCCCCGCCTGCGCGAGCTGGCCGAGTTCTACGACGTCCCCATGTCGGTGCTGCTCGGCGAGGCGGACGACGACGACGAGGCCGACCGCCCGTCGAAGGTCATCCTCGACCTCGTCGCCCTCGCCGGCATCCCCGAGGCCGAGGCGGTGCACCGCTACGCCCGGTCGATCATCCTCGAGCGCGGCGACTTCAACGGCCGGGTGCTGTCGGTGCGCAAGGACGACCTGCGCGCCATCTGCTCGCTGCTGCACTCGACCGAGACCCAGACGCTGCAGCAGCTGCGGGACTGGGACGCGCTGGTCGAGGGCGCCTAGCTCCTTTCGGGCCCGGGCGGGCCGGTCGGTAGGTTCGCCTGCCGTGACCGTCGTCCAGAAGTTCGGAGGCACCTCGGTCGCCGACCCGGAGCGCATCCGGGAGGTGGCCGAGCACGCCGTGCGCACCAAGCGGCGCGGCACCGACGTCGTGCTCGTCGTGTCCGCCATGGGCAAGGAGACCGACGAGCTGCTGCGCCTCGCCGACGACGTCTCCACCAGCCAGCCCGGCCGCGAGATGGACATGCTCATCACCGCCGGCGAGCGCAAGGCGATGGCGCTGGTCGCCATGGCCATCACCGACCTCGGCGAGCGGGCGCAGTCCTTCACCGGCTCGCAGGCCGGCTTCATCACCGACACGACGCACAAGGACGCCAAGATCCTCGAGCTGCGGCCCGAGCGCATCACCGATGCCCTCGCCGCGGGCGTCATCCCCGTCATCGGCGGCAGCCAGGGCGTGTCGATCGACAAGGACGTCACCTTCCTCGGCCGCGGCGGCTCCGACACCACGGCCGTGGCCATCGCCCACGCCCTCGGCGCCGAGCTGTGCGAGCTCTACACCGACGTGGCCGGCGTCTACTCCGCCGACCCCCGCGTCGTGTCGAAGGCCCGGCGCATGCGGGAGATCACCTTCGACGAGCTGCTCGAGATGACCGCCACCGGCTGCCCGAAGCCGGCCATGCGCTCCGTCGAGTTCGCCCGCCGCCACGGCGTGAAGCTGCACGTCCGGTCCGCCTTCACCTGGGAGCCGGGCACCATCGTCACCCTGTCCACCGAGAGCACGGAGACCAGCGACATGGAACAGGCCGTCGTCAACGCCGTCACCCACGACACGTCCGAGGCCAAGGTCACCGTGTCGGGCGTGTCCGACCAGCCGGGCGTCGCCGCCGAGATGTTCACCGTGCTCGCCGACGCCGGCGTGAACGTCGACATGATCGTGCAGAACGTGTCCGACCACGGCCGCACCGACATCTCCTTCACGGTCCCCCACCCCGACGCCGAGCGGGCCACGGAGCTCATCAACTCGCTGTCCGGGCGGCTCGGCAACGCCGGCGTCGGCTTCGACCACGACATCGGTCGGGTCTCGGTCATCGGCGCCGGCATGAAGTCGAACCCCGGCGTGGCGGCGAAGATGTTCCAGGTCCTCGCCGAGAACGACATCAACATCGAGATGATCTCGACGTCGGCGATCCGCATCTCGTGCGTGATCCAGCAATCGCAGGTCGAGCAGGCGGTGGAGGTCCTCCACACCGCGTTCGATCTCGATGTGAGCTGAGGGCGCCACGCCCGTAGCCTTGGATGCCATGCGCGTAGGCATCCTCGGAGCAACGGGCCAGGTCGGCGGCGTCATGCGCCGGCTGCTGGCCGAGCGGAACTTCCCCGTCGAGGAGGTGCGCTACTTCGCCTCGGCCCGGTCGGCCGGTCGCACCCTGCCGTGGAAGGGCACCGACGTCACCGTCGAGGAGTCGACCTCGGCGGACTACTCCGGCCTCGACGTCGTGCTCGCCTCGGCGGGTGCCACGGCGTCGAAGGAGCTGGCCGAGCGGATCGCCGCGTCCGGCCCCGTCGTCATCGACAACTCCTCGGCCTGGCGCATGGACGACCGCGTGCCGCTGGTGGTGCCCGAGGTCAACGCCGACGCCCTCGACGACATCCCCCTCGGCATCGTCGCCAACCCCAACTGCACCACCATGGTCGCCATGCCGGTGCTCAAGCCGCTGGCCGACGAGGCCGGGCTCGAGGCCATCGTCGTGTCGACGTACCAGGCGGTCTCCGGCGCCGGGCTCTCCGGCGTCGACGAGCTCGACGGCCAGATCCGCAAGGTCGGCGAGCAGGCGCCCGAGCTCACCCACGACGGCCGGGCCGCCGACCCCGGGCCCACCGACAACTTCGTCAAGCCCATCGCCTACAACGTCGTGCCCTTCGCCGGGAACCTCGTCGACGACGGCCTCGACGAGACCAACGAGGAGCAGAAGCTCCGCAACGAGTCGCGCAAGATCCTCGGCCTCCCCGGGCTCGCGGTGTCGGTCACCTGCGTGCGCGTCCCGGTCTTCACCGGCCACTCGCTGTCGATCAACGCCCGCTTCTCGAGCCCGATGACCCCGGCTCGCGCCCGCGAGCTGCTCGACGGCGCCCCCGGCGTCCGGCTCGAGGACGTCCCCACGCCCCTCGACGCCGCCGGCATCGACGACACCCTCGTCGGCCGGTTCCGGGTCGATCCCACGGTCGATCACGGCCTCGCGCTGTTCCTCTCCGGCGACAACCTCCGCAAGGGCGCGGCCCTCAACACGATCCAGATCGCCGAGGAGCTGCGTCGCCGGCGGGGCTGACCTGATCTGTCGTGGAGGGGTCAGGCCG
>JBKHXT010000222.1:0-5448 GCA_046565885.1 Acidimicrobiia bacterium
GGCGCGCCGGACGGCGGTGGGCGCTGCACAAGGCCCGGCGGGCGTTCGCCGACGACGAGCGCCGCCAGCACCTCGACACCGAGTTCGAGATGCGCACGGCGGCGGAGATCGCCGAGACGCTCGGGCACATGAAGGGGGCGATGATGAAGCTCGGCCAGATGGCCAGCTACTCGACGCCGGGATGCCGCCCCACGTCCGCGACGCCCTCGCCCAGCTGCAGGCCGACGCGCCGCCGATGAGCGGGGAGCTGGCCGCCGGCGTGATCGAGGGCGAGCTCGGCGCACCGCCCGAGCGGTTGTTCGCCGAGTGGGACCCGGTGCCGATCGCATCCGCCTCCATCGGCCAGGTCCACCGGGCGCTGCTGCACGACGGGCGGCGGGTGGCGGTCAAGGTCCAGTACCCGGGCGTCGACCGAGCGATCCGCTCCGACCTCGCCAGCGCCGACCTGCTCTTCGGTGGGCTCGGGATGATGTTCCCCGGGCTCGAGTCGGGCCCCATCGTGGAGGAGATCCGCAGCCGCATCCTGGAGGAGCTCGACTACGAGCGAGAGGCCGCCAACCAGCAGCTCTTCGTCGACCGCTACCTGGGGCATCCGTCCATCCACGTGCCCGAGGTGGTCCACGAGCTGAGCGGCCGGCGGGTGCTCACCACCGAGCTGGCCGACGGCGCCCGGTTCGACGAGGTCCTGACCTGGAGCGAGGACGAGCGCAACCTGGCCGCCGAGACCATCTTCCGGTTCGTGTTCCGCAGCCTCTACCGCTTCGGGGTGTTCAACGGCGACCCGCACCCGGGCAACTACCTGTTCCGGCCCGGCGGGCACGTCGTCTTCCTCGACTTCGGGTTGGTGAAGCGGTTCACCGAGCAGGAGATCGAGGACTTCTCGGCGCTCGTCCGCTCGATGGTGCTGCACCGCGACGTCGCCGCCTTCCGGCGGGCGATCGAGGGCATCGGCCTGCTGCCGGCCGGGGCGCCGTTCTCCGACGAGCTCGTCGAGGACTACTTCAGCCACTTCTACGAGATCGTCCTGGACGACCGGGTCCAGACGATGACCAAGGAGTACGCATCCGAGTCGATCCGGCGGATCTTCGACGCCGGCGGCCCCTACGGCGAGATCATGAAGGTGGCCAACGTGCCGCCGGCGTTCGTGATCATCCAGCGCATCAACCTCGGGCTCACCGCCCTCATGGGCGAGCTCGGCGCCACCGCCAACTGGCGCCGCATCGCCGAGGAGCTGTGGCCCTTCACCGACGGCCCGCCGTCGACCCCGCTCGGCGAGCTCGAGCACGCCTGGCTGTCGTCCCGCCGCACCTAGGAAAACCGGCAGCGGCCACGAAACGGAACTGGCAGCGGCCACGGAACGCCGGTCAGGCGTCGACGATGCGCTCGAGGAGCAGCTCGTGCTCGAGGCGGCCGGCCACCCGCTCGGCGCCGGGGATGCGCTGGGGCACGGGCGAGGCCTGGAGGAGGCGCCAGCCGTCGCGCAGGGCGTCGGTGCCGGTGCGGTAGGGCGGCGAGCCGTCGAGGTCGGCGACCCGGCCGCTGCCGTCGTGGAACGACCACGCCACGACCCGCCCGTCGAGGCCCGAGTGCTCGAGGTAGAGGAACAGCACCTGCTGGCGCTGGGTGGCCGGGTCCATCGTCACGCCAGGCCCGCCCGGGCCTCGGTGCGCGTGAGGTACCAGTCGACGTCGAAGCGGTCGTCGCCGGACAGGTACCGCCACAGCGTCGCCCGGGCCACGAGCTCGAGCCGGTGGTCCTGCTCCCCCATCCACGGCTCCCGGTGGCGGAGGATCCCGGCGACCGAGTCGGTGCGGAACCGGGCGAAGAGGTGGTCGCCGGGACCCTCGTGGAGCTCGTCGAGGTCGGCGGTGTCCCACTGGCGGACCTGGGGGTCGCTCGGGTTCAGCCGGATCTTGTACATGAGCCGGTCGGTGCCCGACGGGTTCGGCATGCCCCGGTGCCACAGGCCCTGGTGGAAGAGCAGCACGCTGCCGGCGGGCCCAGACCACTGCTGCTCGCCGGCCACGTGGACGTAGCGGCCGACATCGGTCTCGTGGACCCGGCGCAGGTGGGTTCCGGGAACGAACCCGGTGCCGCCGGCGCCCGGCTCGACCTCGTGGGGGAAGTAGAAGAGCTGGACGTCGAAGGCCACGGTCGGGTCGACCATGGCGTCCTGGTGCAGCGGCTGGCCGAACGGATCGCCGGCCGGCTTGTGGTGCACGAAGTCGTGGTCGAACACCGGGTGGGCGCCGACCAGCGAACGCAGCGCGCCGGCGACCGGCGGGTGCCGGAGCACGGCGCCGATGGCCGACGGCTCGGGGTAGATCTCCGAGAGCCGCTGGCCGCTCGACGGCGCGTAGGGGCGGGCATCGGAGCCCCACGTGGCGAGGATCTGGTGCAGCTCCTCGGTGGCCGCGGCGTTGAGCTCGTCGGGCACGACCGCCGGGAGGGCCAGGAAGCCGCGGGCGACGAAGGTCGCCACCTCGCGGGTGGTCAGCAGGTGCGCTCCCCCGTCATCCATGCCGGCGGACACTACGTCGGACCTGCGGCGTAGCGTCGGCGGCATGTGCCGATCGATCACGACGCTGCGGGGCCTCGAGCCGGCGGCCACGCCGGAGGAGGTGCAGGCCGCGGCCCGCCAGTTCGTCCGCAAGCTGAGCGGCATCCGCCACCCCACCGCGGCGACGGAGGAGCCCTTCGAGCGAGCCGTGGCCGAGATCGCCGCCGTGGCCGCCCGCATGCTCGACGAGCTGCCGCCGCGGAAGCAGCCGCCGAAGACGGTGCCGCCGAACCGCCGGGGGCACCCGCGCTAGCGAGCGGTCGATCCCTTGCCGGTGCCGGTGAAGTCGAACAGGTGGCCGGCGACGCGGCGGATCTGGATCTCCTCGGTGCCCTCGGTGATCCGGTAGCGCCGATGGTGCCGGTAGATGTGCTCGAAGGGCATGTGGCGCGAGTAGCCCATGCCGCCGCAGGTCTGCATCGCCCGGTCGGCGGCGTCGCAGCACAGCCGGTTGGCGCGGTAGTTGCACATGGCGACCCGGGCGGAGATCTCCATCGGGTGGTCGACCTGGTCCATCTCCCACGCGGTCTGGCGGATCAGGGCCCGCAGCATCGCCGCCTCGGTGTGGAGCTCGGCCAGCGGGAACTGGATGGCCTGGTTCGACGCCAGGCTCTTGCCGAACACCCGCCGGTCGCGGGCGTACTGGGCGGCCGTGTCGATGCAGTACTGGGCCGCGCCGAGCGAGGACGCCGCCTGGCGGATCCGGTTCTCGTGGACGAAGAGCTGGGCGACCTGGAGGCCGTTGTCGACCGGTCCGAGCACGTCCTCGGCGCGCACCCGCACGTTGCGGAACGACACGTGGGCGTGGTCGGTCGGCATGTTGAAGGTCCAGTAGTACTTCTCGATCGTCACCCCGTCGGTGTCCATGGGCACGATGAAGCACGTGATGCCGCTGGCCTCGCCGTCCTCGCCGCTGGTGCGGGCGAAGACGAAGTCGTGGGTGGCGCGGTGCACGCCGGTGTTCCACATCTTGTCGCCGTTGATGACCCACTCGTCGCCGTCGCGCTCGGCACGGGTCTCCATCCACGTGGCGTCGGAGCCGTGCTTGGGCTCGGTGAGGCCGAAGGCGATGCCAGCCCGGCCCTCCAGCATCTTGGGGATCCACTCCTCCTGCTGGGCCTCGGAGCCGTACCGCTCCATCATCAGCACGGTGGGGAAGTTGCCGACGATCGAGGTCTCGTTCTGCAGGTCGTTGAACAGGCCGAGGCCCTTGGCGGCGAGGTGCTCGCGGATCACGGCCATGTCGAGGTTGGAGCCGCCCCGGCCGCCGAAGCGCTCGGGGAGGTGGTAGCGGAGGAAGCCGGCCTCGTCGGCGGCCCGGCGCATCCGACCGAGCAAGGCCTCCCACTCCTCGTTCGGGAGGCCATCTCGATCCCAGTCCGTGCGGGAATCCTCGCGCCGGTGGTCGAAGAACCGCTCGTTGTCGTCCTCGGCCTGCATCGGGGCGATGACGTCGTCGATGAACTGATCGAGCTCACCGAGGAGGGTGACGAGGTGATCGGGCAACCGGAAGTCCATGGCCGGAAGGTAACGCACGTTGCCAGTCGGCCGCGCCCGGGCGTGCGTCGCCTGGCCACCACCCTCGCCGCCGTGGCGCTGGCGACCGCCTGCTCCTCGGACGACGAGCCCCAGCGCGGCCTCGACGCCATGGGCACGCCGAGCTTCGAGCCGGGCGACCCGACGTCGAGCACGGCGCCGGTCGCCGTCGAGGGCGGACCGGCGACCAGCAGCCCGACGACGGCGGCGCCCGACGAGGCGTCGGCCGAGACGACCACGACGCAGACCCCGGACCAGCCGGCGGAGGCCGAGCGCCAGCTCGTGTCGTTCGACGACCCGGTCGGCGACGCCGTCGGCGGCCTCGACGACGACCCGCCGGCGTGGTCCGACCTGGCCGGCGGCGCGCTCGAGCGCCAGGGGAACGCCTACCGGCTCACCGTCCGCCTCGGCGGCCGCGCACCCGAGACCCAGCCCGGCGCCGAGACCATGAACGTGGCGTCGTTCTTCGACGTCGACGGCGACGGCGCCGTCGACCACGAGCTCTGGGTCAACCTCGGCGACACCGGCTGGGGCCCGGTCTGGTACGAGGGCGACCGGGCCTACCCCGGCGAGGCCTCGAACGTCACCGTGGTGGTCGACGGCGACGAGCTGCGCCTGCTCTTCCCCGACGTGATGCTGGGGGCGCCCGAGGCGCTGCGGTTCTCGCTGGCGTCGGAGTACGGCTCGCTCGACGTCATCGGCTCCGACTTCGCCCGCCGCGACGACGCCCCCGACGACGACCAGGCGGTCAGCTTCCCGTAGACGCGGAACGGGGACCCGCCGAAGCGGGTCCCCGTCAGTTCACGAACCGGAGGCTCAGGCGGCCGGGTCGGTCTCAGTGCCGTTGGGCACGCACTCGAGCTCGCCGTCAGGATCGTTGTCTCGAGCCGGCGAGTCACGGTCTTCACCCTCGCGGCAGTCGAAGCGACCGTTCTGTTCCGGGTTGCCCATGATCCCGATCTCCGAGCAGAACTCGAAGACGTCATCGGAGATATCCGTCTCGTCGTTCTCTTCCTCCTCGTTACCGGGCGTCTGGGAGTCGTTCTCGCCGGCTGCCTCCTCAAGACCCTGGAAGGCGCGAGCGCTGTCGGTGGCGCCGTCGCCGTCCTTGTCGTGACCCTTCTTCTGACCGTTGAAGTACGCGGTGCAGAGGCCCTTGTCGTCGTTGCCGTTGGGCCCCGGACCCTTGCCCTCCGGCGGTGCGGCCTGCGCCCCGGCGACGCCGAACAGGCCGAGCATCATGAACGCCGCGCTCAGCGTGGCGAGGATCTTCTTCTTCATGTGAGCTCCCCAATCGATCGGTTGCCTGCCCGGGCATCCATTCGGCGCCGGACGCCCTCGTTCCTCCCGGT
>JBKHXT010000223.1:0-7744 GCA_046565885.1 Acidimicrobiia bacterium
TGCCCGAGCGTCTCGGCGATCTCCGCCGCCGTGCGCATCTCGAACTCGGTGTCGAGGTGCTGGCGGCGCTCGTCGTCGGCGAACGCCCGCCGGGCCTTGTGCAGCGCCCACCGCCGTCCGGCGCGCCCGCCGAGCGTGGCCATCGTGCGGGTGCGGGCGAAGCCGGACTGGAGCGAGGACGGGGTGGCGGTGGCGCCGCGCTCGACGGCGCGGCGGGCGACCAGGTACCCCGCGGCAGCCAGGCCGACGGCGAGAGCGGCGGTGCGCCGGGCGGGGGGAGGAGGCACGGCGCGATGGTAGGGATGGTGCTCCGCCGGGACCTCGGCCGCCGGTGAACCGCCGGATCAGCCGGCGGCGTCGCGCGCCGCCTCGATCGTGCTGGTGCGGATGAGCCCGGCGAAGGGCAGCAGGGCCAGGGCCATGAGCACGCCGGCGATCACGAAGGTGCTCCGCACGCCCACGGCAGCTGCCACCGCACCGCCCGCCAGGCTGCCGAGCGGCATGGCGCCCCAGCCGAGGAACCGGTAGACGCTGTTGACCCGCCCCAGCAGCTCGTCGGGGATGATCGCCTGGCGCAGCGACACGGTGACGACGTTCCACAGCACCCCGGACAGGCCGTAGGCGGCGAACAGGGCGCCGACGGCGACCACGCTGGACGTGAGGCCGATGGCGATGGGCACGACGATCGCCGCCACCAGCGCCGCCCACAGTGCGGGGCCTCGCCCGACCCGGCGCACCACGCGGGTGGCCACGACCGAGCCGACCACCGATCCGACGGCCGAGGTGGTGAGCAGCACGCCGAACCCGACGGCACCCAGGCCGAGCGTCGAACCCTCGCCCACGACGTACAGCGGGAAGACGGCCCAGAGCATCATCGACGTGCCGTTCATGGCGCCGAGCAGCAGGGCCAGGCCCCGCAGCAGCCGGTGGGCGCGCAGCCACCGCAGGCCCTCGGCGATCTCGACCCGCATCGGCCGTCGAGCCGGCGGCAGCGCACCGTCCACGGGTGCCGTCGCCCGGCGGGCCACGCCCGCGGTGCCGATCGACGCGATCAGCGCCGCCGAGATCGCGAAGGTGCCGGCGTCGAGCAGGATCGGGACCGCGGCGCCGAGCCCGAACAGGAAGCCGCCGAGCGGCGGGCCGAGGAACTGGTTGCTGACGATCTCGCCGGCCATGAGGTGGCCGTTCGCCCGCTCGAGCTGCTCGCGCTCGGGGACCACCGCCGGCAGGAACGACTGCGCGGCGTTGTCGAACAACGTCTCGGCGACCCCGAGGCCGAGGCCGACGACGTACAGCAGGGCGATGGAGTCGACGTCGCCGAGGACGGCGAGGCCGAGCCCGCCGACCACCGCCGCCCGCACCGCGTTGGCGACCCACATGATGCGGCGCCGGTCGAAGCGGTCGGCGATGGCCCCGGCGTGCAGGGAGAACAGCAGCCACGGCAGGCGGTTGGCCACGGTGACGCCGGCGAACAGCAGCGGGTCGCGCGTGAGGGTCTCGGCCAGCAGGGGCAGGGCGACGACGAAGACGCCGTCGCCGACGTTGGCGGTGACCGACGACGCGAGCAGCCGCCGGAAGCCGGGCCCGAGGCGCGCCGGGTCCGGTGCGCTCAGGGCCGACGGTCGGCCCAGGGGAGGACCTGCTCGAGCTGGGCGGCGACCTGCAGCGCCAGGTCGTCGCGCCACGGGCCGGCCACGAGCTGCACGCCGACGGGCAGGTTCGAGCTCTCGTCGAAGCCGGTGGGGACCGTGATGGCCGGGAGGCCGTTCATGTTGAACATCGACGTGAAGCTGACCGTGGCGAGCACGGTCTCGGACGTCTGGTCCGGGTGCTCGGTGATCTCCTGCAGGATCTGGCCGGCCGGCGGGGGCAGGATCGGCATGGTCGGCGTGACGAGCAGGTCGAAGTCGCGGCCCCACTGGGCGTTGACCCGCCGGGTCCAGCGCTGGAGGGCCTGCACGGCGGCGACGTAGCGCAGGCTGTCGACCGCCTGCGCGTAGCGCCGGTTCGCCTGGTTGTTGGGCTGCACCCGGGCCCAGTCGACGTCGTACTCGGCCAGGCCGGCGTTGACCACGTGGACGAACCCGGCGATGAACTCCTCGGCGTGGGGGTCGAAGCGGTGGTCCACCACCTCGTGGCCCGCGCCCTCCAGCGCGGCCACGGTGCGCTCGACGGCCTCGACGCACGCCGGGTCGACGGGCAGCCCGAGCGGGGAGGTGGTGGCGACGGCGACGCGCAGCCGGCTCGGCTCGTCGCGGACCGCGTCGGCGTAGGGCCGCTCGGGACGGGGCGCGTTCCACCAGGCGAGCGGGTCGGGCACGGAGAGCACGTCGAGCACGGCGGCGGTGTCCGCCACGGTGCGGGTGACGACGCCCTGGACCGCCGCCCCCTCCCACTCGACGACCTCGCCCGGGACGCGACCTCGCGAGCACTTGAGCCCGACGAGGCCCGTGCAGCTGGCCGGGATGCGGATGGACCCGCCACCGTCGCTGGCGTGGGCGATGGTGAACATGCCGCCGGCAACGGCGGCCGAGGCGCCACCGGACGAGCCGCCCGATGTGCGCTCGGTGTTCCAGGGGTTGCGGGTGATCCCGTAGCGGTCGTTCTCGGTGGCGGTGACGGTGCCGAACTCCGGCGAGTTCGACCGCCCGCACAGGATGAACCCGGCGTCCTCCAGGCGCTGGACGGCGATGCCGGTGCTCGTCGCCGGCTCGTCGCCCGCACCGGTGGAGCCGTAGGTGGCCGGCCACCCGGCCACGGTGCTCAGGTCCTTCACCGGGATCGGCACGCCGAGGAAGGGCGGCAGGTCGTCGCCGCCGGTGGCCAGCCGCTCCTCGGCCCGGCGGGCGCGGGCGCGGGCGTCGTCGGGGTCGAGCCAGATGATCGCGTTCAGCGCCGGGTCGCGCTGGTCGATGGCGTCGAGGGTGGCGTCGAGCACCTCGGTGGGCGACACGTCGCCGCGGCGGATGGCGGCGGCGAGGTCGGTGGCGGAGGCGGTCTGGAGGTCGAGGTCCACGGGCGCGGACGCTAGTGAGCATCCGCGGCGAGCGCGCTGGCGAGCTCGTCGACCGCGGCATCGGGCGGTGCGCCCGTCCGGCGGGCGAGCACGAGGCGCCGCACGGCGAGCGAGGGCTCCACGACGTCGAGCTCGTCGGCGCCGTCGAGACCGGCCAGGGGCAGCACCGACCAGCCGACGCCGAGCAGCACCATCTCGCGCAGCACCTCGGGCTGGTGCGACTCGGCCACGACCTCGAACCGGGCACCCGCCCGCTCGAGCGCGTCGGCCACGACCTGGCGGGTGTGGGCCCCGACGGGAAAGGTGACCCACGGACCCCACCCCGCCGTTCCCTGGCCGCTGTCAGTTTCGTGGCCGCTGCCAGTTCCGTGGTGGCTGCCAGTGCCGTGGTGGCTGCCAGTTCCGTGGCGGCTGCCAGTTCCGTGGCGGGGCGGGGCGACGACGGCGAGGGGGTCGTCGAGCAGGGGCTGCCAGGCGATGCCGTCGCGGGGCTCGGCCGGCTCGATGCAGACGACGAGGTCGAGCTCGGCCCGGGCGAGGCGGTCGAGCAGGGCGCGGGACGGGCTCACGGCCAGGCGGAGGTCGACCTCCGGCCGGTGCTGGCGGTGGCGGCGGAGGACGTCGCGGAAGTGGTGGGTGGCCGCGGCGTCGATCATCCCGAGGCGCACGACGCCCGTGGTCCCGCGGCGCCGGGCGTCGAGCCAGCGCTCGACCTCGCGGGTGGCGGCCAGCGTGGCCTCGGCGTAGCGGAGCACCTCGGCGTGGTCGGCGGTCGGCACCCGCCGTCGACCCTCGCGCTCGAACAGGGCGACGCCGAGGCGGCGCTCGAGCTCGGCGATGCCCTGCGACAGGGCCGACGGCGACACGCCCACGTCGGCGGCGGCGTCGACCCACCGCGGGTGGCGGGCGATGGCCACCAGGTACTCGAGCTGCTGGGTGCTCACCTGCAGGCCCACGCCGTCACAATAGTTCAGCGTTCCTGAAACGTGGTTGCGCTTCGTTCGGAGATGCTTAGGATCTCTCCATGACCGCTCGTGAGATCCCGCCCGCCACCGGCAAGCTCGGCGTCCTGCTGCCGGGGCTCGGCGCCGTCGCGTCCACCTTCATCGCCGGCGTGCTCCAGGCCCGCCAGACCGGCACCGCCCCCATCGGCTCGATGTCGCAGATGGCCCACATCCGCCTCGGCGAGCGCGACGAGGGGCGCAACCCCCTCATCCGCGACTTCGTCCCGCTGGCCGGGCTCGACGACCTGGTCTTCGGCGCCTGGGACCCGATCTCGGCCAACGCCCTCGAGGCCGCCCGCACCGCCGGCGTGCTCGAGGAGCGCGACCTCGCCTCCATCTCCGCCGAGATGGAGGGCATCGTCGCCATGGACGCCGTGTTCGACCAGGACTGGGTCAAGCGCCTCGACGGCACCCGGGTGAAGACCGGTGCCTCGAAGATGGAGCTGGCCGAGCAGCTCATGGCCGACATCGAGCGCTTCCGCACCGAGAACGACTGCGACCGCCTCGTCATGGTGTGGTGCGCCTCCACCGAGGCCTACCGCGACGTCACCGACGTCCACCAGAGCATCGAGGCGTTCGAGCAGGGCCTGCGCGACAGCGACCCCATGATCAGCCCGAGCCAGATCTACGCCTACGCGGCGATCATGTCCGGCGTCCCCTACGCCAACGGCGCCCCCAACCTGAGTTGCGACCTGCCGTGCATGCTCGAGCTCGCGGCCCGCGAGGGCGTGCCGATCGGCGGCAAGGACTTCAAGACCGGCCAGACGCTGATGAAGACCATCCTCGCCCCGGGCCTCAAGAGCCGCATGCTCGGCCTGCGGGGCTGGTACTCCACCAACATCCTCGGCAACCGCGACGGCGAGGTGCTGGACGACCCCGAGAACTTCAAGTCCAAGGAGGTCTCCAAGCTCGGCGTGATCGACACGATCCTGCAGCCCGACGCCTACCCCGACCTCTACGGCAACGTCGACCACGTGGTGCGGATCAACTACTACCCGCCCCGCGGCGACAACAAGGAGGGCTGGGACAACATCGACATCTTCGGGTGGATGGGCTACCCGATGCAGATCAAGGTCAACTTCCTCTGCCGCGACTCGATCCTCGCCGCCCCGCTGGTGCTCGACCTCGCCCTGTTCTTCGACCTGGCCGCGCGCGCCGGCGAGTCGGGCGTGCAGGAGTGGCTCAGCTTCTACTTCAAGGCCCCGATGGTCGCGAACGACGAGCTGCTGCCCGAGCACGACATCTTCATCCAGCAGATCAAGCTGAAGAACACGCTGCGCACGTGGATGGGCGAGGACCCCGTCACCCACACCGAGCAGTAGGCCCGTCGGGATGCGGGACCGGGTGATCGGGTAGGCAGTTCCCGTGGCCGACGAGCAGCAGCAGGCGAACATCATCCCCCAGACGCTCGTGGGGATCTCGTTTCCCGACATCTTCCGCGCCCAGGAGTTCCTGACCGCCGTGACGCGGCTGAAGGCCAACGGCTCGCTGGTGCTCGAGGACGCCGTCATCGTCGTCAAGGACGACGACGGCAAGACCGTGGTCCGCGAGACGATCGACCCCCAGCCCGGCCGCTCGGCCATGACCGGCGGCATGTGGACCGGCCTGTTCGGGCTGCTGCTCGGCGGCCCGGTCGGGTGGGTGGCGGGCGCCGCCATCGGCGCCGGCGCCGGCGCGCTCACGGCCAAGGTCGTCGACCTCGGCATCTCCGACGAATGGGTGAGCTGGTTCCGCGAGGCGGTGAAGCCCGGCTCGGCGACGGTGGCGATCCTCGCCAGCGAGATCGTCGAGGAGCACCTGGTCGCCGAGGTCAAGCGCTTCGCCGGCGCCGAGCTCGTCTACGCCAACTTCGACGACCAGATGATGGCCCGCCTGCGCGACGCCCTCGTCGAGACGCCCTGAGCGAGCGTGGCGGTGCCGGCCCCTAGGGTCCGGGCCGTGACGATCAACGACCTCTCCGGCCAGGTGGCCGTGGTGACCGGCGGCAACGGCGGCATCGGCCTCGGCTTCGCCGTGGGCTGCGCCCGGGCCGGCGCCGACATCGCCGTGTGGGCCCGCAACGCCGACAAGTCGGCCGACGCGGTGCGCCAGCTCGAGGGCCACGGCGTGCGGGCCGTCGCCGTGTCCTGCGACGTGGGCGACGAGGGATCGGTGGCGGCGGCCACCGCCGAGACCGTGGAGCGCCTCGGTCGCATCGACGTGTGCGTGGCCAACGCCGGCACCAGCGGCGGCGGCCAGCTCCAGGACCTGACCCTCGACGAGTGGCGTCGCGTGATGGCCATCAACCTCGACGGCGCCTTCCTCACGATGCGCGACTGCGCCCGCCAGATGATCGAGCAGGGCGAGGGCGGCGCCATCGTCGCCGTGTCGTCCACCTCCGCCATCCACGGCGCCGCCGCGTCGCCGCACTACGGGGCGTCGAAGACGGCGCTGCTCGGCCTCGTGCGCGCCGCCGCGGTCGGGCTCGCCCGCCACGGCATCCGCGTGAACGCCGTGCTGCCCGGCTGGACCCGCACGGAGATGGCCGAGGGCGGCTACCAGGACGAGCGCTTCCGCGAGGTCACCACGCGGCGCACGCCCGTGCGCCGCTGGGCCACCGGCGAGGACTACGAGGCCCTCGGCGCCTACCTCTGCGACAAGTCGGTGACGTGGCACACCGGCGACTCGGTCGTGGCCGACGGCGGCTACACCATCTTCTGATGGACCGCCTCCTCACGGGCGCCGACGGCCTGGTCCGGTGCTGGTGGTGCGGCGACGATCCCCTCTACGTCGCCTACCACGACCACGAGTGGGGCCGTCCCACCACCGACGAGCGCGACGTGTTCGAGCTGCTCGCCCTCGAGGGCTTCCAGGCCGGCCTCGCCTGGATCACCATCCTGCGCAAGCGCGAGGCGTTCCGGGCCGCCTTCGACGGCTTCGCCGTCGAGCGGGTCGCGGCCTACGGCGACGACGACGTCGAGCGGTTGCTCGGCGACGCCGGCATCGTCCGCCACCGGGGCAAGATCGAGGCCACCATCGACCTCGCCCGCCTCAGCCTCGCCCTGCAGGCCGACGGGTCCTCGCTGTCGTCGCTCGTCTGGTCGTTCGCCCCACCGCCCCGGCCCGAGCCGCTGGCGCCCGACGACGAGCTGCCGGCCCAGACGCCGGAGTCGGTGGCGCTGTCGAAGGCGTTGAAGGCGCGAGGTGCCCGCTTCGTCGGACCCACCATCGTCTACGCGTTCATGCAGTCGGCCGGGATGGTCGACGACCACCTCGCCGGCTGCCACCGCGCCGGCTGACCGCGGCACCGGAGCTCAGCGTCGGGGGAACAGGCGCCGGACCGTGCGCTGGATGGCGCCGCCCTCGGTGCGGCCCACCTCGTGGGCGGGGGCCTCGTCGCCGGCCTCCCGCAGGAACAGGACCTTGGCGGCGCCGACGATCGGGGTGGCGACGAGGGCGCCGGGCACGCCGGCCACTGCGCCGCCGAGGAGGGCGGCCAGCATCGTGGTCGGTGGCGTGAGGTCGACGGCCTTGCCGACCACCGCCGGCTGGATCACGTTGTTCTCGAGGTTCTGGTACACCATGAACACGACGAGGGCGATGGCCGCCGTGGCCGGTCCCTCGGTGAGGGCCAGGGCCACCAGGAACGAGCCGCCGAGGAACCCGCCGATCTGGGGGATGAGGTTGGTCAGCATCGACCAGAGCCCGGCGAGCGGCGCCAGCGGGACCCCGAGCGCGAGGGCGA
>JBKHXT010000224.1:0-8811 GCA_046565885.1 Acidimicrobiia bacterium
GCGGCCGGACCCGGCGGCGCCACGCACCAGCTCGACGTAGCGGGCGCGACCGGTGTCGACCGCGTAGTACTTGCCAGCCGCCTGCCGGTGCTCGTGGGCGAAGCGGTCGTCGTGGAAGGCCCGCTCCCGCTCGAGGCGGTCGGACCGCGACGTGTCGACTTCTGGCTGGGTCACCACGTCACGACGGTACGGCGGCGAGCGACCGGCAGCACGGACCTTCAGCCCCGCCCGACGCCGAGGATCGGCGCCAGGAACTGCCCCGTGTGGCTCGCCGTCACCGTGGCGACGTGCTCTGGGGACCCCTCGGCGACGATCGTGCCGCCGCCGGAGCCGCCCTCGGGGCCGAGGTCGATGATCCAGTCGGCGGTCTTGATGACGTCGAGGTTGTGCTCGATCACCAGCACCGTGTTGCCCTGGTCCACGAGGCGGGACAGCACGGTGAGCAGCTTGCGGATGTCCTCGAAGTGCAGGCCGGTGGTGGGCTCGTCGAGCACGTAGATCGTGTGGCCGGTTGAGCGCTTGGCCAGCTCGGAGGCCAGCTTCACCCGCTGGGCCTCGCCGCCGGAGAGGGTCGGCGCGGGCTGGCCGAGCCGCACGTAGCCGAGGCCGACGTCGACGAGGGTCTGCATGTGCCGAGCGATGGCGGGCTGGTTGCCGAAGAACTCGAGCGCCTCCTCGCACGGCATGTCGAGCACCTCGGCCACGTTCTTGCCCTTGAACGTGATGTCGAGCGTATCGCGGTTGTAGCGCTGGCCCTTGCAGATCTCGCACGGCACGTACACGTCGGGCAGGAAGTGCATCTCGATCTTGATGGTGCCGTCGCCGGCGCAGGCCTCGCAGCGGCCGCCCTTGACGTTGAACGAGAACCGCCCGGGCAGATAGCCGCGAACCTTGGCCTCGTTGGTGGCGGCGAACAGCTTGCGGATGTGGTCCCACACGCCGGTGTAGGTGGCCGGGTTCGAGCGCGGTGTGCGGCCGATGGGCGACTGGTCGATGGCGATGACCTTGTCGAGGCTGTCCATCCCGTCGACGCGCTTGTGGCGGCCCGGCGGCTGCTTCGACTTGTAGATCTTCTGCATCAGGGCCTTGAGCAGGATCTCGTTGACGAGCGTCGACTTGCCGGAGCCCGAGACGCCGGTGACGGCCGTGAACACGCCGAGCGGGAACTCGACGCTGACATCTCGCAGGTTGTTCTCCCGGGCGCCGACCACGCGGATGCGCTCCGAGCCGGGCTCACGCCGCTTCTCGGGCACCGGGATCGACCGCTTGCCGGCCATGTACTGCCCGGTGATCGACTCCTTGTTCTTCAGGAGCTGCTTGTAGGTGCCCGAGTGGACGACCGTGCCGCCGTGCTCGCCGGCGCCGGGCCCGATGTCGACGACGTGGTCGGCCTCGGCGATGGTCTCCTCGTCGTGCTCGACGACGATCACCGTGTTGCCGAGGTCGCGCATGCGGATCAGCGTGTTGATAAGCCGGCGGTTGTCTCGCTGGTGCAGGCCGATGGAGGGCTCGTCGAGCACGTACAGCACGCCCACGAGGCCGGAGCCGATCTGGGAGGCGAGGCGGATTCGCTGCGCCTCTCCCCCGGCCAGCGTGCCGGCTGACCGGGACAGGGTCAGGTAGTCGAGGCCCACGTCGAGCAGGAAGCCCATGCGGGCGTTGATCTCCTTCACCACCTGCTCGGCGATGATGCGGTCGCGCTCGGACAGCTCGAGGCCGGCCAGCACCTTCGACGCCTCCCCGATGGAGAGGTCGCAGACGTCGGCGATGTTGTGCCCGTCGACGAGCACGGCGAGCGAGATCGGGTTGAGGCGCTTGCCCTCGCACGTAGGGCAGGGCACCTCCCGCATGTAGCCCTCGATCTGCTCGCGCTGGGAGTCGGAGTCGACCTCGCTGTGCCGGCGTGAGAGGTACGGGACGACGCCTTCGTAGTTGGCGTTGTAGGTGCGGGTGCGGCCGTAGCGGTTCTTGTAGGTGACGGTGACCTTCGAGACGCCCTTGCCGTGGAGCAGCGTCTGCTGCTGCTTCTTGGTCAGCTCCCGCCACGGCGTGCCCGGCTCGATGCCGACCTCGTCCATGACGGCCTCGACCAGGCGATGGAAGTAGGTGGAGTGGCCGCCGGCCCAGGGGGCGATGGCACCCTCGTCCACCGGCAGGTCGGGGTCCGGGACGACCAGCTCGGGGTCGACCTCGTAGCGGGTGCCGAGGCCGTCGCAGGCCTGGCAGGCGCCGTAGGGCGAGTTGAAGGAGAAGTTGCGCGGGGCCAGGTCCTGGAACGACATGCCGCACGTGGGGCAGCCGAAGTGCTGGCTGAACGTGATGGTGTCGTCGGGCTCGGGATCGCGGTCACGGGGGACGATCTGGATCTCGACGACGCCGTCGGCCAGGGCGAGGGCCGTCTCGAGCGAGTCGGCGAGGCGGCGCACGATGTCGGGCCGGGCCACGAGGCGGTCGATGACCACCTGGATCGTGTGCATCTCGTAGCGCTCGAGCTCGAGGTGGACCTCGGGGCCGAGCTCGATCAGCTCGCCGTCGACGATGGCCCGGGCGAAGCCCTGCTTGGCCAGGTCCTCGAGCAGTGTGTCGTAGGTGCCCTTGCGCCCGTGGACCACCGGGGCCAGCACCTGGAACCGGGTGCCCTCCTCGAGCTGGAGGATGCGGTCGACGATCTGCTGGGGCGTCTGGCGGGCCACCGGCGTGCCGTCGTCGGGGCAGTGGGGCTGGCCGATGCGGGCGAACAGCAGCCGGAGGTAGTCGTAGACCTCGGTGATGGTGCCCACCGTCGAGCGGGGGTTGCGGCTGGCCGACTTCTGGTCGATGGAGATGGCCGGGGACAGGCCCTCGATGAAGTCGACGTCGGGCTTGTCCATCTGCCCGAGGAACTGTCGGGCGTAGGCGGACAGGCTCTCGACGTAGCGGCGCTGGCCCTCGGCGTAGATGGTGTCGAACGCGAGCGACGACTTGCCCGACCCCGAGAGGCCGGTGAACACGATGAGCTTGTCCCTGGGGAGCTCGAGGTCGATGCCCTTGAGGTTGTGCTCCCTTGCGCCCTGGACGACGAGCTTCTCAGCCACGGAGCGAGGCTAGCGGCGGACCGCCCGCGAACGGGGGAACGTGTGTTCGGTCAGGAGCCCCGGTGCTCCAGGATCGTCGCTCGGTAGCCGGACCCGATCCTCGTGATGGCACCGTCGGCGGCGTACCCGTCGAGGTCTCCCAGCGGTGGCTCGACGGGTGACCGCCACACGAGCAGGACGCGGTCGACCCCCTGGTCGCCGAGCCGGTCGAGGACGGGCGCCAGGTCGTCGCTCGATGCCGTCGCCAGCTCGCCGTCGATCGATAGCGGGTACGCGAACCGACCGAACGACGCGTCCAGCGACACGATCCACCCCGGATCCGTCGCCGCCGCCACCGCCTCGGCGCGCTCGAGGAAGAGCTCCGACTGCTCGATCGCCGCTCGCTGCATCCGCAGCCCGCCGACCTGGACGACCACGGCGGCCGCCGCGACGGCCGTCAGTGCGGCCGTCGTCCCGGGTCGTCGGCGATCCCACAGCGCCGTGGCGACGGCGGCGACGGCTGGCGTCACGAGCGGGACCGCGACCGCGACGTACCGCCACCCCCACTCGACCCCGCCGCCGACGCTGTACTGCGTGGCCGCCACGAGGAAGGCGAACAGCGCAGCAGCCAACAGCGGTTTGCGGGGTCCGACATCGACGCCATCGCTCCCCGCGACGGCTCCGACGAGGACGAGCAGGGCCGGGAACGCCCAGAGCAGACCGGTGACCACGTGGGGCTCGATCGCGAACATCGCTGCACCCACCAGCGCGACGACACCGGCCAGCACGGTGATCGCGGCATCGGAGCGGGGGCGGGCCACGAGCACGATTGCGACCAGCGAGGCGACCGCGCACAGGACGACCCCCACGGTGCCGCGGGTCGTGGCCGCCGAGCCCTGCACCTCCAGCACCGAGCGTGCGGCGGCCTCGACCAGATCGCCGGGCGTGGAACCGGCGGCGGGGACCCCGGCGGCATCGGAGCCGCCGCCGATCGCGAGCCGCCGGAGCCAGGGCTCCAGCAGGTAGGCGGCCATCCCGCCGGAGGCCATCGCCAGCGCCCGCGCCCCTTCGCCGCGGGACCGTCGGCGCACCGCCGACCACGCCAGCGGGACCGACCCGGCGAGCGCGAGCAGCACCGCCTCGCTGCGGAGGAGCCCGGCGGCCAGCGCGAGCACGGCCGTCGCGGACACCCAGCCGGCGGTGACCGGACGGCGGCTCGAGACGACGAAGAGGAAGCCGACGACCGCCGCCGCCACGCCGTGCGCCACGACGAGGTTGGCGTGGAACAGCAGGGGCGACGCGACGATCGTCGTCCAGAACGCCACGACCCGTCTCCGCGACGACTCCCCGCTCAGCAGCGCGGCAGCCACCCCCGCGGCCAGGACGGCGGCCGACGACAGCAGGCGGATCCCCACCTCACCTCCCACCAGGTCGGCGCCGCGGGCGAGCAGGACGTGGACGGGATGCTTGGCGAACGGCGCGTAGCGGTCGCCCACCACGTCCGAGCGCGCCATCGGCACGGTCGAGGCGTCGGTGTCCGCTCCCGGGAACGGACGAGGGAGCGTCCACTCCCCCGTCGCGTCCAGCACCTCCACCTGCGCGTACAGGGCCGCCTCGTCGATGAAGAAGTAGCCACCGAACCCGGCGAGCACCGACGCCACGACCAGCACCACCGCTCCTGCCACGACGTGGCCCCGCAGCCTCACCGCCGACTCCCTCCCTCAGGTCGCGAGGTCGAAGGAGTGCAGGTACAGCGGGACCCCGAGGATCGTCACCTCGGTCGTCGACCGGAGGTCACCGTCGGTGCGGGGTGGGCGCTGGTCCTCGGTGAGCACCGCGTAGGTGGACGCCCCCGACCGCTCGACGACGGAGACGGCGCCGTCGAGATCACCGGCGCGCCCCACGGAGAGGTACCTCCGGTCCTCGGCGGCCGGGCCGGCCTCCCGCACGAGGAACCCGTTGGTCGAGACGATCACGTCTTCCGGTCGGTCGGCGAGCCCCTCGAAGAACGCCGCCACGTCGTGCGACCGGTGTCCCAGCCACAGCCACCCGAACGCCGTCACGAGCACCGCGAGCCCGAGCGCGCCCCGGCGGAGGACCACGTCCGACTCGCACGCCACCACCGAGCCGACGGCGACGAGGAGCAGCGTCGGGGCGAGGAGGTACCGGCCACCCCACTGGGGTGCCGCGCCACCGGTGTACTGGAAGACCCAGATCAGCGCCGTCGTGGCGAGGGCGACGGCCACCACCAGCGTGCGCTCCTGGGACCGTGGCGAGACCAGGGCGGCGAGCACCGCCACCGGGGCGGCGACGAGCGCGCCGGGGACGAACGCCAGGCCACCGCCGAGGCCCACCAGGTAGCACGCGGCCGCCGCGCCGAGCGCGAGGCGTGCGCTCCGCCGCTCGCCACGGGCCAGCGCGTGCCCGGTCAGGATGAGGAAGACGACCGCCAGCGCACCGAGCAGGGCGTTCAGCGGGAAGTCGCCTCCTGGGAGCGCGAACCAGGTCGTGGCTGCCTCCTCCGCCCGGGTCCGGAGCTCGGACGTCGAGGCTCCCGTGCCCGTGGCCACGCCAGCCGCTCGCGCCGCCCTGGAGTTCCCGCCCAGCGCGCCCTCCAGTGCGGCGTTCGCCGCCCACGGCACGGCGAAGCCCGCGACGGCGAGCGCCCCGGTGCGCAGCGCCTGGCCGATCCGTCGCTGCCACGCGAGCCAGGCGCAGACGGCGCCGACGAACACGAAGGCCGCGACGAACGTCTCGGTCCGCATGCTGGCCGAGGCACCGAGCGCCAGACCGGCGAGGAGGGGTGGCCACCAAGCGAGGGAGCCACGGGCGACGCGCAGCAGCAGCGAGAACGCCGTGACCATGAGCCCCGCGCCGAGCGAGTGCTCCCACAGGTCGAGCGCGTAGATCGCGACCGGGCTCGCCAGCGTCGTCACCCAGAACGCCACCCAACCCGCCCGGTCGTCGCCGAGCTGACGCGCGACGTCCCGGCACGCGAAGCCCGCGAGCAGCGCGCCCAGCATCGGCAGCACCAGCGCCAGGCGGTAGCCGCCGGCCTCGTAGAGCGGCCGTGCGGCGACGAGCATCGGCAGGGTCGTGACGTTGATCCACTCGCCCTCGTCGTTCACCTGCGTGTCGAAGAGCGGGTGGAAGCGGCCCGCGGGGTCCCAGCGCGCTGCCCAGTACCCCACGTCGGGCGAGAAGGAGTCGTTGCGGGCCATCGCATCGACCGTCGCCACCTTCGCGCCCGTGTCGGTCCCGAGGTAGCCCCCCGGGTCGTTCCACAGCGCCAGGGAGGCGTAGACGGCCAGGACCACGAGCGCCGCCACGAGCGGGCGCCGAAGCCAGCCAGCGAGCGCGTGCACGGGTCGGTCGACGTCGTGCACCACGGCGCCGGAGCGTACCGACGACCCGGTCCCGGGCCGAGGATGCGCCTCCTCAGCGGCGCGAGTACTCGACGAGGTGGACGGTCTCGTCCCCGAACCACGGGACGGCGTCGGTGGCGACCGCCCGCCACCCGTCGATCGCGGGTGTGGTAGGGCGCGCGCCCACCCCGGCGAGCACCAGGTGCTCGGCCCCGCTCCGGCGCACCACGTCGAGCGCCGACGGGAGGTCTCCGGCCGCCCGCAACCACCGCTGGTCGCCGTACCAGCCACCCAGCTCCCGCCCCAGGTTGTCGTCGAGCGCCACGAGCACCACCTCGTCACCGAACCGCCCGATGCGGTCCGCCACCTCGGCGACCCCGCTGGTCCGCTGCACGTGCCACACCGTCCCGTAGGCACCGACGGCCACGGAGAGCCCGAGCAGCAGGGCGCCCGCGCCACGACGCAGCCGGAGCCCGGGGGCGGCGAGCGCGACCGCCGCGAGCAGCACCCCCGAGAGCAGGAGGTACCGCCCGCCCCACTGGGCCACCAGCCGCCCGGACCAGGAGAAGACCCAGACCAAGGCGGCACCGAGGACCGCCGTGCCGACGACGAGCGTCCGGCCGGGCGATCGCTCGCCCCGGACGGCGAGCCCGGCGACGGCGAGCGGCGCCGCCGCCAGCGCGCCGGGCACGAAGCCCGGCCCGGTCGCCATGCGGGCCGCGTAGAGCGAGGCGCCGAGCGCGGCGAGCACCGCCAGGGCGCGGTGGCGGGCACCGGCTGCGAGGAGGGCGAGCGCCCCCACCCCTGCCACCGAGAGCAACCCGACCAGCGCGGCGAGCCAGCCACCGTCGGCGAACAGCCCGACCGTCGTGACCGCGGCGTCGAGGGCCCGCTGCCCGGCATCCGACCCGGCTTGGCCGGTCAGCGCGCCCGCCCGGGCGCTCCGCGCCGCATCGCCGTCCAGCACGACGACCTCGGCCACCTGGTTGAGGAGGACGATCGCGCCCGCCGCGCACGCGCCGGCAGCCACCGCCACGGGCGAGCCGAACCACCGGCGCCGCAGCGCCGGGACCGCCACCACGAGTCCTGCGGCCGCGACCAGGTAGAGCAGGAGCTCGGCTCGCAGCACGACTGCGACGCCGGCGACCACGCCGGCGAGGGCACCTCGCCACCGGCCCGGCTCGTCGAGCAGGAGCGCGACCGCCCACGCGCCGGCGCCGACGGCCGGGGCGTGCTCCCAGAAGTCGAGCGCGTAGAACGCCACCGGGGTCGTCGCTCCCACGAGGACAAACGACGCCCAGCCGCGCGTGCGGGAGCCGGACAGCAGCCAGGTGATCCGCGCCGCCGCCGCGGCCGCCGCCACCCCGCCCAGCGCCGGGAGCAGCAGGGCGCCGAGCGGGCCCATGGCCTCCCGGGCGGGCATCGAGGCGCACTGGAACGCCAGGCTGGTGCCCTGCTGGAAGCGGTCGCCACGCCGCTCGGTGTTCACCAGCTGGTGGTGGTCGCCGTCGGGATCCCATGCCGCCGCCCAGTACCCGACATCGAGATCGCAGCGGTCGTCGCGCACGGCGACCTCGAGCTCTGCGAGCTTCCCGCCCACGTCGGCGCCCGACCCGGCGCGCGGCTCCCCGGCGGCACCGAGGAGCAGGTAGGCGAGCAGCAGCCCGACGCCGGCCGCCAGCACGATCGCGGGACGAGCAGGCGGAGCCCATCGGCCGGCGGCGGGGTCGCCTTCGGCGAGCTCGCTGCCCCGGTGCACCACTGCGCCACGGTAGGTCGGCCGTGCGCGGTGCGGGGGGACCGCCGGTCGCTCAGCTCACCTGCGTGACGCCCCGCTTGAGGTCCTTGATCTCGTCGCGCAGCCGGGCGGCGTACTCGAAGCGCAGCTCCTCGGCGGCCTCGTGCATCTCCTCCTCGAGGGCGGCGATGAGGCGCTCGACGTCGTCCTTGGGCAGCTCGGTGAGCTCCTGGATGCGCTTGCGTTCGGCGGCGGAGCGCTTGCGCTTGTCCTTGTCGGGCACGGGCGCCGTGCCGTCGCCGCCCCGCAGGAACTGGAGGATGTCGGTGACGGCCTTCCGGATCGTCTGCGGGTCGATCCCGTGCTCCTCGTTGTACGCCTGCTGGAGCTGGCGCCGGCGCTGGGTCTCGCCGATGGCCCGGGTCATCGAGTCGGTGACCTGGTCGGCGTACATGATCACCTGGCCGTTCACGTTCCGGGCCGCCCGGCCCATCGTCTGGATGAGCGAGCTCTCCGAGCGCAAAAAGCCCTCCTTGTCGGCGTCGAGGATGGCCACGAGCGACACCTCGGGCAGGTCGAGGCCCTCGCGCAGCAGGTTGATGCCGACGAGCACGTCGAACTCGCCGAGGCGCAGGGCCCGCAGCAGCTCGATGCG
>JBKHXT010000225.1:0-9006 GCA_046565885.1 Acidimicrobiia bacterium
GGGTCGCGGGTGCAGCCGACCAACACCGGGCTCACGGAGTGGGAGCACGACCCGGCGCTCGACCGCTGGACGCTGCACGCCTTCAACGAGACCGCGCACCTCCTCGAGCTGCCGGCCTCCTGAGCGATCGTGCCGACCCCCGCCGGTGTGTGACACTGGCCACGCGGGTTGCCAGTTGTGGCGGCCGCTGAGACGAGACAGGGGGAAGACGTGGCTGGATCCGACGGGACCGGGACGCAGGTGGACGAGCTGGACGTGGTGGTGGTGGGGGCCGGGTTCGCCGGCATGTACCTGCTGCACCGCATGCGCGCCGAGGGCTTCTCGTGCGTGGTGCTCGAGGCGGCCGACGACGTGGGGGGCACGTGGTACTGGAACCGGTACCCGGGCGCCCGCTGCGACATCCCGACGGTCGACTACTCCTACAGCTTCGACCCGGAGCTCGAGCAGGAGTGGACCTGGTCCGAGAAGTACGCCACCCAGCCCGAGATCCTCCGGTACGCCCAGCACGTGGCCGCCAAGTACGACCTGCGCCGCGACATCCGCTTCGACACCCGGGTGGCCGCGGCCACGTGGGACGAGGCCGCGAGCCGCTGGCACATCCGCACCGAGGGCGGCGAGGAGTACTCGTGCCGCTGGTACGTGATGGCCACGGGCTGCCTGTCGATGCCGAAGGTGCCCGACGTGGAGGGCGCCGAGCGCTTCGGCGGCGAGGTGTACTTCACCAGCCGCTGGCCCCACGAGGGCGTCGACTTCACCGGCAAGCGGGTGGCCGTGATCGGCACCGGCTCGTCGGGCATCCAGTCGATCCCGCTCATCGCCGAGCAGGCCGAGCAGCTCACCGTCTTCCAGCGCACGCCGAACTTCTCGGTGCCCGCGCACAACGGCCCGGTCCCGCAGGACACGCTCGAGAAGTTCGCCGCCGACCGCGACGCCTACCGCGAGGGCGCCAAGTGGTCGCGTGGCGGGATCCCGGTCGAGCCCACCGAGCTCAGCGCCCTGCTGGTGGACGACGAGACCCGCAAGCAGCGCCTCGACGCCGCCTGGGACCGGGGTGAGCTGTTCGAGATCATCGGCGTGTTCAACGACGTGCTCGTGAACCCCGACGCCAACGAGATCGTCGCCGAGTACATCCGGGGCCGCATCCGCGAGATCGTCGAGGACCCCGAGGTGGCCGAGGCGCTGTGCCCGAAGGACCACCCCTTCGCCACCAAGCGGCCCTGCCTCGACACCGGCTACTACGCCACCTACAACCTGCCCCACGTCCGCCTCGTCGACCTGCGCAAGGACCCGATCGAGACCGTGACGGAGACGGGCATCCAGACCGGGAGCGAGACGTTCGAGTTCGACGCCATCGTCTACGCCACCGGCTTCGACGCGATGACCGGCGCGCTCGTGTCGGTCGACATCACCGGTCGCGACGGGCGGACGCTGAAGCAGAAGTGGGCCGACGGGCCGGTCACCTACCTCGGCCTGACGTCGGTCGGGTTCCCCAACCTGTTCATGGTCACCGGCCCGGGGAGCCCCTCGGTGCTGTCGAACATGATGGTGTCGATCGAGCAGCACGTCGACTGGATCGCCGACACGCTCGTGCGCCACCGCGAGCACGGCGTGGAGGTCATGGAGCCCACGCCGACGGCGGAGGCGGGCTGGGTGCAGCACGTCAACGACTACGCCGACATCACGCTCTACCCGACGGCCAACTCGTGGTACATGGGCGCCAACGTGCCCGGCAAGCCCCGCGTGTTCCTGCCCTACGTGGGCGGCGTCGACCGGTACCGCCAGATCTGCGAGGACGTCGCCGAGCAGGACTACCTCGGCTTCCGCCTCGCCGGGCCGGGCGGCGAGCAGGTGAACGACGGCGTGATCTGCCGGGTGCAGCCCGACGTCACGATCATGCTCGAGACCATGGCCGAGCTCGGCGTGCCGGCGCTCGAGGACCTCTCGGTCGAGGAGGCCCGGGCGTTCATGGTGGCGTCGGCCGAGCAGCGCCCGCCCGGGCCGGACGTCGGCGAGATCGTCGACGGGACGCTGCCCGGTGCCGACGGCGCCGACCGCCGGTACCGGCTGTACCGGCCGCCCACCGACGGCCCCCACCCGATCGTGGCCTACTTCCACGGCGGCGGCTGGGTGCTCGGTGCCCACGACTCCGACGACCCGTTCTGCCGGTTCCTCTCCGTGCGCGCCGACGCCGTCATCGTGTCGGTCGACTACCGCCACGCCCCCGAGGACCGCTTCCCGGCGGCCGCCGAGGACGGCTTCGCCGCCCTGCGCTGGATCGCCGACCACGCCATCGAGCTCGGCGGCATCCCCGGCGAGCTGGCCGTGTGCGGGTGGAGCGCCGGCGGCAACGTCGCCGCCGTCGCCGCCCAGATGGCCCGAGACGCCGGCGGCCCCCAGCTGAGCGCCCAGGTCCTGGTGAACCCGGTGACCGACAGCGACTTCAGCCGGCCGAGCTACCAGGAGAACGCCGAGGGCTTCATGCTCACCCGGGCGCTGATGGACTGGTTCTGGGACCACTACTGCGACCCGACCGACCGCGCCGACCCGCGCGCGGCGCCGCTGCGCGGGAAGCTCGAGGGCCTCCCGCCGGCGGTCGTGGCCACCTGCGAGTTCGACCCGCTCCGCGACGAGGGCATTGCCTACGTCGAGGCGCTGCAGGCCGCCGGCGTCCCGGCCCGGCACCTGCCGGGGCGGGGCCAGATGCACACGTCGATCACCTCGGTCGACGTCATCGTCTCCGCCGGCGACCTCCGCGACGAGATCGGCCGCGAGCTGGGCCGCATGGTCCGCCAGGGCGTCCCCGTCTCCTAGCCGTCCCGCCGCCGCTGCCAGCGCCCCGGGTGCTGGCAGCGGCCACGGATCGGCGTCAGCCCTCGCCGGCGGGCGACACCGCGAAGCGGCGGCCGCCGTCGCGCTTGGCGGCGTACATCGCGACATCGGCGCACCGCATGACGGCGTCGACCGTGTCGCCGGGCACGGTGAGGGTGATGCCCACCGAGACGCCGACGTCGACGGTCTGGCCGGCGACGTGGATCGGCTCGGCCACGGCGCGCACGAGGCGCGCGCCGAGCTCCTCGGCGGTGTCGTGGCTGGCCCGGTCGAGCAGCACCACGAACTCGTCGCCCCCGTGGCGGGCGACCAGGTCGGCCGGTCGCAGCGCCGAGGTGATCCGGGTGGCCACCTCCTGGAGCACGGCGTCGCCGGTGGCGTGGCCGAGGCGGTCGTTCACCGGCTTGAACCCGTCGAGGTCGAGGAAGAGCACGGCCGCCGGGTGACCGGCGCGCCGCCGGCGCAGCGCCCGCTGCAGGGTCGTCTGGAACAGGGCCCGGGTGGCGACGCCGGTCAGGTCGTCGGTGAGGGCGCCGTCCGCCGCCGCCTCGAGCGCGCGCACCTCGGTGACGTCCGTGGCCGAGCCCTGCCAGCCGATCCAGTCGTCGCCGTCGTGGACCGGCTCGAGGACCAGCTCGACGCAGCACGGGCGGTCGTCGGCGCCGGCGGTGGTGAGCGAGGCCCGGAACGGCTCCGGCCGGGCCAGGCGCTCGAGCAGGTCGGCCCGCTCGTCGTCGGGGGTGTCGCGCAACCACCTCGTGCCCAGCTCGGCGCCGACCGGCCGACCCCGCAGCTCCTCCCAGCGCTCGTTCACGCTGAGCAGCTCGCCCTCGCGGCTCAGCTCGAGGTGGGCGACGGGGGAGCGGGCCATGCGCAGGTGGAGGCGGCGCTCGTCGGTGACGTCGCGGTGGATGAGGACCGCCGCCACGCCCGGCACGCCGCTCACCGCTCGGACCCGGGTGCGGTACCACCGCCAGCCGTCACGGCGCACGCGCCGGCCGAACGACGCCCGCTGGGCGCGGCGGCCGGTGACGACCTCGTCGACGGGCGCACGGTCGCCGTCGAGGAAGGCGGCGCCGCGGAACCCGTGGGCGCGCCACGCCCGGTTGGTGGCCACGATCGATCCGTCGGAGGCGAGCAGGGCGGCCGGATCCTCGAACCCCTGCAGCACGTCGAGGAGCGCGTCGGCCGCGTCGTCGGGTCGGATGGGCACCGCCGTCCTTCCCCGACGTCGGGGCGGATCAGCCCGTGGCGCGACCGCCGCTCAGCCGCCCAGCGCCCGCCGGACCGCCGCCAGGCGCTCGGGCACGGGCCGGTACCACGCCCACCGACCCCGCTTCTCGCGCGCCAGCAGGCCGGCGTCGACGAGCAGCGACAGGTGGTGCGACACCGTGGGCTGGGATCGGCCGAGCGGCTCGACCAGGTCGCAGGCGCAGGCCTCCCCGGCCTCCGCCGCGGAGACCATCGACAGCAGGCGCAGGCGGGCCGGGTCGGCGAGGACCTTGAGCAGCGCCGCGAGCTCCTCCGCCTCGTCCTCGTCGAGCGCGCCGTCGGTGAGCGGTGCGCAGCAGACCTCGAGCGGTTCCGTCGCCATGGGAGGAATCATATTGACAATCGTCGATGCATGCGCCACGCTGTCGACACATCGACGACCGTCGATGGATAGCGACCACAGGAGATCAGCCATGTCACGGGTCCAGCTCGCCCTCAACGTCACCGACATCGACGCCGCCGTCGAGTTCTACGGGAAGCTCTTCGGCGCCGAGCCGGCCAAGCGCAAGCCCGGCTACGCCAACTTCGCCATCGTCGACCCGCCCCTCAAGCTGGTGCTGTTCGAGGGGCCCGAGGGCGGCACCATCAACCACCTCGGCGTCGAGACCGAGACGGCGGACGAGGTCGCGGCGGCCGAGGCCCGCCTCGCCGGCGACGGCCTCGACACCACGGGGGTCGAGGGCACCACCTGCTGCTACGCGACCAAGGTGGAGACCTGGGTCACCGATCCCGACGGCGCCCGCTGGGAGTGGTACGTGAAGACGGGCGACGCCGAGCAGCTGGCCTACGAGGCCGACGGCCAGGCCACCACCTGCTGCGCGTAGGTCACGGCGCCGTCGTCGAGTGCTCGGTGCGGCGCCGGAACGCCTGCAGCCCGGGCACGGCGAAGCCGAGCAGGACCAGCGGCGCCACGATCGTGGCGAAGGTGCCGACCGGTCCGGCGGCCTCGGCGTCGTTGGCGTCGAGGATCAGGAACACGACGTAGAGCACGTAGAAGCCCACCAGCACGATGCCCTCCCACCGGTCGATCCGGAAGCCCTTCCAGACGATCGGCAGGAGGACGATGGTGGCGGCGAGCATCACCGGGAAGTCGATCCGCAGCGACGAGTCGGCCACGGGGATGGCGTCGGGCGACACGATGCCGGTGAGGCCGAGCACGCACATGAGGTTGAACAGGTTCGACCCCACGACGTTGCCGACGGCGATGTCGCGCTGGCCGCGGATGGCGGCCAGCAGCGACGTGGCCAGCTCGGGCAGCGACGTCCCGACGGCGACCACGGTCAGCCCGATCACGAGGTCGCTGACGCCCAGGTCCTCGGCGATGTCGGTGGCCGAGCCCACCAGCAGCTGCGAGCCGACGACCAGGATCGCGAGCCCGACGCCGACGAGCGCGGCCTGCACCGGCAGCGGCTTGTCGATCACCTCGACCTCGAGCTCCTCGACGGCGTCGTCGTACTCCTCGAGCACCTCCTCGCTGCGCTCCTTGCGGGCCTCGCGGATGAGCCAGACGGTGTAGGCGACGATGCCGGCGAAGAGCAGGACGCCGTCGAGCCGGCCGATCTGGTTGTCGAGCGAGAGCAGCAGCGTCACGAACGACACGCCGATCAGCAGCGGGATGTCGAGCCGGATGATCCGCTGCGACACCACGAGCCCGCCGATGATCGCCGAACCCCCGAGGATCAGCAGGATGTTGACGATGTTCGAGCCGGCGACGTTGCCGAAGGCCACCTCGCCCTCGCCCCGGAACCCGGCGCTGACGCTCACGGCGAGCTCGGGGGCGCTCGTGCCGAAGGCCACGACCGTGAGGCCGATGATCACCGGCGCGATGCCGAGCCGGGTGGCGATCGACGCCGCCCCCCGCACGAGCAGCTCCGCCCCGCCGACGAGGCACACCAGGCCGATGACGAGGGCGACGAAGGTCCAGATGGTCACGGTCGCGCAGGTTGCCACGGCGGCGTCACCCCGACGACATCTGCCGGCCGCCGGCGCGCCACCTCGCCGCCACCGCGCCGTGGTAGCACCGCGGCGCCGTCGACCCGAGGGAGCCCACCGATGACCGACCACCGGCCCGCCGTGCTGTTCCTGTGCGTGCACAACGCCGGCCGCTCGCAGATGGCCGCCGGGTGGCTGCGCCACCTCGCCGGCGGCCGGGTCGACGTGTACTCCGGCGGTTCCGACCGCGGCGACCGGGTCAACCCGGCGGCCGTGGAGGCCATGCGCGAGGTCGGCATCGACATCGCCGGCGAGCAGCCCAAGCCGTGGACCGAGGACGTCGTCCGCGCCGTCGACGTGGTCGTCTCCATGGGGTGCGGCGACGCCTGCCCGGTGCTGCCGGGCAAGCGCTACGAGGACTGGGAGCTGCGCGACCCCGCCGGCAAGCCGCTCGACGTCGTGCGAGAGGTGCGCGACGACATCCGCCAGCGCGTCGAGGGGCTGGTCGCCTCGCTCGGCCTCGACGCCCGCACGTGATCCGCCGCCTCACCGCCGAGCTGGTCGGCACGGCGTTCCTGCTGGCCGCGGTCGTCGGCTCCGGGATCATGGCCGAGCGGCTCACCGACGACGTCGCGTTGCAGCTGCTGGCCAACGCCTTCGCCACGGTGGGCGTGCTGACGGCGCTGATCCTGGCCCTCGGTCCGGCGTCGGGCGCGCACTTCAACCCGGCCGTGACCCTCGCCGACCGGGTCTTCGGCGGCATCGACACCCCGACGGCCGTCGGCTACGTCGTGGCCCAGGTGACCGGCGGGATCCTCGGCGTGGTCGTGGCGAACGCCATGTTCGACCTCGACCTGGTCGAGTGGTCCACGAAGGACCGCTCCGGCGGTGCCCTCGTCCTCGCCGAGGGCGTCGCCACCCTCGGCCTGCTGCTGGTCATCTTCGGCGTCGTCCGTTCGGGCACGCCGACGCTCGCCGCGTTCTCGGTGGGCGGCTACATTGCCGGCGCCTACTGGTTCACCTCGTCCACCTCGTTCGCCAACCCGGCGGTGACGGTGGCCCGGGCCTTCAGCGACACCTTCGCCGGGATCGACCCGGCGTCCGTGCCGGGCTTCGTGGTCGCCCAGCTGGTGGCCGTCGGCGTCGGCGTGGCGCTGGTGAAGGTGCTGTACCCGGGCATCGAGGCGGTGGCCCACCAGGTGGTGGTCCCGCACGTGTCAGTCGACGAGGTCGACGGTGTCCCGGGCGATGGCCAGCTCCTCGTCGGTGGGGACGACGAGCACGGCGACCCGCGCGCCGTCGGGTGAGATCCGCCGGGCGTCGCCGGCGTCGGCCTCGTTCCGCGCCGGATCGACCTCGATGCCGAGGAACCCGAGGCCCTCGCACGTCCGGGCCCGCACGACGGCATCGTGCTCGCCGACGCCAGCCGTGAACGTCAGGGCGTCGAGCCCGCCGAGCACGGCGGCGTAGGCACCCACGTACTTGCGCAGGCGCCGGACGTAGACCTCGAGGGCGAGCTCGGCGTGGCGGTCGCCGGTGGCCGCCCGGCGGTGCACCTCGCGCAGGTCGTTGTGGCCGGCCAGGCCGCGCATGCCCGAGCGGCGGTTGAGCAGCGCGTCGACCTCGTCGATGGGCATCCCGACCTCGCGGTGGAGGTGCAGCACGACAGCGGGGTCGAGGTCGCCCGAGCGGGTGCCCATCACGAGCCCCTCGAGCGGCGTCATCCCCATGGACGTGTCCACGGGCCGGCCGCCGGCGATGGCCGACGCCGAGGCGCCGTTCCCGAGGTGCAGCACGACCTGGCGCAGCTCGCCCAGCGGGCGGCCGAGCACGTCGGCGACCCGGCCCGAGACGTAGCGGTGCGACGTGCCGTGGAAGCCGTAGCGCCGGATGCCGTGCGCGGCGGCGACCTCCCGGTCGATGGCGTAGGTGGCCGCGGCCTCCGGCAGGTCGTGGAAGAAGGCGGTGTCGAAGACGGCGACGTGGGGCACGTCCGGCAGGAGCCGGCGGGCGACGCGGATGCCGGCGAGGTTGGCGGGGTTGTGCAGCGGGGCCAGCGGGCACAGGGCCTCGATGACCTCCACGACGTGGTCGTCGATGACCACCGGCGCGTCGAACTCCCGCCCGCCCATCACCACGCGGTGCCCGACGGCGACGATGCCGGCGTCGGTCAGGCGGGGGCCGAGCTCGTCGTAGCGCTCGACGATCGCGGCGAGGGCCTGCTCGTGGTCGGCCAGGGCCACGGCCCGGTGCTCGGTTCGGCCGTCGACGGTGTGCGACACCTCGGCCGGGTCGTCGCCGATGCGCTCGACCGTGCCGCTCGCCAGCCGCTCGCCCGTTCCCGGATCGAGCAGCTGGTGCTTGATCGACGACGAGCCCGAGTTGATGACGAGGACGGGCCCGCTCACGAGCGCCGCTCCCGCCGCATCGCCTGGGCCTGGATGGCGGTGATGGCCACGGTGTTCACGATGTCGCGCACCGTGGCGCCGCGGGAGAGGTCGTTCACCGGCTTGGCGAGGCCCTGCAGCACCGGCCCGATGGCCACGGCGCCGGCGGAGCGCTGCACGGCCTTGTACGTGTTGTTGCCGGTGTTGAGGTCGGGGAAGACGAAGACCGTGGCCCGGCCGGCCACGGTGGAGCCCGGCATCTTCGCTTCGGCCACGGAGGCGTCGACGGCGGCGTCGTACTGCAGGGGGCCGTCGACGAGCAGGTCGGGTCGGCGCTCGCGCACCAGCTCGGTGGCGGCCCGCACCCGCTCGACGTCGGCGCCGGCGCCGGACGTGCCCGTCGAGTACGAGAGCATGGCGATGCGGGGCTCGATGCCGAACTGGGCGGCGGTGGCCGCGGACGACACGGCGATGTCGGCCAGCTGCTCGACGGTGGGCTCGGGGATCACGGCGCAGTCGCCGTAGACGAGCACCCGGTCGGCGAGGGCCATGAAGAAGACCGACGACACCACGTCGGTGCCGGGCA
>JBKHXT010000226.1:0-5199 GCA_046565885.1 Acidimicrobiia bacterium
GACGTAGCCGATGCCCCGGCGCAGCTCGTGCACCGGCAGCTCGTTCGCCGGCCGGCCGTTGATCTCGATGGTGCCGGACGTCGGCTCGATGAGCCGGTTGATCATCTTCAGCGTCGTGGTCTTGCCGCAGCCCGACGGGCCGACGACGGCGACGATCTCGCCCGCCGGCATCTCGAGGTCGAGCTGGTGGACGGCGTCGGCGGCGGCGCCCGGGTAGCGCTTCGTCACGCCCTGGAGCCGGATCGCCACGGGCGCCATGCCCGGCCAACCTAGACCGGGTGCTGTCACGGGCGCCGTCAGGTGATGACGACCGCCACGTCGTGGCGCTCGGCGGGGGACTGGCCGTTCCAGTCGTCGCCGTGCTGCCAGTCGGGCTGCTTGGTCGCCTGGTCCTCGTCGAGGTGCACCCGGCCCATCTCGTCGATGTCGAGGATCGGGGCGATGAGGACGCGCTCGGCGCTGAGCCCGTCGACGGCGTGGGCGACGGCGACCTCGGGGAAGCGGTCGAGGAGGCTCATGACCACCCGCTCGTGCTGGCGGCCGAGGTCGCAGCGGGCGCCCTCGGGCACGTTGGCGACCTTGGGGACCAGCCACTCGACGGCGTCGTCGCGGCTTTCGCCGGCGCGGAGGAAGTCGAGCATGTCGGCGACCTCGAGCCCGCCGAGCTTGCAGGGGCGGCACTGGCCGCACGACTCGACGCCGAGGAAGCGGGACACGCCCTGGGCGACGGCGATTGGATCGGTGTCGGTGCTGAAGACGATGAAGCCGCCCGTGCCGAGCCCCGAACCGGCCGCCTCCATGGCGCCGTGGGTGGCCGGCGTGTCGAGCTGGTCGCCGAGGAGGATGCCGTTGGCCACGCCGCTGAGGACGAAGGCGATGTCGCCGCTGGTGAGGCCGCCGGACAGCTCCTCGATGATCTCGCCCACCGGCGTGCCGAGCGGGAACTCGCCGACGCCGCCGCGCTTCACGTCGCCGGACACGGTGAAGATCGACGTGCCGGGGGAGTCGGCCGTGCCGAGCTCGCGGAACCAGTCGGGCCCGTTCTCGATGATCTGGGGGACGTGGGCCATCGTCTCGACGTTGTTGACGAGCGTGGGCGGGGCGACGCCGCCCTCGCCGGCCAGCTCCAGCCGGCCGGCACCGCCCGCGCCGTCACCGACCTCGACGGAGCCGTGGCGGTACGGCGGGGCGACCCGGGGGAACGGCGGGCGGCCGTCGACGACCTCGAGCAGCGCGGTCTCCTCGCCGAGCAGGTAGTGGCTGGGGCCGCCGATCACGTCGACGTCGACGTCGCCGGCGTGACCGCCCGACACGAGGTCGTTGGCGGCGATCTCCAGCAGGTCGCGCTCCTCGGCGTACTTCTCCTTCGTCACCACCGTGATCGCGCGGGCGCCGATGGCGTGGGCGGCGATGAGCGCCCCCTCGATGACCCGGTACGGGTTGCGGCGGATGAGCGTGCGGTCGCCGAACGTGCCCGGCTCGCCCTCGGCGGCGTTCACGACGACGGTGGGCGCGAGCGCGCTGCTGGCGGCGTTGGTGGCGACGGTCGACCACTTCTTCCCCGTGGGGAAGCCGGCGCCGCCCCGTCCCCGCAGTCCCGAGTCGGTGATGGTGCTGATGACCGCCTCCGGCTCGACGGCCCGGGCGTCTTCGAGGCCCTTCAAGCCGCCGACGGCCCGGTGGTCGTCGATCGAGCGGACGGGGTCGCGGTCGAGCAGTCGCTGGACGGCCATGGCGCCTACGTACCCGCGCCCGGGTGGTGGCATGCGGCCTGACGGCTGTTCCGGTCCGAGAGGAACGGGTCGAAGCCGGTTGTGGTCGAACGTACGTTCGAGTAGCATGGCGTCATGGCAGGGGGTCCGGCGACGGCGACGGAGGTGCTCGAGCTCGTGGCTCGCACCCGTGCCCTGTGCGCTCGCCTGGAGCCGAACGCCATCTCGTTGGGCGAGGCGCCGGCGGTGTTCGACGCCCTCGTCGCCCTCGATCGGCTGGTGGGCGGGGCGGTGCTGCGGATGACGGCGCGGTACGAGGAGTCGGGGCGCTGGAAGCGCGACGGCGCCCGCTCGGCCGAGGAAGACATCGCCCGGCGGACCGGTACCGGCACGCGGGCGGCCCGCCGCAAGCTGTCGACGTCCAAGCGGCTGCCGTCGCAGCCCAAGACCGAGGACGCGGTGCGTGGCGGTGACCTGTCACCGGAGCAGGCCGACGAGGTCTCCGAGGGCGCGGATGTCGCGCCCGAGGCGGAGGACGAGCTGCTCGACACCGCCCGCCGCCAGCCGCTGCACGACCTGCGACGCAAGGTCGCCGAGGAGAAGGCCAAAGCCGACCGCGACCGCGAGGAGCGGGCCCGGCGACTGCACCGAGCGCGCCAGGTGCGCCGCTGGGACGACGCGGACGGCATGGGGAACCTGTTGCTGCGGGTGCCGGCCGATCGATTGCGTGAGGTCGACGCCCGCCTCAAGCCGCTCGTCGACCGGGCCTTCGCCGACGCCCGGCATGCCGGGCGGATGGAGCCGGTCGAGGCCTACGCCGCCGACGTCGTCACCGACCTCCTGCTCGGCTCCACCGGCGCAGCCCCGGGGTCACCGGGCCGGCAGGCGGTGAGACCGGAGAAGAAGGTCATCGCCCTCATCGACGCCGACGCCCTGAACCGGGGCCGGGTCGAGGGCGACGAGACGTGCGAGATCGCCGGCGTCGGCCCGGTGTCGGTCTCCGCCGTGCGCCGGCTGCTGTCCGACGCGTTCCTCAGCGTGGTGTTCCGCAAGGGCACCGACGTCGCCAACGTCACCCACCTCGGCCGCCAGGTCACCGCCGCCCAACGCACCGAGCTCGAGGCACGGGGGTGCCGGTGCGAGCGGTGCGGTTCCACGCACCTGCTCGACATCGACCACAACGAGGGCTGGGCCCTCACCCACGACACCCGCACCGAAGACCTGTCCTGGGTGTGCTGGCACTGCCACGACCTCAAGACCCGCCACGACCTGCGCCTCACCGGCCCCACCGGCAACAAGCGCCTCGTCCGCCGCGACGGCACCGACTGGGACCCACCGCCCGAAGACCGACCGCCCACGGCCGGCCCGGCCCCGCCATCCGCGGTGGCGCAGGGCGACCTGTTCACCCTCGCCGACTGACCCGCCGGTCAGGCGGGTAGGAGCGGCGCCCTCGCCGGCGTGCCCGGAGACCCCACACGTCCCGGGCACGCTGCTGCGCGCCGCCTCAGAAGAGGTCGGCGAGGTCCTTCAGCGCCTGGACGACGAGGTGCTCCTCGCCCGGGTCCTCCACCGCCTCGTGGGCCCAGAGGTAGCGGTAGGGGATGTGCACCGCCCGGGCGCCGAGCTCGAGCACCGGCAGGACGTCGGAGCGGACGCTGTTGCCGACCATGCAGAAGCGCTCCGGCGCGATGCCGTGCCGGTCGAGGATCGAGCGGTAGGTGGCGACGTCCTTCTCCGACACGATCTCGACGGCGTCGAAGTGCTCGGCGATGCCGGATGCCGCCACCTTCGACTCCTGGTGCCAGAGGTCGCCCTTGGTGATGAGGGTCAGGTGCAGGCCCCGGGCGCGGAAGGCCTCGATCGCCTCGTCGACGCCGTCGAGCAGCTCCACCGGGTGGTCGAGCAGGTCCTTGCCGAAGTCGAGGATCGTGGCGATCGCCGACGTCGGGATGCTGCCGTCGGTGACCTCGATGGCCGTCTCGATCAGCGAGAGCGTGAAGCCCTTGGCGCCGTAGCCGAACAGCCGCAGGTTGCGGCGCTCGGTCTCGAGCATCCGGCGCTCGAGCTCGTCGTAGGAGACGTCGACGTGCTCGGCGAGCAGCTCGTGGTACCGCTGGTGCGTCTCGTGGAACCGGTTCTCCGAGTGCCAGAGCGTGTCGTCGGCGTCGAGGCCCAGGTGGGTGACGTCGTGGAGGGGGCCGGGCACCGGGTCAGTCTGCCCGGGACCGGCGAGCACCCGGTCGGAGCAAGATCGCCGCCGGGATCCCCAGCGCGGCGATCCAGACCAGCCAGATTCCCCAGCCCGTCTCCGGCGACTCGACCACCGTAAAGGTGTAGGTGCCGTCCGACTCGCCGTCGCCGTCGTCGGCCCAGGCGTGCCAGTGCACGATGTGCTGACCGGCCTGCAGCGGCTCGGTGGGCACCGCGACGGTGGCGCGGGTGGCGTCGACGTCCGGCTCGCCGGCGGTGACGTCCTCGCCGGCCGGGTCGGTGATCTCGACCTCGACCGGTCGATCCGGGTCGAACGCGGCCATCGTCATGACCACGGAGGTGAGGCCCTCGGTCGCCTCGCCGTCCACGGGCGGGTCGGACTCGATCAGCTCCACGTGCGCGCCCGCCGGCGCCGGGGCGAGCACGGCGAGGGCCAGGAGGAGGGCGACGAGCCGGCGCATGCCGCCCAGTGTGCGAGGTCCCGCGGAGATCTCGTGGATCGGGGACAGATCTTCGTGTTACCGGGAGGAACGAGGGGATCGGGCGTCGAACCACCAGCGGGGTCACCGGAACCAACCTGGAGGGGAACACCAGATGAAGAAGATGATCGCCACGCTCGGCGCGGCGCTGATGATGCTCGGCCTGTTCGGGGTCTCGCAGGCGACCGCCGACCCGGGCCCGAACGGCAACAACGACAAGGGCCTCTGCACGGCCTACTTCAACGGCCAGAAGAAGGGCCACGACAAGAACGGCAGCCCGCCACCCTTCGCCGCGCTCGAGGAGGCTGCTGACGAGGCCAACGGCGATGACGAGGAGAACGAGGATCCGCGACTGGAGCGGGCCGAGGACGTCTTCGAGTTCTGCAACGGGATGATCGGCGGTAACCCGTCGAACGGCCGGTTCGACTGCTCCGAGACGGAGGGCGAGATCACCTGCGAGGATGGCGGCGGTCCCGGCGCCGAGGGCAAGGGCAAAGGCAAGCCCTGAGCTGATCACCGAGATGCGGTGACGGGGGCCCGCTTCGGCGGGTCCCCGTTCCGCGTCTACGGGAAGCTGACCGCCCGGTCGTCATCGGGGGCGTCGTCCCTTCGTGCGAAGTCGGAACCGATGACCTCCAGGGGGCCGTACTCGGACGCCAGCGAGAAGCGAAGCGACGCCGGTGAGCCGATGATCGCGCCACCGAAGTCGACGTGGATCGCCGAGCCGGCGACCGAGACGGTCGCACCCGACTGATCGCCCGGGTACGCCGAGTCCCCCTCCCATCGGGTCACGCCCC
>JBKHXT010000227.1:0-4974 GCA_046565885.1 Acidimicrobiia bacterium
ACTGGACGAACCGCCGGGGCCACTGGCGCGACGCCCGCACCTACACGGCGACCAACATGGTCCTGCTGCGCGAGCGCATCGGCGACCCGTCGGCGCCGATCCACACCATCGGCGGCATCGGCGACAACACCACGGTCACCGACCTGCAGGGCATGGTCGCCGGCGCCACCGAGCAGTTCGCCATCGGCGGCAGCATCTACGACTACCGCACCAGCCGCCTCGAGTTCTGGGAGCCGCTGCGGTCGTTCCGCGGCCCGTACGGCCCGTGAGGACCGTCGCCGGCAGTTCACGTCCTCCCGGAGCCCGGTTGGCGGCTTCGCCGCCGGAGGGCACCGTGCTCATGGGTCGCCTCGCCTGGCGGCTCGGCTCCTAGGCCACCGGCTTGCGCAGCGCCGGGTGCGGCACGGGCGTGCCGCCCAGCTCGCGGCGGCGCTCGACCAGCTCGACGAACATCCGGTAGGGCGTCTCGCCCACCAGCTCGACGATCTCGTCGCGCAGCACCTCGTAGGCGGGGCGGGCCGCCCGGAACGCCAGCGGGTCGTCGGTGCACCACCAGTGGAACTCGGCGCCGCCGTCGCCCCAGTCGCGGCGCTTCCACTCCCGCAGCGTCGAGGTGACGTGGCCGTGGTCGTCGGTGTGCTCCTCGAGCCGCAGCGGCAGCTGCCAGCACACGTCAGGCTTCCAGTCGAGGGGGCGCTCGCCGGCCTCGAGCGCCGCCTGGTGCAGGGCGCAGCCGGCGCCGCCGGGGTGGTCGGGGCGGTTCAGCAGGATGCAGGCGCCCTTGTGCATCCGGGTGATCCAGGTGCCGTCGGCCGTGCGCTTGGTGGCGCCCTCGCGCGTGCCCTTCTTGTGGAACTGCCACTGCTCGGGCGTGAGCCGGGCGATGGCCCGCTGGGTGTCGGCGTGGTCGTCGTCGTCGACGAAGTGGGCGCCGTAGCTGCAGCAACCCTGCTCCAGCTCGGGCGCGGCCTCGGTGAGCACGCCCGGGCAGCCCTGCCCGAAGATGCACGTCCACGCGCTGGTGAGGAAGGTGACGTCGAACACCCAGGTGCGGTGCTCGTCGGGGTCGTCGAACGCGAGCAGCTCGTGGAGGTCGTCGTGCTGGTGGGGGAGGTCCGCCGGCATGGAGCGGGCCAGCGTACCGGTGGCCTCAGCCGACCCAGGCGTTCAGGTGCCGGATGATGCGGTGGATGTCGCTCTGGCGGTACTTGTCGTAGTGCATGACGATGCGGTCGAGCTCGAGGTGGTCGTCGCCGGAGCGCTCGGCCGGCGTGGGGCCGCTGCGCTCGATCCGGCCCTGGGTGAGCAGGTCGGCGAAGGTCTCGTTCAGCTCCTCGAGCTGGGCGTCGTCGGGGCCCCGCTGCATGCGCACGATGAGGCGGTCGCCGCTCCAGCGGATCGAGTGGTAGTTCCGGTAGAACTCGACGACCTCGGCGCAGGCCACGTCGACGTCGTCGGTGATCGTGAACAGGTCGAGGTCACCGGGGCTGATCAGGCCGTTGCGCAGCAGCTCGTCCTCGACGAAGCGCAGCCACCCGTGCCAGTACGTGCCGCCCGGCGCGTCGAGGAGCACCACGGGGACGGGCACGCCCTTGCCGGTCTGCTGGAGGGTGAACAGCTCGAAGGTCTCGTCCTGGGTGCCGAACCCGCCGGGCAGGGCGACGAAGCCCTTCGACTCCTTCACCAGCATCAGCTTGCGGGTGAAGAAGTACTTCATCGCCACGAGCTTGTCGTCGCCGTCGATGAACTGGTTGGCCGCCTCCTCGAACGGCAGCCTGATGGTGACGCCGAAGGAGTTCTCCCGCCCGGCGCCCTCCATCCCCGCGGCCATGATCCCGGGGCCCGCGCCGGTGACGACCATCCAGCCCCGCTCGGCGAAGTCCTCGGCGAGGCGCCGGGTCTGGTGGTACACGGGGTCGTCGGGCTGCGTGCGGGCCGACCCGAACATCGTCACCTTCGCCCGGTCGGCGTAGGGCTTGAACGCGTTGAACGCCGTGCGCATCTCCTTCAGCGCCGCCGAGGTGATCTTCAGGTCGAGCCGGTCGACGTCGTCGCCGGCCAGGCCGATGGCGGTGCGGAGGATGTCGGCCAGCTGGTCGCGGTTGCGCACGGCCCCGGCGGCGTCGAGCAGCTCGTCGATGCGCTCCCGGCTGATCTGCGCGTGGTCGGCCATGGGGGCGAGCATGGCACAGCCGCTCCGGTGCCTCGATCGGGGTCGGGGCTGACCTACCCTGCGACCACCGCTGGGAGGGATGCCGTGGGAGCCGTGCTGATCGTCGACGACGAACCGGATGTCCGGCTGGTCGCGCGCGTCATCCTCGAGGCGTCCGGCTACGACGTCGACGAGGCCGAGTCCGGCGAGGTGGCGCTCGACGTGCTGCACGGCGGCGCCGTGCCCGACGTGGTCCTGCTCGACGTGCGCATGCCCGGCATCGACGGGTGGGAGGTGCTCCGCCGGGTGCGCAGCTCGCCCGGCCCGCTCCAGCTGCTGCCGATCGTGATCTTCACCGCCGACATCAGCCTCGCCGAGCAGGCGCCGGTGCCGCTGCAGGCGCGCGACTTCTTCCTCGGCAAGCCCTTCGACCCCGACGACCTCGTGTCGCTGGTCGGGCAGGCCGCCGCCTGCTGATCCTCAGGCGGGCGTGGCGACCCGGCCGTAGAGGGTGGTGCGCTGCTCGAGGCGCCGGCCGAGGGGCTCGACGATGGAGCGGAAGTCGTCGGCCTGCATCATCTGGCCGTGGCTGGCGCCGGCGGCGCGGGAGATGTTCTCGTCCATGAGGGTGCCGCCGAGGTCGTTGACGCCGGCCTGCAGGCACTGGGTGACGCCGGAGCGGCCCATCTTCACCCACGACACCTGGATGTTGTCGATGGCCCCCCGGTAGGCGATGCGCCCGACGGCGTGCATGAGCAGCGCCTCGCGGAAGGTGGGGCCACGGCGGGCCTTGCGCTGCAGGTACATCGGCGCGGCCATGTGCACGAACGGGAGCGGCACGAACTCGGTGAACCCGCCGGTCTCGCGCTGCAGGTCGCGGGTGCGCACGATGTGGCGGGCCCAGTGGACCGGCTGCTCGATGGCGCCGTACATGATCGTGACGTTCGAGCGCAGGCCCACCTGGTGGGCGGTGCGGTGGGCGTCGAGCCACTCCTCGGTGTCGATCTTGTCCGGGCACAGCAGCGCCCGCACCTCGTCGTCGAGGATCTCCGCCGCGGTGCCGGGCAGGGTGGCGAGGCCGACGTCCATGAGCCGGCGCAGGTAGTCGGCCAGCGGCTCACCCAGGCGCTTGGCGCCCTCGGTGACCTCCAGCGCGGTGAAGCCGTGGACGTGGATGCCCGGCGCCGCGTCCTTCACCGCCTTGGTGACGTCGATGTAGTAGTCGCCGTCGAAGTCGGGGTGGATGCCGCCCTGGAGGCACACCTCGGTGGCGCCCAGGTCCCAGGCCTCCTTCACCCGGCCGGCGATCTCGTCGAGCGACAGCAGGTAGGGGGTGCCGCGCAGGTTGAGCGACAGCGGGCCCTTCGAGAACCCGCAGAACCGGCACTTGAACGTGCACACGTTCGTGTAGTTGATGTTCCGGTTCTGGACCCAGGTGACGACGTCGCCGACGGCCTCGCGGCGCATCTCGTCGGCGACCTCGGCGACCTGGGCCACCTCGGGGCCGCGGGCGCCGAACAGGGTGGTGATCTCCTCGACACCCAGCTCCTGGCCGAGCAGGGCACCGGCGAGGACCTCGCCGACGGCGCCACCGGCCGAGCCCCGGGCGGGGACGAGCACCGGCGGCGGGTCCTCGTGGCCGGAGTACCAGTGGTCGTCGCGGCCGAGCCCCTCGGCGTCGGACCGGTCGAGCACGGGGAACCGCAGGCCCTCGTCGAGGAAGCGCTCCGGGCGCAGGGCGTGCTCGGGGTAGATCGTGAGGCGGGGGGCGAGCGTGAACCCACGGTCCTCGGTGACCTCGCGGAGGCGGTCGAGCGCCGGCCAGGGCCGCTCGGGGTTCACGTGGTCGGCGGTGACGGGCGAGACGCCGCCCCAGTCGTCGATGCCGGCGTCGAGCAGGACGCCGAAGTCGTCGGACAGGTTCGGCGGCGCCTGGAGGTGGATCTCGGGCGGCAGGACCAGCCGGGCGGCGGCGATCGCGCGCAGGTACTCGTCCGGCGGGCAGGCCGGCGCCTTGTGCATCGCGGTGCCGGGCTTGGGCAGGAAGTTCTGGACGATCACCTCCTGCACGTGGCCGTGGCGGCGGTGGCTCTCGGCGATTGCCTCGAGGGCGGTGATGCGGTCGATCGGGTCCTCGCCGATGCCGACCAGGATCCCCGTGGTGAACGGGATGCCGAGCTCGCCGGCGGCCTCGAGGGTGTCGAGCCGGCGCTGGGGCTCCTTGTCGGGCGAGCCCCGGTGGCACTCGAGGTCGTCGCGCAGGGTCTCGAGCATCATCCCCTGCGACGGGGCGACCTCGCGCAGGCGGGCCAGCTCGTCGGGGAACAGGGCGCCGGCGTTGGCGTGGGGGAGCAGGCCCGTCTCCTCGAGCACCAGCCGGCACATCGCCGCCAGGTAGTCGACCGTTCTCTCGTAGCCGTTGGCGGCCAGCCACTCCGCCGCCGCCGGGTACCGCAGCTCGGGCCGCTCGCCGAGCGTGAACAGCGCCTCGTGGCAGCCGGCCTGGGCGCCGGCCAGGGCGATCGACAGCACCTGGTCAGGCGTCAGGTACGGCGACTCGAGCCGGGCCGGCGGCTGGGCGAACGTGCAGTAGCCGCACCTGTCCCGGCACAGCATCGTGAGCGGGATGAACACCTTGGGGGAGTAGGTGATCCGGGTGCCGGTGCGGGCGTCGCGGACGGCTCGGGCCCGGGCCTGCAGCTCGTCGAGGGGCAGCGCCAGCAGGGGGTGCACGTCCACCATGGGCAGACCCTATCGGTGGCCCTCCTACGCTCGGCAGGTGCCCGACGCCCCCTCGCTCGTGACGGTCGAGCCGGTCGAGT
>JBKHXT010000228.1:0-17719 GCA_046565885.1 Acidimicrobiia bacterium
CGGTAGGCTGCCCGGCCCTATGGCCGAAGCCACGTACGAGCTGTTCGACAAGGTCGTCAACCTCTGCAAGCGGCGGGGCTTCGTGTTCCCGTCGGCGGAGATCTACGGCGGGTTCCGGTCCACCTACGACTACGGCCCCGTGGGCGTCCTGCTGCTGCGCAACGTCAAGGACGCGTGGTGGCGCTCGATGGTGCAGCTCCGCCACGACGTGGTCGGCCTCGACGCGTCGATCCTGTCGCCGCCCGCCGTGTGGGAGGCGTCCGGCCACCTGGCCAACTTCACCGACCCGCTCGTCGACTGCACCGAGTGCAAGACCCGGCACCGCCTCGACAAGCTCGAGGACCCGAACACCTGCCCGGAGTGCGGCAAGCACGGCACCTTCACCGAGGCCCGCCAGTTCAACCTGATGTTCAAGACCCACGCGGGCCCGGTGGAGGGCAAGGGCGCCGAGGTGTACCTGCGCCCCGAGACCGCGCAGGGCATGTTCCTCAACTTCAAGAACATCCTGGAGACGTCGCGCAAGAAGCCGCCGTTCGGCATCCCCCAGATCGGCAAGTCGTTCCGCAACGAGATCACGCCCGGCAACTTCGTCTTCCGCACGCGCGAGTTCGAGCAGATGGAGATGGAGTACTTCGTCCCGCCGGCCGAGGCCGAGCGCTGGTACGAGCACTGGTGCCAGGCCCGCTACGACTGGTACGTCGAGCACGGCATGCCGAAGGAGAAGCTGCGCCTGCGCGCCCACGACGCCGACGAGCTCAGCCACTACTCCTCGGGCACCTCCGACGTGGAGTTCCTGTTCCCGTGGGGCTGGGACGAGCTCGAGGGCATCGCCAACCGTGGCGACTACGACCTCACCCAGCACGCCACCCACTCCGACACCAAGCTCGAGTACTTCGACCAGGCGACGGGCGAGCGCTACGTGCCCCACGTCATCGAGCCGGCGGCCGGCGCCACCCGCACCGCCATGGCCTTCCTCATGGCCGCCTACGACGAGGAGGTGGTGAACGACGAGCAGCGCACCGTGCTGCGCTTCCACCCCCGCATCGCGCCGTACACGGTGGCAGTGCTGCCGCTGTCGAAGAAGGACGAGCTCGTCGGCGTCTCCGACGAGGTGCTGTCGCTGCTGCAGCCGCACTACATGTGCGACCTCGACGTCACCCAGGCCATCGGCCGCCGCTACCGACGCCAGGACGAGATCGGCACGCCGTTCTGCGTGACCGTCGACTTCGACACCCTCGAGGACCGCTCGGTCACCATCCGCGAGCGCGACTCGATGGCCCAGGAGCGCGTGCCGATCGAGGGGCTGCGCGAGCGCCTCGGCGAGCGCCTCGGCTTCTGATCCCGCCCGTCGGTCGCGTCAGCCACCCACGGGGCCGTCCACCAGCCACCCGCCGCCGCGGCGGACCACGTCGAGGCGGTAGTCCTCGCGCTGGCCGTCGTAGCTGAGCGGCACGACCACGACGCCGGCGCCCTCGTCGACGCGGGGCTCGCCCACGACGTCGACGTCCGCGCCGCCCCAGAACGCCTCCCAGTCGCCCCGGTCCTGCTGGGCCTGGAAGCGGGAGGTGGTGAGCTGCCACGCCTCGTCGAGGCGGTCGTCGTCGAGCAGCTGGAAGTAGGTGACGGCCAGGTCGGCCGGGCCGTCGGCGCCGCCGGCGTCGTCCTCGGTCGTCGTCGTCGCCTCGGTGGTGGTCGTCGGCTCGGGCTCGGTGGTGGTGGGCTCGGCGGTCGTGGTGGTGGACGGCTCGTCGGTGGTGGCGGGCGGCTCCGTCTCCGGCGGGGCCGACGCCTCCGGCGCCGTCGTGCCGGTGGCCGTGTCGCCGCCGCCCCCGTCGTCGGTCATCGCCTGCATGACGAGCAGGCCGACGGCCAGGACCACCACGGCGAGCACGCCGAGCCACAGGGCCCGGTTGCCGCCGCGGCCGGCGGTGTGGCCGGCGCTGTCGACGGCACCGCGGCCGGCGCCGCCGCCGGAGTGGCCGTCGCCGTCGGGGTCGGCCGGCGGCGTGCGGGGCGGGACCGCCGCCTCCACCTGCGTGGGCTCCCGGGTCGTGAGCCGGGTGCCCACGGGCGCCGCCGCGGTCATGACCGCCGTGGCGTCGGGGCCCGGCGACCCGCGGTCGAGGTGCTCGGCCGCGCGGTCGAGGTCGTGGCGGAGGCGTGCGGCGTCGGGCTGGCGGTCCGCCGGGTCGCGGGCGATCGCCCGGTGGATGACGGCGGCCAGCGCGACGGGCACGCCGTCGTCGGCGAGCGCGGGCGGATCCTCCTCGAGCGCCCGCGCCATGGCCGCGGCTGGGTGCTCGTCGGGTGCGCTGGCGTGCGGCGCACGCCCGCTCAGGCAGGCGTAGAGGGTGGCGCCGAGGCCGTAGACGTCGGTCGCCTCGGTGGCCTCCTGGCCCGCCAGCACCTCCGGTGCGGCGTAGGACACGGTGGCCTGCACCGAGTGCGTGAGCGTCGCCGTGCGGTCGGCGAGGCGGGCGATGCCGAAGTCGGTGAGCTGGGGCTCGCCGTGGGGCGACCACAGCACGTTGTCCGGCTTGATGTCGCGGTGCAGCACGCCGGCGGCGTGCACGGCGTGGAGGGTGGCGGCCAGCTTCGAGCCGATGGCCGCCACCTCGTCGGCCGGCAGCGGCCCCTCGTCGCGGAGGCGGTCGCCGAGCGTGCCGCCCGGCACCAGGGCCATCACCAGGTAGGCGGCCCCCTCGGGGGTGATCCCGGCGTCGAAGACGGGGACGACGTTGGGGTGGTTCGAGAGCCGCCCGACGGCGGCGACCTCGCGCTCCCAGCGGCGGCGCGTGGCGCCGTCGGTGCCGTCGGCGGCGGAGACCTTCACGGCGACGGGGCGGTCGAAGGCCAGCTGCCGTCCTCGGTACACGACGCCGGCGCCGCCGGAGCCGATGACCTCGTACAGCTCGACGCCGGGGATCGCGGGCGCGTGCCGAAGGCTCATGTCGGAACCCCCTACCCAGGGACCGGGGCGGCTGAGCCCTCGGTCCCCGGGGCGGGAGCCGGCTCAGTCCTGGTCGAGGGTGCAGGTCTCCGGACCCTCGGGCAGCTCCACCGTGGCCTGGGTCACCACGTAGGAGCCGGACCCGTCGTCGTCGAGCTCGACCGTGATGCGCCCGAGCACGTAGTCCTCGGTGAGCATGAACTGCTCGTCGCCCCGGCGCCCGATGCGCAGGTCGGCGCCGATCTCGAGCTCGGACTCGGCGGTGCCCAGCAGCTCCTGGGCCCGCTGGCGGGCCTCGTCGCTCGGGAAGTCGGCGTCGCCGTCGGCCGGATCCATGCCGCCGTCGGCGGGGGAGGAGACGCTCTCGTCGGGGTCCATCGGGGTGTCCACGCAGTCGGTCGTGCCCTCGAGGCAGGCGCCGGCCGCCGGATCGGAGGCGGCGCCCTCGTCGAGCGACTCCTCCGGCACGTCGCCGGTGGCGGTGTCCACGTCGTCGTCGTCGCCGCAGGCGGCCAGGGCGCCGGCAGCGAGGAGGAGGCCGCCGAGCAGGGCGGCGGTGCGTCGGGTGCGGGTGGGCATGGGGGGCGGGGGCCTCCTCGTCAGGGCCGGTGCGGCCGGCGGGTCTGCGACCGCCGGTGGGGCGGTCCGGGGGATCTGACGTCGCCGCCCCGACCCTGGTTCCCGGCCTCCCGGAGGGCTCAGGCCCTCTGGGGGTCGCGCTCGCGCGGTGCCGGCGCCGCGGCCGGCGCCGCCGCCCCGCCGATGCGGTGCACGGCCAGGGCGAAGGCGGCGAACCAGCCGAGCGCGGTGAGCGCCAGGTAGCCGTGCACGACGGGCGGCAGCCACGGCGCATCGCCCTCCTCGGTCTCGCGCAGCAGGTACTGGCTCTCGGCGCCGAAGGCGATGGACCGGTCGACCGCCGGGATCTCGGGCTCGCCGATCTCGGGGTCGTCCGGGAACCAGATCGGGACCGCCATCAGCTCGTCGCCGCTGCGGTGCAGCCGCACGAGCGTCTTCCACAGCCCCTCGACGGGCACGGGGCCCTCCGATCGCCACACGCCGGGCTCGACCTCGACCATGTCCTCGAGCACGAGCCCCCCGCCCTGCCACGACGTGGCCTGGAACCAGTGGGCGCCGTCGGCGGCGTCCGGCGGCGTGAGCGCCACGGTCACCACCGCCCCCTCGGCCTCGACCTCGTCGACGCCGAAGGTGGTCGTGCCGACCCGCTCGAGCGAGACGTCCGCCTGCACGTCGCCCACGTCGCGGGGGAGGAACCACAGCACCGGGACGGCCACGAGCACGAGGCCCGCGGCCACGGCGGCGCCGCCGATGCGCCGGCCGGCGGGCGCCCACGGGAACGCCCGGGCGAAGCCGGCGCCGAGGATGGCGGCGCCCACGGCCCCGACGACGGAGGTCGCCACGGCGTAGGGGAGCAGCGACGCCTCCCAGCCCTGGTGGGCGCCGGCGTTCCAGGCCCACTCGCCGGCGAGCCCGACGGTGCCGATGCCGATGCCGGAGGCGACCGCCAGGCGCAGGCGCCGGTCGGTGCCGAGCACGGCGGCCAGCGCCTCGACGACGAGCGCCGAGACGAGGAACGTGGCGCCGTGGCGGGTCTCGACCGGCCCGCCGCTCGGGCCGAGGTCGGCGAACTGGGTGATGCCGTAGATGACGGCGATGAGCAGCGCCCGGCCCGGGCCGAGGACCAGGCGGATGGCGACCAGGCCGAGCCCGGCGGCCATCGAGATCAGCATCGGCTGGAAGACCTGCGCGAATTGGGGGACGCCGAAGCTGAACTCGCCCTGGCTGGCGACCAGGCCCTGCAGGGTGAGCCAGGCGGCGAAGCCGTGGAGGAACCCGGCCCAGCGGGAGTCTCCGGGCCGCACGCCGGTGTCGGCGAGCACCAGCCACGCGCCGAGCCCGGTGAAGCTGGCCCCGAGGATCATCAGCATGTGGGTGGGGCTCCACATCGTGACGTCGACGCCGAAGGCCTGGTGCCAGACCTCGTCTATCGGGAAGCCGGACACGGCGCCCACGCCGAGGGCGGCGAGCGGGAGCAGCGACCACGGCACCCGCAGGCCGGCGACGCGCCAGCCGCGCGCCCAGCCGTCGAGGGTGGCGACGATGGTGCCCAGGACGGCGCTGGCGAGGATGCCGATCAGCCCCAGCAGGATCGCGGTGTGCGGGGCGGTGAACAGGACCTCGTCGCGCCCGAGGGCGATGTGCCACGCCACGTCGCTGTAGAACCCGACACCGGCGAGCAGCAGCGCGAACAGGGACTGGCCGATGGCGATCGCCGCCCAGCCCGGGATGCCGGTGACGCGGGTGAGCCCCCGGCCGATGCGCTGGAGCGCGCCGAGCGGCCAGCGGTCGCCGGGGGCCGGCGAGCCCAGCCACCACAGCGCCGCCACGACGACGTAGGCGGCGAGCAGGGTGTTGACCGGGGCCCAGGAGGCGAGGGCGCTGCCCCCGAGCGTGCCGGCGTCCTCGGCGGCGAGCAGCGGCGTCATGGTTACCGACGGTAACACACAAGCCGCGAACCGGGCAAGGGGCCGGACATCGCCCCCGCGGACCAGGGGTATGGTCGCCCGGTGCCGCTGATCCTCGCCGCGTCGGAGACCACCTCCGACAACTTCGTCTCGTTCTCGACGCCCGGCTGGGTGTGGGCCGTCTTCGGGGTCGTGGTGCTCGCGATGCTCCTCGTCGACCTGCTCGTCGTGCACCGCGAGGCCCACGCCGTCTCCACGAAGGAGGCGGCCATCGAGTCGGCGATCTGGATCGGCATCGGCCTCGCCTTCGGCATCGTGATGCTGGTCTGGCAGGGCGGCGACGCGGCCGGCGAGTACTACGCCGGCTACCTGATCGAGAAGTCGCTCAGCATCGACAACGTCTTCGTGTGGGCGCTGATCATGAGCTACTTCGGCGTGCCGCAGAAGTACCAGTTCCGGGTCCTGTTCTGGGGCATCTTCGGCGCCCTGGTCCTGCGGGCCATCTTCATCTTCGGCGGCGTGGCCATCCTCGAGCGCTTCCACTGGGTGATCTACGTCTTCGGCGCCTTCCTGCTCTTCACGGCCATCCGCCTGCTGCGGCCCACGCACGACGACGTCCACCCCGAGGACAACTTCATCCTCCGGATGGTGAACAAGGTCGTGCCGTCCACCAACGAGTACGACGGCCAGAAGCTCTTCACCCGGGTGAACGGCCGACGGCTGGCCACCCCGCTGTTCGCCGTGCTCGTCGTGGTCGAGTCGTCCGACGTGATCTTCGCCGTCGACTCGATCCCGGCGATCCTGGCCGTGAGCCGCGAGGAGTTCATCGTGTTCTCCTCGAACGCCTTCGCCATCCTCGGCCTGCGAGCCCTCTACTTCCTGCTCGCCGACCTGCGGAACCGCTTCCGGTTCCTGCAGCAGGGCCTGGCGATCGTCCTCGCGTTCGTCGGCATCAAGATGCTGATCAGCGAGTGGTACCACATGCCCACGTTCCTCTCGCTCGGCGTGATCGCCGTCGTGCTCACCGTCGCCATCGGCCTGTCGATCGCCAACCCGCTGCCCGAGGGCGAGGAGCCCGACGTGTCCACGCACGGCATCCCGGGCCGGCGCACCCCGCACCAGGACTCGTCGCCGCCCCCGCCGGCGGCCACGGGATCCGGCACCTCGGGCAGCGCATCCGGGGAGTAGAACTGCCCTGAGTGGGCATCGTCGACGAGGACATCGCCAGGGTCCGAGCCGCGACCGACATCGTCGCCCTCATCGGCGAGTACGTGCAGCTGCGCCAGGTCGGGTCGCGCTGGCGGGGCCTGTGCCCGTTCCACGCCGAGAAGACCGGGTCGTTCTACGTCAACGCCGTCGACGGGCTGTACCACTGCTTCGGCTGCCAGGCGTCGGGCGACGCCATCACCTTCGTGCGCGAGCAGGAGCACCTCGACTTCGTGCAGGCGGTGGAGCGCCTGGCGTCCAAGGTCGGCATCACGCTCAACTACGACAAGCCGGGCGAGAGCAAGACCCGGGCCGAGCGCAAGCGCCTCGCCGACGTGCTCGCCCAGGCCGAGGACTGGTACCACCAGCGCCTGCTGTCGTCGCCGGACGCCGCCGGCGCCCGCCGCTACCTGCGTGACCGCGGCTTCGACGGCGACGAGGTGCGGGCCTGGCGCATCGGCTGGGCCCCGGACGACTGGGACCAGCTCACCCGCTCGCTGCGCCTGTCGAAGAAGGACGCCGAGGAGACCGGCCTCGGGCGGCTGAACCGGCGGGGCAAGGTCAACGACTTCTTCCGCAACCGCATCCTGTTCCCGATCCACGACCCCGACGGCACGCCCATCGGCTTCGGCGGGCGCATCATGCCGGGGGGCGAGGGCGGCAAGTACGTCAACACGCCCCAGACCCGCTTGTACGACAAGTCGCGGGTGCTCTTCGGGCTCGACCGGGCCAAGGCGGGCATCGTCAACGCCGACGAGGTCGTGGTCTGCGAGGGCTACACCGACGTGACCGCGTTCTTCCGCGTCGGCATCCCGAGGGCGGTGGCCACCTGCGGCACCGCGCTCACCGACGAGCACGTCCAGCTGCTGCGGCGCTTCGCCCGGCGCATCGTCCTCGCCTTCGACGCCGACGCCGCCGGGCAGGCGGCCGCCGACCGCTTCTACCAGTGGGAGTCGCGCTTCGACCTCGACGTGGTGGTCGCCGCCATCCCGGCCGGCGTCGACCCCGCCGACCTCGCGCTCGAGTCGCCCGAGCGGCTGGTCGACGCCGTGACCGGCGCCCGGCCGTTCCTCGAGTTCCGTCTGTCGCGCATCCTCGACGGCGCCGACCTCGACTCCGCCGAGCACCGGGCGCGGGCCGCCGAGGAGGCGCTCGGGGTGATCGCCGAGCACCCCAACGACCTCGTCCGCGACCAGTACCTCATGCAGGTCGCGGACCGGTGCCGCCTCGACGTCGACCGCCTCCGCCAGCGGGTCGCCACCGGCGACGTCCGCCGCCCCGTGGCGCCCGAGCCGCCCCGGCGCCGCCGCGACGAGCCCGCGGCCGACGGCGATCCCGGTCCCGTGCCCCCGGGGGACGACGGCGATCCGGGGCCCCGCCCGCCCGGCGGCCGCCCGGCGCCGGGCCCGTCGCAGGCCCGGCGCGACTCGTCGCCGGCGGTGGAGGTGCTGCGCCTGGCGGTGAACCGGCCCGCCGACGTCGTCGACTGGCTCGACGAGGCGCTGTTCGACGAGCACCTGCACCTCGAGACCTACCGGGCGCTGGTCTCGTCGACCACGATCCACGAGGCGATCGAGACCTCGCCGCCCGAGGTGGCCTCGTTCCTGTCGCGCCTGTCCGTCGAGGAGCCGGTCGACGACCCCCTCGACCCGGTGCTGCTCCAGGTCCGCGCCACCGGACGAAGACTGCTGTCGGCGGCGCGGTCGACCCGCGACCCCGACCTCGACCGCCTCGCCACCCTCGCCCGGCTGCTCGACCGGATCGGACCCGACCTCGACGGGCAGGCGGCGGCCAGGGAGTTGCTAACGTTCGCCTCCCGGATGGGGGGCAGGTCATGAACGAGGTCGTCGAAGAACCGACGGTGCCGGATCACCGGCTCGAGGCGCTCGTCGATGCCGCCCGGGCGTCCGGCGAGCTGCACCTCGACGAGGCCCTCGTGCAGCTCCGCGTCGAGCTCACCGCCGACCTGCTGACCCGACTGAAGGCCGCGTGCGCCCGCGCCGGGGTGCGCCTCGACGAGGACGTCGACGACCTCGCCGACCCGGGCGAGGACGACGACCTGTCGCCGGCCGACGAGCTGGCTCGGGCCCGGCGGCGCCGGGTCGCCTCCCGGAACCTCAAGGCGGTCAAGCCGCCGGCGGGCGGCAGCAGCGACTCCGTGCGGCTGTACCTGCGCGAGATCGGCCGGGTGCCCCTGCTGAACGCCGCCGAGGAGGTCTCGATCGCCAAGCGGATCGAGGCCGGCGCCAGCGCCTCCTCGCGCCTGGCCGACCTGGCCGCCGCCGGCGAGCTCGAGTCGCTCCCGTTCGACGAGCGGCGCAAGCTGCAGCGGGCGGCCAAGGACGGCGACCGCGCCACCGACGAGCTGATCCAGGCGAACCTGCGGCTCGTGGTCTCGATCGCCAAGCGGTACGTGGGCCGGGGCATGCAGCTGCTCGACCTCATCCAGGAGGGCAACCTCGGCCTGATGCGGGCCGTGCAGAAGTTCGACTACACGAAGGGCTTCAAGTTCTCGACCTACGCCACGTGGTGGATCCGCCAGGCCATCACCCGCGCCATCGCCGACCAGGCCCGCACCATCCGCATCCCGGTGCACATGGTCGAGTCGATCAACAAGGTCCACCGCATCCAGCGCACGATGCTCATGGAGCTCGAGCGCGAGCCCACCATCGAGGAGCTCGCCGAGCGCGCCGACCTCACGGCCGAGCGGGTGCGGGAGATCATGCAGATCTCGATGGACCCGCTATCGCTCGACTCGCCGGTGGGGGAGGAGGACGACTCCAACCTGGCCGACTTCATCGGCGACGTGAACGCCGACGCCCCGGCCGAGGCGGCCACCAAGACGCTGCTCAACCAGGCCGTGCTCGAGGCGCTCGAGGAGCTCAACGAGCGAGAGCAGGCGGTGATGCGCCTGCGATTCGGCCTCGAGGACGGCCAGGCCCGCACGCTCGAGCAGGTGGGCCAGGAGTTCGGCGTCACCCGCGAGCGCATCCGCCAGATCGAGTCCAAGACGCTCGCCAAGCTGCGCCACCCGCACCGCTCCCAGAAGCTGCGCGACTACCTCGAATCCTGATCCGGCAGGTTCGGACGGCTGCGGGGCCGCTGCTATCGTCGGCGATCCCTTCCGGGGTAGCTCAGCTGGCAGAGCAACTGACTGTTAATCAGTGGGTCGTGGGTTCGAGCCCCACCCCCGGAGCCACATGGCGGCACGAGGTCGCGGGTAGAGGGGCGGCCATGGCTGCGCCCGACGACGACCGCATCGCCTCCCGAGCCGAGCTGCTGCCCGAGGAGCAGGCCGCGGGCAGCGACGACCCCGAGGCACAGGCGGCGGCGATCCTCGAGGAGTCCGACCGCCGGACCGAGACGCGCGACGCCGCCGCCGACGATCGCATCGTCGAGCACCGGACCTCCGAGCAGGCCACCGACCCGCCGGGGTAGGGGGGCGTCAGCCCTGGGTGCGGTAGCGCTCGAGGGCGTCGGCCGCGAGGTTCTTCATCAGGCGGTCGGTGAGCGATCCGCCCGAGGAGCGCAGCCAGTCGATGAGGTGCGGCTCGTCGAAGCGACGGGTGTGTCGCTCCTCGAGCAGCGCATCGAGGAACTCGGGATCGGTGAGGTCGATCTCGACGGTCGCGTCGTCGCTCGACGGCAGCTTGGTGGTCACGGTGTCCTCCCTGACGGGCCCCAGCCGGCGGTCCATCCCCGGTCGTCCCCTGGTCCAGAACGAGCGGGTCAGCGGGCGTGCGACGCCGGCAGCGCGGCCGGCGCCGACGCCTCGAGGCCCGCCTCCAGCAGCCGGGCCGCCGTGCACTTCATGCTGCGCTCGTAGAGCGACCCCCCGGAGGTGCGCAGCCAGCGCACGACCTGGTCGACCGAGAACGGCGGTCCGCTGCCGGTCAGGTCCACGACGTCGCCGTCGGGCTCGGCTTCGTCGGCTCTCTCGTGCGCGTCGGCGTCCACGGCCTCCCCCTCGTCCGGATCGCACCTTACGGATGGGCGTCCCCGGGCGGGAGCCCGCACGGGGCGCGTGCAGGCGGCCACGTGCCGCGTTCGGACGATTTGTCACGTGGATGGCCACGAACCGCAGCTGGGCGCCACGATCCGCGGTGCCCGGCGCACGATGCGACGTGAGGTCGAACCGCTCGCCCGCCGGTGCGGCGGCGACCGCGGTGGGGCACCATGTCGACGTGCAGTCGACGACCGGAGGCCGGCGCCGCGCCGCCGCCCGCGCGGTGGCGGCGACGCTCGTGGCGATCTCGCTCCTGGTCGGCGCCGGAGCCGGCGCACCGGCCGCCGGGGCGCAGACCGCGAGCGACGTCGTCTACGACGGGACGCCCGACGGGATCGACGGCTCGGTGTACCGGCTCTACCGGGCCTTCTTCCTGCGCGAGCCCGACAGCGACGGCCTGCTCCACTGGATCATCCACGCCCGGTGGTTCGGCTACCCGCTCGGCGCTGTCGCCCAGGACTTCGCCTCGTCGCCCGAGTTCCGGGCCCGCTACGGCGCCCTCGATGACGGCGGGTTCGTCGACCTCGTCTACCGCAACGTGCTCCGGCGGTCGCCCGACCCGGGTGGCCGGGCGTTCTGGCTCGACCACCTCCGGCGGGGCATGCCCCGCGGCCACCTCATGCTGCACTTCTCGGACTCGGTCGAGTTCGGGCGCTCGGCCGGCGCCGGGCCCTTCGGCCGCCGCGACTTCCGGGGCCCGGCCGAGGCGGCGCCCGCCGCGCCCGCGGGCAGCTGGGCCTACCTCGACCCCACCGGCGACGCCGGCCGACCGGTCGGCTGGGCGCGGTGCCGGCCGGTCTACGTCGCCGCCAACCCGGCGGGCATCCCGACGTCCGAGCACGGCGAGTTCGAGGCCATGGTCCGCCACGCCCTCGATGCCATCTCGACGGCGACGGGCCAGGACTGGGTGCTGGTGGGCCGCACCGCGTGGCGGGCGGCCGACCACCGCAGCGCCCGGCGGATGCTCGGCGTGGTGACCATCTCCTTCATGACCGCCCCCGACCCGAACGACACGGCGGCGGCATGGGCCACCAACGCCTACGGCCGCAACCCGCTCACCGGCACCACCACCTACCTCACCGGCGACGTGAACCTGAACGCCCAGCGGCTGGTCGGCGACCTGGGCGGCGAGGTCACGCCCCTCGTCGCCACGACGCTGATGCACGAGCTCGGGCACATCGCCGGCCTCGACCACGTGCTGGACCGGACCCAGCTCATGTCCGACGTGTACGAGATGCCGCCGGAGCCGCGCTACGAGGTGTACCGGGACGGCGACCGGGCCGGCCTCGCCCGCGTGGGCTCGGTCACCGTCCCCTGTTGAGGGCCCGGCGCCCCGCATAGGTCGTTCGGCCTACGCGCCCCGCGCGCTGCGTGAGCGGCACGGCCCGCAGCGGGCGGAAACGACGACGCTCCGAGGCGATCGGCGCCGCCGGGGTTCCGTTCGTGCCGAATTCACCGGATCCTGCCCGATCGGTCGGCCGATCCCTGGATAGGCACCGAGCATGACCAGCGCCGCCCCCACGTACGCCCCGCCCGCCCCCCGGACCGCCGAGCGCCGAGCCGCCGCCGCGGCGGTCGAGCCCCGCGCCGTCGGCCGCTACCAGCTGCTCGCCGGCCTCCAGGTCGCGGACGTCGCCACCACCTGGACGATCCTGGCCAACTTCACCTCCGCCTCCGAGGGCAACCCGGTGGTGGCCACGATGATCCACCACATCGGCCTCCAGGTGGCGATGCTCGCCCTGCTCGTCGTGAAGCTCGCCGTCGTCTACGTGCTCTACGAGAAGCAGACCGGCGTGAACCTGATGTCGGCCATCTACGGCCTCGTCGTGTTCAACAACCTGCTGGCCCTGGGCCTCGCCCTCGGGACCTGACCTCGGCTCAGCCGCCCGCCACCAGCCGGCGGGCGGCGTCCAGCCGGTCGGCCACCACGGCCACCGCCCGCTGGTGCAGCGCCCCGACCACCGACGTCGACTCGAAGCTCGAGCGCTTCGCCCGGTAGGCCTGCTCGCAGCGCACGAGGGTGCCGCCGCCGGCGGGCGCGTACGTCGTGGTGTACCGCAGGTCGGTGCGCTCGCCGAGCTGCACCTCCACCGAGCAGGTCGGCTCCTCGAGCCACACGACCGACTCGAACGAGCGCCGGCGTCCGAGGGAGACCCGAGCGGTCGTGCGGCACCGGTAGCCGTCCGGCAGGTCCTCCAGCACCTCGCGGCCGACGAAGCGCTTGGACAGCGCCTCCAGCAGCCGCCGCTGGGCGTCGCCCTCGAGGCGCTGCCACACCTCCGCGGGTGGGGCGTCGAGCACGACCTCGTCGCCGGCGAGGAACAGGAACTCGTCCTCGGATCCGACCAGCTCCCGGGCGCTCGACACGTCCGGCACGGTACGCACCGCTCACCGCCGGCGAGGGGCCGACGGGCTACCGTTCGCCGCCCGGGGCGGTAGCTCAGTGGTCAGAGCGCGGCACTCATAATGCCTTGGTCGTGGGTTCGATCCCCACCCGCCCCACGGCAGCTGCGGCGCCGCCGGCGGCGGTGGGGCAGACTGGCAACGTACGTAGCCAGACCGCACCCAGGGGGACCCGTGGACGATCGCCAGCTGTCGAACCGAGCGAGGTCGCTCGCCTCCGCCCTCGAGCCCTTCGCCGGGCAGGTGTACTTCTCGCCCGAGTGCCACGCGAACTACGAGGCCCTCGGCTACGGGCCGAGCCCGGGTGACTTCGGCGGGGTCGCCGGCCCGGAGATGGAGTCGTACTTCTGCAGCCGCGGCTCGGTCATGGGCCAGGTGCCCGGGTCGGTCATCGCCGCCGCCTTCGGCGTGTTCAACCACGCCATGGTCGAGCGCATCGTCGAGCGGGGCTGGCGCAAGACCGACGCGCCGACGATCTGCCAGGCCCGGGACGACGGCGCCGTCGCCCAGCTCCGCCGCATCCTCGGCGACCGGCCCGAGGGCGTCGACGACGTCCGGTCGCTGCTCGAGCGGGCCGAGGCGCCCCTCGAGCCGCACGGCAAGCCGCTCTACGCCGGCCTCGCCGCGTGCGAGCGCTTCGACGACCCGCTCGCCGACGCCTGGCGCCTCGCAGATCGGCTCCGCGAGTACCGCGGCGACGCCCACGTGGCGGCCTGGACCTCGGCCGGCGTCGACGCCTGCCAGATCGGCCTGCTGAGCGAGCTCTACTGGGGCCTGCCCGCCCGCTCGTACTCGCGCACCCGCATGTGGAGCGACGAGCAGTACGACGCCGCCGAGGCGGCGTTGGAGGCGCGCGGGCTGCTGTCCGGGCAGCAGCTGACCACGGAGGGCCGGGCGTTCCGGGAGGAGATCGAGGTCGCCACCGATCGCCAGTGCCGCCCGATCGTCGAGGCCCTCGGCGACGACCACGGCCGGCTGGTCGAGGTGCTGTCGGGGTGGGCGGCCTCGATCCGGTCGGCCCGCGGCTACCCCGCCTCCGGCCCCCACGACCTCGCCGACGCCGCCACGGCCCGGCTGCCCTGACCGCCGGGCGCCGTCTCGGCGGCCGTTGACCGGGGCGGCCGCACCGCCGATGATCGGCCGATGCCCCGCCTGCGCCAGATCGCCCGCCACGAGTCCGACGCCCCGATCGTCCAGCGGATGTACCGCTTCCTGTTCGGCGACCGCGACCCGGTCGCGGAGCCGGGCACGTCGACGGGGACGCCGGGGGACTGGTGGACGGTGTTCGCCGCCTCGCCCGACGTCCTCGAGCACTCGGTGCAGGGCTTCGCCCTCTACCAGTCGACCGATCGCCGCCTCGACCCGGTGCTGCGCGAGCTGGGTCAGTGCCGGGTGGGCTGGGCCGCCGGCAGCCGCTTCGTGTTCTCCCAGCACTGCAAGTCGCTGCGGGGCCTGGGCGTGTCCGAGGAGCGCATCGCCGCCGTGGCGCACTGGCCGGCCGCCGACTGCTTCAGCGAGGTCGAGCGCCTCGTGCTCGCCTACACCGACTGCCTCGCCCTCGACCTCGGCCGCGTCCCCGACGGGCTGTTCGACGCCCTGCGCCGCCACCTCGACGACGTCGAGATCCTCGAGCTGACCTACATCACGACGCTGTACCTGCAGCACGCCGTGATGTCGAAGGCGCTGCGGACCGAGCTCGACGACGTGGACGAGCCGATCACCGAGCTGCTGGTCGACGGCGCCGACGACGTCATCGTCACCCGCCCGGCCGGGCGCTGACCGGCCCGGGGCTCAGCCGGCGGCGCGGCCCGCGGCGTGCAGCCGCCGGGTGGCGTCCCAGACGGCGAGGAACACCTCGGTGGCGTCGTCGATGAGCTCGTCGGGGCCGAGCTCGACCCGGCCCTCGAGCCAGCTCACCAGCAGCTCGGTGAAGCCGCCCACGAGGACGGCGGCGCCGAGGCGGCCGATGCGCGGGTCGTGCGACGTGCCGTCGCGGCGCGAGTGGTCCTGCTGCACGAGGTCGATCTGGGCGGCGCCGGCCTGCAGCCGCCGCACGTTCAGCGCCTCGTTGCCGGGCGCCTCGACGTAGAGGATGCGACCCCGGCGTCGGTCCTCGTCGACGAAGCGCACGGTGGCGTCGACGGAGGCCCGCATGGCCGCCTCGTCGTCCTCGGCGGCGGCGACGGCCTTGGCCACCCGGCGCTGCAGCTGGCGCCACACGTCGTCGAACGTGGCGACCAGCAGCTCGTCGAGGTCGGTGAAGCTCTCGTAGAAGTAGCGCGGGTTCAGCCGGGCGTGGGCGCACACGGCGCGCACGGTCGTGCCCGAGGTGCCCTCGCTGGACAGCAGCTCGAACGCCGCCTCGACGAGCAGGCGCCGGCGCTCGCGCTGGCGCTCCTCGGTGGACAGGCCGTTCCACCGCGAGGGCGTGCGGGTGGGTGCGTCGCTGGGCACGACGTCGATGGTACTGGTGGCAATCGCCGTTGCCAGTTGATCCCCGCCGGCGCGGCCTCAGACGGCGGGCTCGCGCGGGAAGCCGTCGACGGTGTGGAGGACGACCCGGGTCGAGGTCTCCCGCACGCCGAGGTCCTCCTTCAGCTCCTGCAGCAGCCGGTCGAGGTCGCCGATCGTCGCCGTGCGCACCCGGATCTGGTAGTCGAAGCCGCCGGTGACATGCACGGCGTCGACCACGTCGGCCCGCTCGCGCAGGGCGTCGTCGATGCCGGCCCACGGCGCGCCGGGCGTGAGCTGCAGGTCGACCAGGGCGTCGATGGGGCGCCCGACGGACTCGCTGCCGAGGCGGACCGTGAAGCGGTCGATGGCGCCGGTCTCGCGGAGTCGGCGCAGGCGTTGGGAGGCGGCGGAGAGGCTGAGGTGGACGGCATCGGCCAGCTCGGTCACCGACAGCCGCCCGTCCTCGACCAGCAGCTGGAGGATCTTCCGGTCGATGGCGTCCATGGCCGCATAACCTACGGCATCTGGCCGGTGCGCGCCGCAGATCGCGCAAGCACTGCACCGCCGACACCGTCATCCTGGCGTCGTGCTCATCGTCTTCGGCTTCGTCACCGGTCTCGCCCTCGTCGCCCCCGTCGGCCCGGTCGCCCTCACCCTGTTCGGCCTCGGCGCCGAGCGGGGTCGACGGGCGGCGCTCGCCGGCGCCGGCGGCGTGGTGCTCGGCGACCTGGTCAGCCTGCCCCTGGCGCTGACCGGTGCCGGCCTCGTCGCCGGGTTGGACGCCGGCGTCGTGCGCGGCTTCGAGATCGTGATGGGCGTCGTCCTGATCGCCGTCGCCGCCGCCACGATCGTCGCCTCCGACCGGGCCCGTGAGGTCGTGGCCGGCATCCAGCGCCCGACCCGCACCCTCGCCGTGATGACGCTGGTGAACCCGCTCTCGCTCGTGGCCTGGGCCGGCCTCGCCCTCGCCCTGCCGCCGACGTTGCGGGGCGCGGGCCCGCTGCTCACCTTCGGGGCCGGCATCCTGCTCGCCTCCGCGGTCTGGCACAGCGGGCTCGCCGTCGCCGCCGGCACCCTCGCCCGGCGCATCGGCCAGCGGCACCGGACCGCCATCACCCGCCTCAGCGGCGTGGTGCTGCTCGGCATCGGCGCCCTCCTCGTGCTCTGATCCCCGTTCTGGCCTACCGATCCCCTCACATGCGGGGGGATCGGTAGGCCAGCTCGGTCAGCGGCCGGGGGTGGCGGTGCCGGCCTGGACGAGGTTGCCGAAGCGGTGGAGCGTCCGGGTCACCGACTGCTCCCGCAGGTAGGTGCGCAGCTCGACGCCGCCGTCCGCGGTCACCGGGTCGTCGGCCAGGTGGACCCAGGCGTCGGCGGCCGCCCGGCGCACCACGTCACCGACCGCGCCGACCACCCGCACCCGCTCGACGCCGAGCTCGGGGAGGCGGGTGGCGAAGGTCTCGTCGTCCTCGTCGTGGTGGCGGGACTCGACGAGCGGCACGCCGCAGGTCGACGCCGCGTGGCGCACCCGCTCGACCTCCGCCTCGGTCGCGCCCGGGCCGACCCGCAGGCCGACGAGCGGCAGCGGGCGGAACCGCTGGACGTTCGACTCGCAGAACAGCCCGGTCGGGTCGAGCTCGGCGCCGTACACGTCGCGCCACCAGCGGGCGTCGCTGCCCTTCCACACCGCTCGGTCGAGCGGCGAGGTCGGGTGCCACGTGCCGAGCTGGGCGACGTAGCCGGGGCCGCCGGCCTTGGCGCCCGGTCCGACGCTCGATCGCTTCCAGCCGCCGAAGGGCTGGCGCTGGACGATGGCGCCGGTGATGCCCCGGTTCACGTAGGCGTTGCCCACCTCGACGGCCCCGGTCCAGCGCTCGACCTCGTCGGGGTCGAGCGAGTGGATGCCGCCGGTGAGCCCGAACGCGCTGTCGTTCTGGATCCGGACGGCCTCGTCGAGGTCGGCGGCGGCGACGATGCCGAGCACCGGCCCGAAGCACTCGGTGCGCTGGAACCAGGAGCCGGCCCGCACGCCGGCGCGCACGCCCGGCGTCCACGTCTCGCCCGCCTCGTCGAGGGGCCGGGGGGCCACGAGCCAGGACTCCCCGGGGTCGAGCTCGGCGAAGGCCTGGGCCAGGCGGGGGTTCGGCGGCCCGATGAGCGGGCCCATCGTCGTCGCCGGGTCGTCGGGCGGTCCGACGGCGAGGCTCTCGACCG
>JBKHXT010000229.1:0-17481 GCA_046565885.1 Acidimicrobiia bacterium
GCCAGGATGGGTCGGTGAGCGCCGTGCCCGTGGAGTCGATCGTCGAGCGGGCCGACCTGTGGCACGACGTGGTCGGCCAGGGCCGGGCCGTGGCGTCGCTGCAGGCGGCCGCCGCCCGACCGGTGCACGCCTACCTGCTCGTCGGCCCCGCCGGGTCGGGCAAGCGGGCCGCCGCCCGGGCCTTCGCCGGCGCCCTCCTCGCCCTGGACGCCGCCGAGCGGGGCGCGGAGGTCGAGCGGGCGATCGAGCTGTGCCTCGACGAGGCGCACCCCGACCTCCACGTGTTCGAGCCCGAGGGCGCATCGCTGACCGTCGGCGACGCAGAAGAGATCGTGACCGCCGCGAGCCGCAGCCCCGTGGAGGGGCGGCGCAAGGTGCTGGTCCTCGACGAGTTCCACAAGGTCCAGCAGGCCGGGCCGGCGCTGCTGAAGACGATCGAGGAGCCGCCGGCGTCCACGGTGTTCGTGATCCTCGCCGAGGAGGTGCCGAACGAGCTGGTCGCCATCGCCAGCCGGGCGGTGCGCATCGACCTCGGGCCGGTGCCCCAGGACGCCGTGGCCGAGCGGCTCGTGCACGAGGGCATCGACGCCGAGACCGCGGCCACCACCGCCGCGGCCGCCGGCGGCGACCTCCACCGCGCCCGCCTCCTCGCCCGCGACGCGTCGCTCGTCGTCCGGCGCGACTCGTGGGCGTCGATCCCGCACCGCATCGACGGCACCGGCCACACGGCGGCCGCCCTCGTCGACGAGGTCATCGCCCACATCGACGCCGCCCAGGGCCCGCTCGACGAGCGCCACGAGGCCGAGCGCGAGGCGCTCGAGGAGCAGATCGAGACCTACGGGCTGCGCCCGACCGAGCGCAAGGAGCTGGAGAAGCGCCACAAGCGCGAGGTGCGCCGGCACCGCACCGCCGAGATCCGCTTCGGCCTCGCCGTGCTGGCCGGCGAGTACCGCGACCGGCTCGCCACCGCCCACGACCCGTCGTCGCACGTCCGGGCCCTGCGCGACGTCCAGGCGGCGGCCGAGGCGCTGGTGCGCAACCCCAACGAGCTGCTCCTGCTGCAGGCGCTCGTGGTCGGTCTGCCACCGCTGTAGCGGCGGGCCGCCGCGTGGAGCCCGAAGTGGGAATCGAACCCACGACCTACGCTTTACGAGAGCGTCGCTCTGCCGACTGAGCTATTCGGGCGGGACCGGCCACGGTAGCGCGACCCCCCGATCGCCCGGGAACCGGGAACCGGGTCGGCGACGTCTGATCCGCATGCGCACCCGAACCGTCCGCCGGGGGATCCGGACCGTCGCCGCGCTGGCCGCCGTCACCCTGGCCGCCACCGCCTGCACCGACGAGGTCGGTGCGCCGCCGTCCACGGGCGGCATCTTCGCGACCGGCGAGTCGGCCGCCGCCCCGCTGCTCCTGCAGGCCGACCGCAGCTGCGACGCCGTGCTCGAGGACATGCAGGCGTACTCGACCTCCGTGCTGTCCGACCAGCTGTTCGGCTTCGGTGGCGACATGGACGTGGCCATGGAGGGGGCGGACGTCGCCGCACCGGTCGCCCGCGGCGAGGCCATGGCCGCCGCCGACTCGGCCGGCGGCGCCACCGCCGGCGGGACGTCGAGCACCAACACGCAGGAGGCGGGCATCGACGAGCCCGACGTCGTCGAGACCGACGGCGACCACGTGTACCTGGTCGACCAGGAGGAGCTGGTCGTGCTCGACGGCGCCACCGGTGCCGTGCTCAGCCGGACCCGCCTGGCCTCGTGGGGTGGCCAGCTGCTGCTCCAGGGCGACCGGCTGCTCGTCGTCGCCGGCGGGATGGGCTACGGCATGCCCATGCCGGTGGAGGGCGACGGCAGCATCGGCGGCCCTGCTCCCGTCGATCCGGTGCTCGTCTATCCCGTCCTCGTCGATCCGGCCGTCGAGCCCGAGCGCCGGCCGATCGAGCCGGGCTCGACCGAGCCGGCACCGGCCCCCGAGCCCGAGCCGGAACTGGAGCCCGAGCCCGCGCCGGAACCGCAGCCCGCGCCGGTCCCGCAGCCCGAGCCGGAGCCGCAGCCCGTGCCGGAGCCGGCGCCCATCCCGATCGAGCCGCCGGCGTTCCCGGCCGGCACCGTCCTGCAGCTGCTCGACGTGTCCGACCCGGCCGCCCCCCAGGTCGTGCAGACCACCGAGCTCGAGGGCACCCACGTCACCACCCGCGTCGTCGACGGCGTGGCCCGCGTCGTGATCGCCAGCTGGCCCCAGCCCGAGCCGGTCCTCGAGGGCCTGTCCTTCGAGGGCGACGTGAGCACGAGCAGCGGCGCCGCCGCCGCCCGGGAGGCGGTAGCCGAGCGGGTGGCCGACACCGAGATCGGCGACTGGCTGCCGTCGTTCCGCACGACGGTGCTCGAGGAGGAGGCGCCGACCTCCGACGAGGGCGAGATCGTGGCGTGCGAGGACGTGCTCGTCCCCGAGGTGAACGCCGGCGTCGCGCAGACGTCGATCCTGCGGGTCGACTTCGCCGACGGGTTCGACCCGGCCGACACGACCACGGTCGTGGCCGAGGCCGGCACGGTCTACGCCTCCGCCGAGCGGCTCTACCTCGCCGCCAACCGCTGGGTCCCCGCCACGGACGATCCGGCCGCCGACGCCGCCGCCTCGACGGACACCACGACCGCGCTCCACGTGTTCGACCTCGGCGGCGAGGGCGCGGCCCCGCACGTCGCCGCCGGCGAGGTGCCCGGCCACGTGCTGAACCAGTACTCCCTGTCCGAGCACGACGGCCACCTGCGCATCGCCACCACCGAGGGCGACCCGTGGGCGGGCGAGGGGGTCGAGCCGAGCAGCTCGAGCGTCCGGGTCCTGCGCCTCGACGGCGACCGCCTCGTCGAGGTCGGCGTCGTCACCGGCCTCGGCCTCACCGAGACGATCCAGTCGGTGCGGTTCATGGGGCCGGTCGGCTACGTCGTCACCTTCCGCCAGACCGACCCGCTCTACGTCATCGACCTCAGCGACCCGACGTCCCCGGAGGCGGTGGGCGAGCTGAAGATCCCCGGCTTCTCCTCGTACCTGCACCCGGCGGGCGACGGTCGCCTGGTCGGCATCGGGCGCGACGCGACGCTCGAGGGCGTGGACCAGGGGCTGCTCGTCTCCCTGTTCGACGTGAGCGACCCCACCGACCCCCGCCAGCTGCAGACCTGGACCGAGCGCGATGCCTGGTCGCAGGCCGGCGCCGACCCGAAGGCGTTCCTGCACTGGGCGCCCGAGTCGGCGGTGGTGGTGCCGATCGAGCGCTACGGCACCTTCGACGAGACGGGCCGCGAGCTCACGCCCACCCGGATGGGCATGGTCGTGCTCGACATCGCCGACGGCGGCATCACCGAGCGGGCCACCGTGTCGGTCGACGGGCGCTTCCCGTCCCGGGCGCTGGTCGTCCAGGACCGCCTGTGGTCGCTCTTCGACGGCGGCGTCGTCGTCTCCGACTTCGACGACCCCGCCGCCGGCACGTTCACGCCGTACCGCTGACGTCCCCGCCCGGCCGCGGCCACGCCGACGGCCGGGCGGAGGCGCGCACCGGTCACGGGGACGGGCTGAGCCCCGCCGCGCCGTCGCGAGGCGATCCCGGCGTACCGGGTGAACGGCGCAGACGGGATGTTCACCGGATTCCGCACCCCGGGCATCCGTGCACGAGCGAGCCTCCGTAAACGCGGCTGAAAGGCACTCAACCGTTCCGACCAAGGAGCAGCTCATGCGACGCACCCTGCCGATCGCCGCCCTCGTGGCGGCCTTCCTCCTGGTCCTCGCCCCCTCGGCGAGCGCCCAGGAGAGCGCCCGGATCCACCTGATCCACGGCATCCCCGACACCCCGGTCGACGTCGTCGCCGGCGGTGAGGTCGTCTTCGGCGACTTCCAGTTCGGCGACACCCAGGACCTGTCCGGCCTCGCCGGCCAGACCCTGACCGGCCTGACCGTCAACGCCGCCGGCACCGACACCGTCGCCATCGACGCCGGCGACGTGACCCTGCCGAGCAGCGGCAACGTGACGATCATCGCCCACCTCACCGAGGCCGGCGAGCCGACGCTGTCGACGTTCACCAACGACACCAGCTCGACGGCGGCCGGCGAGGGCCGCCTCACCGTCCGCCACACCGCGGCGGCCCCGGCGGTCGACGTGCTCGCCGGCGGCCAGCCGGCCTTCACCGGCCTCGCCAACCCGAACGAGGCCTCGGCCGACCTGCCGGTCGGCACGATCAGCGCCTCGGTCGTCCCTGCGGGCGCGACCGAGCCGGTGGTGATCGGCCCGGCCGACCTCGCCATCGAGGACGGCACCAACCTCATCGTGTACGCGGTCGGCTCGCTCGACGGCGGCACCATCCAGGTCCTCACCGAGAGCATCACCGGCCTCGGCACCGCCCCCACGGCGGTCAACACGGGCAACAGCCCCGTCGCCGACGCCGGCGGCGCACCGATCGGGCTCCTCGCCGTGGCCGGCCTCGCCGTGCTGGCGCTGGCCGTGCCCGCCCGCCGGCTCCTCGCCGTCCGGGCCCGCTGACGTGGGGCGCCGTCGGCTCCTCGCCGCGGCGCCCCTCGCCGTCGTGCTGGTCGTGGGCGCCTGCGGCGCCCCGGCCGGCGACGGGTCGGGCGCGACCGCGACCACCGTCGCGCCCGACCCCCAGGCGGCCGTCGGCGAGCCGGCGCCGCCGACCACGCTCGGGCGGTCGCCGCTGGCCGACCAGGTCGCCGAGGTCGGCTCGGCCCGGTACGACCCGGCGGAGCACGCCGCGCCCACCACGGTCGTGTCCCGCCTGTCCGTCCCGGCCGTCGGCGTCGAGGACGCACCGGTCCGACCGGTGGGCGTCGAACCGAGCGGCGAGATGGAGATCCCGCCGGCCGACGAGGTCGGTTGGTACCGGTTCGGCGCCACGCCGGGCGAGGGCTCGGCGGTGCTCGCCGCCCACATCGCCTACGACGGCGTCGACGGCGTGTTCCGCCGCCTGGATCGCGCCGAGCCCGGCGACGAGGTCGTCGTGGGCTTCGACGACGGGTCCGAGCGCCGGTACGTCGTCACCGAGCTGGTCACCTACGACAAGGACGAGCTGCCCGACGACGTGTTCGACCCGCAGGGCCCCGACCGCCTGGTGCTGATCACCTGCGGCGGCGCCTTCAACCCGTCGCTGCGCAGCTACGAGTCGAACGTGGTGGCCTACGCCGCTCCCGCCTGACCGCGGGAGGCCGCGAACCGCTCGGATAGGGTCGACCCGATGGCCGACCAGGCGACGTTCGCCGAGCAGGCGATGCCCTACATGGAGTCCTTGTACGGCGCCGCCCTCCGCATGACGCGCAACCAGAGCGACGCCGAGGACCTGGTCCAGGAGACGTTCCTCAAGGCCTACCGCGGCTTCGGGGGCTTCCAGGAGGGCACCAACCTCAAGGCCTGGCTCTACCGCATCCTGACGAACACGTACATCAACATCTACCGGTCGAAGAAGCGCCGGCCGGACGAGACCGACCTGGCCGAGGTCGAGGACCTGTACCTCTACCGCCGGCTCGGGGGCCTCGAGGGCGCCACCGCCGGCCGCTCGGCCGAGGACGAGCTGCTCGAGCTGTTCACCGAGGCGGAGGTGAAGGAGGCGATCGAGGCGCTGCCCGAGAACTTCCGGCTGGCCGTGCTGCTGGCCGACGTCGAGGGCTTCGCCTACAAGGAGATCGCCGAGATCCTCGACATCCCGATCGGCACCGTGATGTCGCGCCTGCACCGGGGAAGAAAAGCCCTGCAGAAGCAGTTGTACGAGTTCGCCGTCGCCCGGGGGCTCGCCGAGCCAGTCGACGACGGCGCGGGCAGCACCGACGACAGCGAACCGGCGAACGCCGGCTAGATCCCGACAGAGGCCCCGATGGAACACGGCGACTGCAGCGAGACGCTCCACGAGCTCTACCACTTCCTCGACGGCGAGCTCACCGACGAGAAGCGGGCGCAGATCCAGCAGCACCTCGAGGGGTGCCCGCCGTGCTTCGAGGCCTTCGACTTCGAGGCCGAGATCAAGCACTACATCGCCCAGAAGTGCCGCGACCGGGTGCCCGACCAGCTGCGCGCCCGCATCGCCGAGGCCATCGGCCACCAGCCGCCGGCCACCCCGGAACCGGCCTGAGCCGCGTCTGGGGAGCGGCACCGGTGGGCACGTAGAGTCGCACCATGTTCGCGGCCCCCATCTGGCACTTCTGGATCGCCGTGGTCCTCATGATCACGCTCGTGGTCCCGGCCCTGGTCCTGACCGTGGTCCTCTACCTGCGCAAGGTCGTCAAGCCGCAGTACCCGGGGGTCGACCAGCCGCGTGGCTGAGCTGGTCGACTGGGACCTCGCCGAGCGCATCGCCGTTCGGGCCGCCGGCCGGGAGCCGCTCGCGGACAGCTACCACTGGGAGTCCCTCGAGCCCGACTTCGCCGAGCTGACGGCCCTCGCCGAGGAGCTCGTCGCCGCCGAGACCGGCCTGCACTCCCTCGCCGGTCCGGCGAAGGGCAAGGTCACCGACCGGGCCGGCTGGGTCCGGGCGAACATCGCCAGCTTCCAGCGCCTGCTCGGCCCGCTCAGCGATCGCATGGGCAAGCGGGTCTCGGGCCCCTCCGTCCCCATCATGCGGGCGGCGGCCGCCGCCGAGGTCGGCCTGCTGCTCGGCTGGATGTCGGGCCGGGTGCTCGGCCAGTACGACCTGCTCGTGGCCGGAGGCTCCGACGACGAGGAGGCCCGCGAGGACCTCGTCTACTACGTGGGTCCCAACGTGCTCGCCCTCGAGAAGAAGTACGGGTTCCCGCCGCGTGAGTTCCGGCTGTGGCTGGCCCTGCACGAGGTGACCCACCGGGCGCAGTTCACCGGCGTGCCGTGGATGCGCGACCACTACCTCGGCCTGATCGACAAGACGCTGTCCGCTGCGGGGGTCGATCCCCTGGTGCTGCTGCGGGCGCTCAAGCAGGTGGTCGACGAGGTGCGCGCCGGTCGCCACCCCGTGCCCGAGGGCGGCATCGCCCACCTCATCGCCGGTCCCGAGCAGCGGGCCGCCCTCGACCAGATCGGCGGCCTGATGAGCCTGCTCGAGGGCCACGGCGACGTCACCATGGACCGCGCCGGCGCCGGGCACGTGCCCTCCGCCGAGCGCTTCGGCCGGGTGCTGCGCAACCGCCGCCAGTCCGCCACCGGGCTCACCAAGCTGGTGCAGCGCCTCATCGGCCTCGAGGGCAAGCTCGCCCAGTACCAGCAGGGCGAGGACTTCATCGCCGAGGTCGAGCGCCTCGGCGGCGGCAAGCACGCCCTCGACCCCGTGTGGCAGGGGCCCAGCTGGCTGCCCACCCTCGGCGAGATCAAGGAGCCGCACGAGTGGGTCGAGCGGGTGCAGCTGTCCCAGGAGCTGGCGCGCTAGGCCCTGTCACCGGTCGAGCTCGGCGGGCTTGGCAGAATGGGCGCCTGACCTGCCCGAGGAGGCGTGCCGAGTGGCGTCCGTGCTGGTCGTCGACGACGAACCCGACATCCGGTACCTGACGCAGGTCAACCTCGAGCTCGACGGCCACCGCGTCATGACGGCGGCGAACGGCGAGGAGGCGCTCGCGGCCGTGCAGGTCGAGGTCCCCGACGTGGTGATCCTCGACGTGATGATGCCGGGCGTCGACGGCTGGGGCGTGCTCGAGCAGCTGAAGGGCCACCTCGACGACCGCATCGCCTCGGTGAAGGTGCTGATGATGACCGCGCTAAGCGCCGACGACGACCGCCTGCGCGGGGGCATCGAGGGGGCCGTGCGCTACCTGGTCAAGCCGGTGACGCCGGAGGACCTGCGGTCGGCCGTCGACGACGTCCTCGCCGGGGGCCCCGAGCGCGAGCAGCGCCTCCGCGCCCAGACCGGCGCCCTGCTGGAGCTGGCCCGCATCGAGAAGGGGAGCGGCCAGGACGCCGAGACCCGGCCCCGGCCCCGCCTGTCGCGGCTCGAGCACGCCCGGGTGCGCGACGAGCCGGCCGGCGACACCGGCGTGCGCCGGGTCGGCGCCGACCTCACCGAGAAGCAGCGGGCGCTGCTGCGATCGCTGCTGGCCGCGCCGTCGGTCAGCGCCGCCGCCACCCAGCTCGGGGTCAGCCGGTCGAACGTCTACGCCAGCCTCCGTCGCATCGCCCGCAAGGTCGGTGACGACTCCGTCCCCGACCTGCTCCACCACCTCCGCACCGGGCGGATCGTCGTCGACGACGGCTAGCGGCGTGGCCTCCGCCCTCGCCGCCGCCCGGGACCGCTGCGCCTTCCCGGCCGAGGGGCCGGTGACGTGCGCCGTGTCGGGAGGCGCCGACTCGCTGGCGCTGCTCGCCCTCGCCGCCGACGCCGGCCTGGCGCCCACCGCCGTCCACGTCGACCACCGGCTCCGACCGGGCAGCGATGCGGAGGCCGACGTGGTCCGCGCCGCCGCCGAGCGCCTCGGCACCGGGTTCCGGGCCGTCGCCGCGCCCGTCCGGCCGGGCCCGGACCTCGAGGCCCGGGCCCGGGCGGCCCGTCACGCCGCCGTCGGCCCGGGCGCGCTGTACGGGCACACCGCCGACGACCAGGCCGAGACCGTCGTGCTCGCCCTCCTGCGGGGCACCGGGCTCGACGGCCTCGCCGGCATGACCAGCGAGCAGCACCCGCTGTTGGCCGTGCGCCGGTCCGAGACCAGGGCGATCTGCGAGGAGCTGGGGCTGGAGGTCGTCCACGACCCGTCGAACGCCGACCCCCGGTTCCGGCGCAACCGGGTGCGGGCCGAGGTGCTGCCGCTGCTGGACGACGTGGCCGAGCGCGACGTCGTGCCGCTGCTGTGCCGCCTGGCCGACCTGGCGCGGGCCGATGCCGAGCTGCTCGACGCGCTGGCCGCCGAGCTCGACCCGAGCGACGCCGCGGCCGTGGCGGCGGCGCCGCCGCCGCTGGCGGCGCGGGCGCTGCGGCGGTGGCTGCGACCGCACCTCGGCGGCCACCCGCCGGACGCCGCCGCCGTCGACCGCCTGCTCGCCGTCGCACGGGGGGAGGCGGTGGGCGCCGAGGTCGCCGGCGGGGTCGCGGTGCGTCGGTCGGGCCAGCGGCTGCGGGTGGTCGGCCCTGGTGGGCGTGCGGGAGGCCCCGGCTAGGTTCGGCGGATGGCCGACCTGCAGGACGACCTCATCGGCGAGACGCTGCTCACGGAGGAGCAGATCCGGTCCCGGATCGCCGAGCTCGGCGCCGAGATCGCCCGCGACTACGAGGACAAGAACCCCATCCTCGTGTCGGTCCTGAAGGGGGCGTTCATCTTCGTCGCCGACCTGGCCCGGGCCACGCCGATCCCCCTCGAGATCGACTTCATGGCCGTGTCGTCCTACGGCGCCAGCACCCGCAGCTCCGGCGTCGTGCGCATCGTCAAGGACCTCGACGTCGACCTCGGCGGCCGCCACGTGATCATCGTCGAGGACATCGTCGACTCCGGGCTCACGCTGCGGTACCTGCGCAAGACCCTCGAGTCACGGGGGACGGCGTCGCTCGAGGTGTGCGCCCTGCTCGTGCGCGAGGGCAACCAGCAGGCCGAGCTCGACCTGCGCTACATCGGCTTCCGGATCCCGCCCGCCTTCGTCATCGGCTACGGCCTCGACGTGGCCGAGCGGTACCGCAACCTCCCGCACATCGCCGACTATCGAGGAACGGAGTAGGGGCCGGTAGCGTTGTGCGGACTGTGAAGAAGAAGCTGCGCCGCCCCACGCTCCTGTACGTCGCGCTCGCCCTGGTGGCGGCCCTCGTGGCGTCGTCGTTCCTCCGCTCCGGCTCCGACGCCGAGGACCTCACGCTCAACGAGTTCCGCACGCTCGTCGCCGACGGCGAGGTCGAGACCGCCACCATCAAGGACCGCAGCCACGCGGTGCAGGGCGAGCTCCGCGACGGCACCGAGTACTCGGTGTCGTACCCGTCGGAGTTCGCCGACGAGCTCACCACCGAGCTGGCCGAGGCCGAGCCCGCCATCGACATCGAGACCGACCAGCAGCAGGAGTCGGTCTGGGTCTCGCTGCTGTTCAGCATCCTCCCGCTGCTGCTCCTGTTCGGCCTGTTCCTGTTCTTCCTCAACGCCATGCAGGGCGGCGGCAGCCGGGTCATGCAGTTCGGCAAGGCCAAGGCCAAGCAGTGGAGCAAGGACCAGCCCAAGGTCACCTTCGAGGACGTCGCCGGCTGCGACGAGGCCGTCGAGGAGCTCCAGGAGATCAAGGAGTTCCTCCAGAACCCGGCCAAGTTCCAGGCCATCGGCGCCAAGATCCCCAAGGGCGTGCTGCTCGTCGGCCCGCCCGGCACCGGCAAGACGCTGCTCGCCCGGGCCGTCGCCGGCGAGGCCGGCGCCCCCTTCTTCTCGATCTCCGGCTCCGACTTCGTCGAGATGTTCGTCGGCGTCGGCGCCTCCCGGGTCCGCGACCTGTTCGAGCAGGCCAAGGCCCAGGCCCCGGCCATCGTGTTCGTCGACGAGATCGACGCCGTCGGCCGCCACCGCGGCGCCGGCATGGGCGGCGGCCACGACGAGCGCGAGCAGACGCTCAACCAGCTGCTGGTCGAGATGGACGGCTTCGACGCCAACACCGGCGTCATCCTCATCGCCGCCACCAACCGCCCCGACATCCTCGACCCGGCCCTGCTGCGGCCCGGTCGCTTCGACCGCCAGATCGTGGTCGACCGCCCCGACCTCGAGGGGCGCAAGGCCATCCTCGACGTGCACGCCAAGGGCAAGCCGCTGGCCGACGACGTCGACTCCACGGTCATCGCCCGCCGCACCCCCGGCTTCACCGGCGCCGACCTGGCCAACCTCATGAACGAGGCGGCGCTGATGGCCGCCCGCCGCTCGGTCGACACCATCGACATGCGCACGGTCGAGTCCGCCATCGATCGCGTGCTCGCCGGCCCGGAGCGCAAGACCCGGGTCATGTCCGACAAGGAGCGCCGGGTCACCGCCTACCACGAGGGCGGCCACGCCCTGGTCGGCCACCTGCTCGAGCACTGCGACCCGATCCACAAGGTCTCGATCGTCGCCCGCGGCCGGGCGCTGGGCTGGACCCTCGCCCTGCCCACCGAGGACCGCTACACCCACACCAAGTCCGAGCTGATCGACCGGCTCGCCATGCTGCTCGGCGGGCGCACCGCCGAGGAGATCGTGTTCGGCGACATCACCACCGGCGCCGCCGACGACATCGACAAGGCCACCGAGATCGCCCGGGCCATGGTGACGACCTACGGCATGAGCGACGCCGTGGGCCCCATCGCGCTCGGCGCCAAGCAGGGCGAGGTCTTCCTCGGCAAGGAGTACGGCCACGAGGCCAACTACTCCGACTCGGTCGCCGCCACCATCGACACCGAGGTGCGGGCGCTGCTGCACGACGCCCACGCCCGGGCCGAGGCCATCCTCACGACCTACCGGTCGACGCTCGACAAGCTCGCCGAGGAGATGCTCGAGCACGAGACGCTCGGCGACCAGGAGCTGCAGGCGATCTTCGGCGACATCGAGACCTGGGTCGACCCCGACCCGTCCGGCCTCGCCGACGCCCCGCCCGCGCCGGTCGAGCCGCCGGCGCCGGTCGACGCCGAGCCCGAGCGGGCGCCGGTCACCGCCAGCGAGGCCGAGGTCGTGACCCCGGCGCCCACACCGGTCAGCGCCCGGCCCACCGCCGAGCGCGCCCGCTGGCGCCTGCGCTGGCGGTTCCGTCCCGGCACCTCCGGGACCACCTGACCCGCCGATGAGCGAGATCCCCTTCGACGACGACGAGGAGCGCCCGCCGCTCGCCCCCGAGGTCGACCAGGCCCGCATCGCTGCGGCGGTGCGCGAGATCCTCGAGGCGGTCGGCGAGGACCCCGACCGCGACGGCCTGCTCGACACGCCGGCCCGCGTCGCGCGGATGTACGCGGAGATCTTCGCCGGGCTCCACGACGCGCCCGACCGGCACCTGAAGGTCACCTTCGAGGCCGAGCACGACGAGATGGTGATGGTGCGCGACATCCCGATCTACTCGGCGTGCGAGCACCACCTCATCCCCTTCATCGGCAAGGCCCACATCGCCTACATCCCGGGCACCGACGGCCGCATCACCGGCCTGTCGAAGCTGGCCCGCCTGGCCGACGTCTACGCCCGCCGCCCGCAGGTCCAGGAGCGGCTCACCGTGCAGATCGCCGACGCCCTCGTGCGGGTGCTCGAGCCGCGCGGCGCCCTGGTCGTGATCGAGGCCGAGCACCTCTGCATGTCGATGCGCGGCGTGCGCAAGCCGGGCTCGTCCACCGTCACCTCGGCGGTGCGCGGCCTGTTCAAGACGAACGACGCCACGCGCTTCGAGGCGATGCGCCTCATCAGCACCTAGCGGTCTGCGGGAACAGCAGGTCGAGGTAGCGCTCGGCGGTCGGCTGGGGTTCGTGGTTGGCCAGCCCCGGCTGCTCGTTGACCTCGATGACCACCGCCGGCTCCGGCTGGGCCGGGTCCTCGACCATGAGGTCCACCCCGGCGACGGGCAGGCCGATGACCTCGGTGGCCCGCAGCGCCAGGTCGGCCAGGCGGGGGTGCAGGCGGTCGGTGACGTCGTGGATCGTGCCGCCGCTGTGCAGGTTCGCCGTCCGCCGAACCGCCAGCTCCTCGCCGGCTGCCAGCACGTCGTCCAGGTCGTGGCCGGCGGCGCGCACGTCGGCCTCGGTGATGTCGTCGAGGGGGACGGGGAACGCCCGATCGGCGTTCGAGGCCTCGATCAGCTGGCGGAGGCGGAGCTCGCCGTCACCGGTGACCACGGGCGGTCGTCGCACGGAGGCGGCCACGACCTCTCCGTCGATGACGAGGACGCGCAGGTCGTCGCCGGGCGCCACCGCCTCGAGCAGCACCCGCCCGCAGTGCGCACGGGCGCTCGCGACCGCTCGGGCCAGCTCGGCCGGATCGTCGACCCCGACCGAGATGCCGGCGCCGCCCTCACCCCGGCACGGCTTCACGACGACCTGCCCGTGCTCGGCGAGGAACGCGTCGTCGTCGCCGGTCGCCAGCCGACCCGGCGCCAGCGGCAGACCGGCGCGCTCCAGCACCCGGCGCGTGAGGAGCTTGTCGTCGCAGATGCGGAAGGCGACGGCGGAGGTGAGGTCGCTCAGGGACTGGAAGGCGTGGTGCTCCTCCTCGCCGAGGCGCAGCACCAGCTCGCCCAGCTCGGCGTCGAGGACCTCCACCTCGATGCCCCGGCGTCGCGCCTCGTCGACGATGATCCGGGTGTAGTCGTTCATGGCGTCCTCGGCGCTCACGACCGGGCCCCGGGCTGCGCCGCCGCCTCGTCGACGATCCAGCGGAACAGGCGGTGGTGGGGCGGGTGGTGCACGATCAGCTCCGGGTGCCACTGGACGCCGAGCAGCGGCTCGTGCGGGTGCTCGGCCGCTTCGATGAGGCCGTGCTGGTCGTGCCCCACCACCGTGAGCTCGTCGGCGCAGCGATCGATGGCCTGGTGGTGCAGGGTGTTCACCACCACCTGGTCCTGGTCGAGGACCTTGGCCAGGCGGGATCCGGCGGTGATCTGCACCCGGTGGGCGCCCTCGTCGAAGCGGTCGGGCACGAGGTGGGGGTCGGCCCGCCCGATCTCGTGCTCGGGGAGGTGCTGGATGAGGGTGCCGCCGAGGGCGACGTTCAGGATCTGCAGGCCCCGGCAGATCGCCAGCACCGGCAGCTCCCGCTGCCGCGCCTGGGCGATGAGGGCCACCTCCCAGGCATCGCGGTCCTCGTGGACCCCGGCCACCTCCGGGTGGCGCTCGGCGCCGTAGCGCTCCGGCGCCACGTCGCCGCCTCCGGAGAGGATGAGCCCGTCGATGCGCTCGATCAGCGTGGCCGCGTTCCCGGGCTGCTGGACGGGCAGGACCACGGCGGCCCCGCCGGCGGCGTCCACCGCCTCCACGTAGGCGCGGTCGAGGGTGGTGAGGGCCCGGTCCACCCCGAGCACCGGTGAGCGCTTCTGCGCGGGTGGGCTGGTGATGCCGACGAGTGGACGCACCGACCGGACGTTCCCCGCGACGGGTCCTGCCAGACCTGTGCCACGACGCCTAGGTGGCCGTCGAGGCGGGGAAGAGAGGCCGGATGCAGCACCCTTCGCCGCCTGCTGACCGCGTCCACCCCGACACCGTCGACGTCCCCCGCCGGTCGTCCGAGGGCTCGGCGGTCACGCTCGGCGTGGAGGAGGAGTTCCTCGTCATCGACCGGGAGACCCGGGCGCTGGCGCCACGGGCACCCGAGCTGATCGAGGGCTCGGCCTCGCTCGGCGAGCACGTGTGCGCCGAGCTGAACCTGTGCCAGATCGAGGTGGACACCCCGGTGTGCACCGACCTGGCCGAGGTGGGCGCCTCCCTGCGCTCCATGCGCCGGACGCTACGGGACGCCGGCGAGGAGCTGGGCATCTCGGCGGCCGCGCTGGCCACGCACCCGTTCTCGTCGTGGCGCCAGGTCGCCGTCGACCTCGACGAGGAGCGCTACGCCCAGATGACGAGCCGCTTCCGCCGCCTGGCGCACGAGCACGTGATCTGCGGCTGCCACGTCCACGTCGGCGTCGAGGACCCGGTCGAGCGGTTCACGATCATGCAGGCCGCCCGGGCGTGGGTGCCGACGATGCTGGCCATGTCGGTGAACTCGCCGTACTGGCAGGGCGAGGACACCGGCTACGCCAGCTACCGCACCGTCGTGTGGTCGCGCTGGCCCACCGCGGGCATGCCGCCGGAGGTCACCTCGCCCGAGGAGCTCGAGCAGCTCATCGCCGACCTCAAGGCCGTCGACGCCATCGAGGACGAGACCCACCTCTACTGGTGGATCCGCCCGTCCCTGCGCCACCCGACCATCGAGTTCCGCGTCTGCGACACGTTCCTGTACGTCGACGACGCCGTGGCCACCGCCGGGCTGATCCGGGGGCTGTGCTGGACGGCGCTGAACGAGCCGACCTCGCTCGGGCCGGTGCCGCACGAGCAGGTGCTGCGCTCGGCGATGTGGCGGGCGGCGCGCCACGGCCTGCGCCGCGACCTGGTCGACCCGTGGACGCTGTCGCTCCGGCCGGCGCCGGACGTCGTGCGGTCGCTGGTGGAGGCCGCCCGCCCCGGGCTCGAGCACTTCGGCGACCACGCCGTCGTCGAGGGCCTGATCACCCAGATGCTGACGCGGGACACCGGCGCCAGCGCCCAGCGCCTGGTCCGGGCCGAGGAGGAGGCCGGCGAGCCGGTCGTCGACATGGTCCTCGACCGCATGGCGCTGTAGGCCCATCCGCCGGAGGGCTGCCCACCCCGCCAGAACTGGCAGCGGCCACGGAACGGAACTGGCAGCCGCCACGGAACGGAGCTGGCAGCGGCCACGGAACGGCGGCGTCAGCCGGGCAGGTCGGCCATGTCCTGCAGCGCCCGGCACGCCGCCTGCACCAGCGGGACGGCGAGGCAGGCGCCGGTGCCCTCGCCGAGACGCAGGTCGAGGTCGAGCACCGGCTCGAGGCCGAGGTGGGCGAGCGCTGCGCCCGACGCCGGCTCCACCGACCGGTGGCCGGCGATGACGTGGGCCGCGGTCCCGGGCGCCAGGGCCTCGGCCGCGCAGAGGGCGGCGGCGCCGATGACGCCGTCGACCACGACGGGCACGCGTCGGGCCGCGGCGGCCAGGTGCATGCCGGCGAGCGCGGCGATCTCCAGGCCGCCGAGCTCGGCGAGCACCGCCAGCGGATCGGAGACCGCGGCCGCCCGCTCGAGGGCGGCGTCGACGAGCGCGGCCTTGCGGGCGAGGCCCGCCTCCGGCAGCCCGGCCCCACGACCGACCAGCTCGGCGGCCGGCCGGCCCGTGGCGCGGGCGACGAGGGCGGCCGACGGCGTGGTGTTGCCGATCCCCATGTCGCCGCCGACGAGCAGGTCGGCGCCGGCGTCGATCGCCTCGTCGGCGACGGCGGTGCCCACCTCGACGGCGGCCTGCGCCTCGTCGACCGACATGGCGGGGCCGTGGGCGATGCTCGCGGTCCCGGCACGGACCCGGCGGTGCTGGACCTCGACGGTCGAGGAGCCGGGGGTGAGGTCGGAGAGGTCGGTGGCGACGCCGACGTCGACGACGGTGACCGTGGCGCCGACGGTGGTGGCGAACGCGTTGATGGCGGCGCCGCCGGCGGCCATCGCCCGCACCATGGCGCCGGTGACCTCGCTCGGCCAGGCGCTGGCGCCGTCGGCGACGACGCCGTGGTCGCCGGCGAACACGAGCACGGCGGGGGCGGACGGGACCGCCGGCGGGCACCGGCCCGTGATGGCCGCCACCCGGACGGCCAGGTCCTCGAGCCGCCCGAGGGCGCCCGGCGGCTTGGCCCGGCCGTCCCAGCGCTGCGCCGCCGCCGCAGCGGCGTCCGCCCGGTCGGGGTCCGTGGACGGGTCGGTGATCCGGGCGCGGAGGTCGTCGAGGGTCACGTGCGGTTCCTTGGGGGGTCGATCCGGTCGAGGGCGGTGGCGAGGCGGTCGAGCCCGGCGGCGTCGGGCACGGCGATGCGGACGGCGTCGGGGTGGCCGAACGACGCGCCGTCGCGCACCACGACGCCGTGGGGGAGCAGCGCCTCGCGCAGGCCGGGGGCGACCGGGATCCAGACGTAGTTGACGTCGCTCGGCTCGGGCGCGAGCCCGTGGCGGGCGAGCAGGTCGACGAGCTGTCGGCGCAGGGCGGCGATGCCGTCGCGCCAGCGGTCGGGCTCGGCCAGCTCGAGCAGCGCGGGGAGCCCGGCGCACACCAGGCCGTTCACCGCCCAGCGGGGGCGCAGCCGGCGCAGCGCCTGGGCCTCGGCGTCGTCGCGGGCCAGCACGTAGCCGACCCGGATGCCGGGCATGGCCCACGCCTTCGTGAGCGAGCCGAGGGCGGTGGCGCCCTCGTCGCCCCGGGTCCAGCGGCCGGTGGCGAGCAGGTGGAAGGCCTCGTCGCGCACGTCGGCCCGGTCGTCGGCCGCGGCCAGCCGCCCGGTCGGGTTGTGCGGGTCCGACGCCCAGCGGGGGCCGGCCGGGTCGAGCGTGCGGAGGTGTCGCCGGTAGAGGGAGAAGTCCATCTCGTCGGCCCAGCCGGTCGGCCGCAGCTGGGCCACGAGGGCGATGGCCTCGGCGCCGCCGTTGGTGAGCACCAGGCGGGCCGGGTCCACGTCCATGGCCTCGGCGAGCGCCCGGGTGGCGCGCTCGTCGTCGGGGTAGCGGTCGACGACGTCGAGGGCGGCCCGCAGGACCGGGCGGACGTCGGGCGCCAGCGGGTTGAGGCTGGCGGACAGGTCGAGCAGGTCGGCCGGGTCGCGACCGAGGGCGGCCGCCACGCGCACGACGTCGCCGCCGTGAGGTCCGGGGGTGGCGGTCACCGTCGACCCCGCAGCACGCCGGCGGCCGCGAGCGCGCCGGCCAGCAGCCACTGGCTCCGGGCCGTGAGCCGGCAGGCCCGGACGACGTCGGCGGCCACGGGGCGAGGGCCGCTCCCGAGGGTGGGTCGGTCCTCGTGGCGGTCGCCGTAGCGGAGGGGGCCGCCCAGCTC